>JAEXCN010000049.1 GCA_023402175.1 Pseudomonadota bacterium | reverse complement strand
CCCGCAGACTCTCCTCGCACTACCTCTCAGGCAGCGGACACCCGCAGACTCTCCTCGCACTACCTCTCAGGCAGCGGACACCCGCAGACTCTCCTCGCACTCGCCTCTCAGGCAGCGGCAGACGCAGACGCTGGGCGAACGCAGATTCACGCTCAGAGCCGAGCGGTGGCGAGGCCGAGCAGGAAGCCTGCGAGCAGCGCTCCGACCACCAGCACGACGACCGCCCACGGCGCGACGCCGCGGCGCCCGGACGGCGCGCTGAACATCGGCAGGTTCTCGGAAGGAAGCGTTCCCTGCGCCGCGATCGCGACGCGTGGCGGCGCGTCCGTTATGGAGCGCCCGGCGGGGCTCGCGAGCGTGCCGCCCGGTCCCTTGGCAGGCTCCGTACCTGGGAGCGTCACCGGTGGCTGCACCACGACGACCGTCGTCGACGGAGCGTGTGTTCCCGGTCCGCTCAGCGCCGCGGGCGACGCCTGCATCGGCATCCACACGCTCGGGATGTTCGGCAGCTGGCTGATCGGCGCCGGGCCGGACGTCGTCGACTCCGTGCCCATCGCCCCCGCGAGCGCTCGCGCCATCTCGAGCGCAGACTGGTAACGCTGCGCGCGATCCTTCTGCATCGCGAGCTGCACGAATGCCGATAGACGACCGAGCAGCGGATCGATCGCTTCGAGCGGCGGCGGCGTCGCGTTCAATACCGCCGAGAGGCGGGCGTACTCCGTCGGCGCGGGGAAGGCGACGCGGCCGGTGAGCATCTCGTACAGCATCACGCCGGCGCTCCAGAGATCGGAGCGCGCGTCGACGTCCTTCGCGTTCTTGATCTGCTCGGGGCTCATGTATGCCGGCGTCCCGAGCAGCACGCCGGTGCGCGTCTTCGAGCCCATCCCGCCCGCGGCGTCCATCACCTTCGCGATCCCGAAGTCGAGGATCTTGGCAGTGAACGTTCCGGTCGGCTCGCGCGAGAGGACGACGTTCTCCGGCTTCAGATCGCGATGGACGATCCCTTGCGCATGCGCGGCGCCGAGGCCTGCGAGGATGCCCTGCAGGATGGCAGCCGCCTGGACGATGGGCACGCGAACGCTGGCGCGCGTGTAAGCGCTCAGCGGGACGCCTTCGAGCAGCTCCATCACGATGTACGGCGTCCCGTCCTCGGCCTCGGCGACGTCGAACACACGCACGATGTTCGGATGGATGAGCCGTTGGCAGGTGCGGCCCTCCTCGAGAAAGCGGCCCTTCACGTCGGGGTCTTCTCGGTGGTCGACCGCGAGAAGCTTCACCGCGACACCGCGGCCGTCGTCGGGGCTCGTCGACTCGAAGACGGTGCCCATCCCGCCCGAGCCGATGACGCGCTTGAGCGGGTACTTGCGCGAGAGGATCGCGCCGACGAGCTCGTGCTCCTTCGCTGGCGTGGGCGCGGCCGTCACGCTGCCGATCCTACATCAACGAGCTTCGCGGACGGACGAGAACAAGCGGCCCCTCGACGAGAGGCCGTTCGTCGCGTCGACCTTTCGTGTCACGCCCGCAGCGTGGCGCCGAACTTCGACGAGGCCGCCGCAACGACATTCGCGTGCGCGGCGTCGACCTCCGCGTCCGTGAGGGTGCGGTCGGGCGAGCGATAGATGACGCGGAACGCGAGGCTCGCGTGGCCCGGAGGCACCTGGCCGCCGACGAAGCGATCGAAGAGGCGCACGGCTTCGGCGAGCGGGCCGGCTGCGGCGCGGACGGCGGCCTCGACCTCGCCTGCCGGGATGCCGTCCTTCACGACGAGCGCCACGTCGCGCGCGCTCGCCGGGAAGCGCGGGATGGCCGTGAAGCGAGGCAGCGCTGCGCCCGAGACGAACGGCTCGAGGTCCATCTCGAAGACGAGCACCTCGCCGTCGAGCTCGAGCGCGTCGACAGCATCCGGATGAAGCGGCCCGAACGTGCCGACGGTCTCGCCGCCGACCTGCACGAACGCCGCGCCGCGCGGATGCAGATGCGCCGGCGCTCGCGATCCCGTAGCGGGCACCACCTCGACGGGCTTACCCGAGATCCGCCGCGCCATCTCCATCGCGTATCCCTTCGCGTCCCAGACATCGAGCGGCTTCGGCTTCTCGAGCCACACCGGACGATCGCCGGCGATGGCGAACGCCACGCGGAGGCGCTCGTCGGGGAGATCGCTGCCCGGCTTCGGCGCGAGGAACACCGGACCGACGGTGAACTCGCGGACATCGCGCTCGCCGCGACGGCGCGCGTTCTTCACCGCGTCGAGCAGCCCGACGACGAGCGTCGTCCGGAGCACGTTCTGGTGCTCGGCCATCGGATTTTCGAGCCGCACGGCGGCGGACGGCGCCGAGAGAACCTGAAGGACGCGTTCGGACGTGAAGCTGAACGTGATCGCCTCCGACAGGCCGAGCGAAGCGCAGACTTCCTTCGCACGGCGAGCGAGCTCCTCGCGTCCGCCGACGTCGCGCGAGGCGTGGATCGACGGAAGCTCCGCGGGCACCGAGTCCATCCCGTAGACGCGGATGACCTCTTCGACGAGGTCCGCCTCACGACCGATGTCCGGGCGATGCGTCGGAACGAGCACCTCGCTGGAGCCGCCGGCGTCGGGCTTGCCGACCTCGCAGCCGAGGCGCTCGAGGATGGCGACGGCCTTCGCTGCAGGGACATCGACACCGGTGAGCTCACGCACGCGCTGCGGCCGGAAGCGGACGACGCGCTTCGCGATCGGACGCGGCTCTCCGCCGACGTGTGCACCTTGCACATGAACCTGGCCGCGTGCCGCGGCGCCGCCGGCGAGCGTCGTCGTCAGCGCGACGGAGCGCGCGAGCACCCGTGCGACGTCGCCGGGATCGATCCCACGCTCGAACCGATGGCTCGACTCGGTGTGCATGCCATGACGGCGAGCGGTCCGGCGGACGCCTCGCGGATCGAACGTCGCGACCTCGAAGAACACGCGCTTCGTATCGTTCTGGATCTCGCTCGACGCGCCGCCCATCACGCCCGCCAGCGCGACCGGCCCCTGCCCGTCGCAGATGAGGAGATCGTCGGAGACGAGCTTGCGATCGACGCCGTCGAGCGTCTTCAGCAATTCGCCATCCTTCGCATGGCGGACGAGGATGTGCTTCTTCCCGCTCGCATCCGGGCGCACGCGGTCGAGATCGAACGCGTGCATCGGATGGCCGTACTCGAGCATCACGAGGTTCGTGATGTCGACGACGTTCGAGATCGAGCGCACGCCGAGCGCCTGGAGGCGGTACTTGAGCCAGAGCGGCGACGGTCCGATCGTGACGTCGACCGCGCCCGCCGCGCCGTAATGCGAGCAGCGCTCCGCGTCCTCGACCGTGACGAGCGCGAGCTCCCGAGCGTCGACGTCGGCGGTCTTCGCGACCTTCCCCGTGTCGGGCCAGTCGAACCCGATCTCGAGCAGCGCTGCGAGCTCGCGCGCGAGGCCGATGTGGCCGAGGCCGTCGGGACGGTTCGGCGTGAGGCCGATCTCGAAGACGGTGTCGCGCGCGTTCGGGATCGCGTCAGTGAGCTTCGTCCCGGGCTCGGCCGTTCCGGGCGGGAGCACGATGATGCCGGCGGACTCTTCCGAGAGGCCGAGCTCCGACTCGCTACAGAGCATGCCTTCGCTCGTCACGCCGCCGATCGCGCGCGCCGCGATCGTCAGGTTCTTCGCCGGCAAGTGCGCGCCGAGCGGAGCGAGCACGACGAGCCCGCCCGGATCGGGCACGTTGGGCGCGCCGCAGACGACCTCTTGCTGCTGTCCGGCGCCACGCTCGACGGTGACGAGCCGAAGACCGCTCTTGGTCGGGTGCGGGCGAACGCCGGCCACGCGAACGACGACGCACGACTCGGTGCCCGCGCCGTATTCCGTGACGCCCTCGACCTCGAGGCCCGCATGCGTGAAGCGCTCGGCGACGTCCTTCGGGGACGCGGAGAGAGACGGGAGCAGCTCACGAAGCCAGCGGTACGAGGCCTTCATGCGCCGTCCCTTACCACGTCCGCAGCGGAGGCCGAATCTACGCTGTGAAGATGTCGATCAGCGGCGCCGCGGCTCCAGCGTGCTGCTACGACGCGCGCCGCCGAGGCCGTGCTTGCGAACGAAGTCCGCAGCCCGGCATCTCGAGCCGGAAGCCAAGAGCCCGAAGTCGCGCCGAGCGCGAACGGCGAAGCGCCCTAGAACTGCGCGAGGAACCGCGGATCGTTCTCGAACAGCAGCTTGATGTTCGGGATCCCGTACCGGAGCAGCGCGATGCGCTCGAGGCCCATGCCGAGCGCGAAGCCCGACCACTCCTCGGGATCGATCCCGCAGTTCTCGAACACGACCGGGTGGATCATCCCGCAGCCGAGGATCTCGATCCATCCGGTGTGCTTGCAGAGGCTGCAGCCCGGACGCGTGCCGTCGGATTGCTTGCAGAATACACAACCCACGTCGACCTCGGCGCCGGGCTCGACGAACGGGAAGTAGCTCGGACGGAGGCGCACCGGCGTGCCGGGCCCGTAGATGCGCTCGGCGAACTCGGCGAGCACGCCTTTCAGATGAGCCAGCGTGATGTTCCGGTCGACGAGGAAGGCCTCGATCTGGTGGAACATCGGCGAGTGCGTCGCGTCGTCGTCGCGGCGATACACGGTGCCCGGCGCGACGAACGCCATCGGCGGCTTCACCGACTTCATCGCGCGGACCTGGATGTTCGACGTATGCGAGCGGAGCAGGAGCTTGCGGTCCGTCCAGAACGTGTCCTGCATGTCCGTCGCGGGGTGATCCGGCGGATAGCCGAGCAGCCCGAAGTTGTTCTCCTCGTGCTCGACCTCCGGCCCGTCGAAGACGGCGAAGCCGAGCTGCCGGAAGACGTTCACGACGTCCTCGCGGACACGCGAGATCGGGTGTCGATGGCCGCCGTCGGCGAACGGGAGGCGCGCGGGGAGCGTCAGATCGAACGGCGGGCCCTCGAGCTCGGCGGCGCGCTCCTTCTTCCGGAGGTCGCGGAGGCACTCCTCGAAGCGGGTCTCGACTTCCTGCTTCAGGGCGTTCACGCGCTCGCCGATCTTCTTCCGCTGATCGGGCGGCGCCTTGCCGAGCTGGCTCAGGATCGCCGTGAGGTCGCCCTTCTTGCCGAGCACCTTGGCCTTCTCGTCACGAAGGACCTGCTCGGTCGCAGCGGCCCGGAAGCGCGCGGAAAAGCTCTCGCGAAGCTCGGAGAGCGAGCGATCGATGCTCTGCGCGGGATCCGGCGTTGCGAGCCCTGGCTGATCAGCTTCGGCGGCCATTTCGGTCCCTCTCTACCACGACGCGTCCGCGGCGGAAGCGGCACGATCTCGCTGTCATTCCTGCCCGTATCAGATGGCGCGTCCGTCGCGATCGCGGTCCCGTCCACGCGTGGGCCCCACATGTGCGCGGCTATCTCCGCTGTTCGTGTTGAAACGCAATTGAAATGCTTCACTACGGCCGTCGAAGCTCATGATTCGCCCGTGCAGAGGGAGGATCTCATGCGGCTCTCGACACTCCGTTCTCTCGTCCTCGCCACCGGCGGGCTCATGACCGTGGCCGTCGGCTGCGGAGCGAGCTCGCGTTCCGGCTTCGACGGCAACGAGCAAGCGACCGAGGCGACCACGCCTGGAGATCAGAGCAGCAGCAGCGGGACGAGCGGCACGAGCGGCGGCTTCGGCGGCGACGTGAGCGGCGACGTCCAGCTCGATCCGAAGAACACGACGGTCGTCATCGACTCCGCGACGAGCCCCGCCACGCCCGGCGTCGTCACGTACAAGGTGACGTCGAAGGGAACGGACGCATCGGCCATCGCGAAGCTCGAGCTCGATGACCCCTCGCTCGGCACGTTCGCCGGGGCGCAGCTCACGACGAGCGACATGCTCCCGGGCGACAAGCTCGGCGTGAGCACGATGGTGAAGGCGACGACGCCCGACGGCCAGGGCCTCGCGCGGCTCACGATCGTGAAGCTGAGGAAGACGGGGCCGCAGCGCGACTTCTTCTTCGTCGTTCCGTACCAGCAAGACCCTTCGCCGAAGAGCGACGTCCTCGAGTTCGGCACGAGCATCAAGCAGGTCGACGTCGCGTTCGCGATGGACACGACCGGCTCGATGCAGGGCTCGATCGACAACCTGAAGGGGGCGCTCTCGGGCACGCTCCTCGCCCAGCTGCAGAACGCGATCCCGAACGTCGGCCTCGCGATCGTCGACTACCGCGACTACCCGGTCTCGCCCTACGGCTCGAAGGCCTCGTCGGGCCTGCCGCCGCTCTTCCCGCCCACTCCAGCCGACTGGCCGGTCAAGGTCCGTCAGAAGATCACGACGACGCTCGCGACGGCCCAGGCGGCGGTGAACCAATACGCGGCGGGCGGCGGCGGCGACAACCCCGAGGCGCAGATCCCGGCGATGCAGCACATCCTGACCGGTGAAGCTCTCGACTGGTCGGGCGGCAGCGTCCCCGCGGCGACGCCGGCTCCCGGTCATTTCGGCGCCGTCGACTTCCGGCCGGGATCGGTGCCGGTCGTCGTCAACATCACGGACATCAGCTGGCACAGCGAGACCAACGTCCCCTACAACTTCGCAACTCCGACGATGGCCTCGCTCAAGGCAGCGTTCACCGCGAACAACGCCTTCTTCGTCAACATCACATCGAGCGACGAGGCACAGGCGAACGAGCTCTCGGACGCGACGAACAGCAACGTGGCGCCGTCCGCGTTCGGCGGTACGTGCGGCGCCGGTAAGTGCTGCACGGGCACGAACGGCAGCGCACGCAACCCGAGCGGCCCCGCCGGCAGCTGCCGCCTCAACTTCCTCCACTCCGACGGCAGCGGCGTGAGCGCCGGCGTCGTGAAGGCGATCCAGGCGATCAGCGTCGGCGCCGCTTACGACGTGAAGGCGGTCCCGTCGAACGATCCGACGAACCCGAAGGGCGTCGACGCGACGAAATTCATCCAGGCACTTCGTGCGATGGACGAAGGCAATGCCGCGGCCGGCTGCCCGGCCGTCCCTGCGAGGGACAGCGATGGCGACGGCATCAAGGACACCTTCCTCAACGTGGTCGTCGGCACGAAGGTCTGCTTCGAGGTCATTCCGGCCAAGAACGGCACCGTCGCGCCTTCGAACGAGCCGCAATTCTTCAACGCTTTCGTCGACGTCATCGGCGTGCAGGGCAACATCCAGCTCGACAAGCGCACCGTGCTCTTCCTCGTCCCGCCGAAGGATCCGGGCGTGAACTGAAACGCCGGAGTGAATGCGGCCCATCGCGGGCCGTCGAACTCAACCATGACGCGTCGCTCTCTCCTCCTGCCCGCGCTCCTCGTCTTCGCGGCGCTCCCGTGCCTGCTCCTCGCGATCGCTCCTGCCGAAGCCGGTAGTGCCACGGCGGCTTCGGCCTCGGCCTCGGCCCCCAAGCCGCCACGGCCGCCGACCTCCGCGTCGGGATCGTCGTCCGCCCCGCATCCTTGGGGATCGAGCTCGGCGGCGCGTCCATGGGGATCCGCGCATCCGTACGGCTCGAGCTCGGCGCCGCATCCGCCCGGATCGGGCTCGGCGCCGAGGCACTGATCCGCGCCCTGATATCCGCGACGGATTGTTCGTCCGGGCGACTTCTGAAGTGAGCTCGGCCGCGACACCTTCCTGATCGGCGCGCGCGGAACGCAGGTATGCTTCGGGACGCTTGACGACGGACATCCGCGAGCTCCAGCCGAGGGTGCCGCGTTCCCGCCCGCAGCTCACGTGGACGGACGCAGCGGGGAGCCATGCGCTCGAGCTGGGCGAGACGCGCACGGCCGGCTCGGCGGTGCATTGCGAGCTCGTCGTCGCGGACAAGGCCGTCTCGCGGCTCCACTTCGAGCTCGATCCGCAGCCCGACGGCCTCTGGGTGCGCGATCTCGGGAGCCGCAACGGGACGTACGTCAACGGAGTGAAGGTCACCGAGGCGCGCGTCCCCGCGGGCTCCGTCATCCGCGTCGGCACGACCGACATGACCGTGGCCTACGGCAACCCGGAGCCGCTCGCCGATCCGCCCCCGAACGGGCCGGTATCCTTCGGCGACCTCCAAGGTTGGTCCGCGCAGATGCGCGACGTCTTCGCGACGCTCTCGAGCCTCGCGAAGACCGAGAGCTCCATCATCATCGAGGGTGAGTCGGGTACGGGGAAGAAGGCGCTCGCGCGCGCCATCCACGATGCATCATCCCGCGCCGGCAGCCCATTCGTCGTCGTCGAGTGCGCCGGGCTCCCTGACCAATCGCAGATCGCCGAGACGCTCGAAGAGGCGCTGAGCAACGCAGAAGGCGGCACGCTCGTCCTCGATGCTCCCGCGGAGCTGCCGCTCGCGGTGCAGCGCGAGCTCACGCCGCCGCTCGACGCGAAGGTCTTTCGCGTGATCGTGACGACGCAGCGCGATCTGCGCCGGCTCGTGAACCAGGGAGCGTTTCGCGAGAACCTCTACTTCCGCGTCGCCGGAGCGACCGTGCGCGTCCCGCCGCTTCGCGAGCGCCAGGGCGATCTCGTCCCGTTGCTCCATCGCTTCCTCGGCGATCAGGCCCATCTCGCGACGCCGCAGCTCATCGCCGATCTCGAACGCCTCCCATGGATGATGGGCAACGTGCGCGAGCTCGCGCTCTATGCCGAGCGTCTACGTTCGGGCGACCTCGTACGCGCGGTCGCGACGGCACATCTCGATGCGGCCGACTCCGACGATTTCCGACGTGTCCGCTTCGAGCCCGAGCTCGGGACGATGGAGACCCCGGCGCTACCGACGCTCGCGAAGCACGATCCCGCCGCGGCCGACATCGGGCGAATGCTGCCCATCGCGCTCGAGCCGTGGTTCCTGATCGGCTTCAAGGAGTTCCGAGAGCGCTGGATCGATCTCGGCGAACGCGAGTACCTGCGTCGCCTCATGTTGCGCACGAGCCGTTCGAGCTCGGCGGCCTCGCGCGAAGCCGGACTCGAACGGACGTACCTGTACCGGCTCATCAAGAAACACGGCGTGTGAAGCGCACGCCTCGCGCGACGATCGAGCTCAGGGCACGACGCGGATCGCCCCGAACATCTGTTTGGGATGGAACTCGCACTCGAAGCCGAACGTGCCCGCGTTCGGCATGACGACGACGAGCTTGTTGTCGGGCTGATCGTCGGCCGTGTACGGGATCGGGTTCGGCGAGTCGCCGCCAGCGGCCTGGAGCGGATGCTGCTTGAAGCTGCCGGAGAACGTCAGGCTCGCACCGACCTTCACCGTCGCGCAGCGGTTCTCGTACTGCTTCGGATTGGCGGTGGTGAGGAACGTGACCTCGAGCGCGCCGCCGTCCGTCTTGTCGTTCGCCGCGAGCTCCTCGTCGGTGCAGCGAATCGGCGGAGGCCCGGCGTCGACCGTTCCCGCGTCATGACCGGCGTGTCCGCCGTCGTCCGTGGACTTGCCAGCATCGGCCGCCGCCTCGGCACCGGCGTCGGCCACGGTCGCCGGCGTCGCGTCTTCGCTGCACGCCGAAACGAGCCCAACGAGCACGAGCGCACAAGGCACGACGGCGAAGAGCGGTCTCATCGAGCGTTTTCGTACGGCAACACGAACGGATGGGCAACCGGCGAATGTCTCGGCCTCTCATGGCGTTTTCCCGGGAGGGCTCCGAAGCGGTAGCCTGTCGTCCGCTCGGGCTCTCCCCTCGCCCGGTCTCGAACCAAGGTTCCTCGATTGCGTCTCGCCCTTCGACTCGCGCTCACGTTCGGCCTCCTCGCGGCCGCCTCGAGCGCTCTCGTCGGCGTCACCGTGCGCTACCAGCTCGTCACGACCGAGACGGAGCGCTTTCGCAAGGACGTCCGCGGGATCTGCGAGCGAATGCGCGCCGAGGTGAAGCGCCAGGCGGACGCCGACCGGACGCTCATCACCGGCTTCTGCGAAGGCAACGAGCTCGTCGAGCAGGTCGGTCTCGCGATCGACAGCGGCGAGATCGACGAACGCCGGCTCTCGTTCTCCTCACGTGTCCGGACGGAGCGGAAGGCGTTCGGCATGGACGAGCTCCTCGTCGGCGTCGAGAAGGGCGACATCGTCGGAGCGAGCCCGACGCCGCTCATCGGGATGGCTCCGGCAGAGGTCGATGCGCTGATTCGCGCCGACGCGTCGACGTACGCGCTCAGGATGGGACCGGTCCCCGCGATCGTGACTCGCTGCACGAAGCCGTCGCCGAACGGGCGCCTCGTCGGGATGGTCGCCGCGCGCCACGTCGATCCGATGATCGACCGCATCGCCCGTACGCTCGGCATCACCGTGATCCCGTCGTGGCCGCAGACGCCGCTCGTGGACGACGAGGTCCTCGACAGTCCTCCGCCGCATCCGAAGGCGACAGCGCCGTCGAAGGGGAAGCCGACGAAAGCTTCACCGAGCGCGAAGCCGGCGACGTCGAGCCGACCTGTCGTCGCGCCCGCGTCGTCCGCGTCGACAGGCACAGTCGCGAGCGTCGCCGGCGGTGCCGAGCGCACGACGTGCAAGATCGAGGACGCCGCAGGAGCAGCGCTGCCGTTCCAGATCGTCAAGTCGACGAAGGAGCTCGAGGACAACCTCGCCGAGGTCGATCGCGCTGTCCGCGTGCTCGCGATCCTCACCGCCGCGATCGCGTTTCTCGTCGCCGTCGTCCTCGCGCGCAGCATCGGGCGGCCGCTCTCGCTGCTCGCACAGGAAGCGGGCAAGGTCGCAGGCGGAGAGGCGCAGCCGCTGCACGTCCGCGGCTCGGGCGAGGTCCGCGAGCTGGGTCTCGCGTTCGACAAGATGATCAAGGACCTCGACGTGACGCGCCGGCGTCTCGCGGCCGCGAGCCGGGTCGCGGCATGGCGCGAGGTCGCGCGGCGCGTCGCGCACGAAGTGAAGAACCCGCTCGCGCCGATCCGCGCGGCGGTCGAGACGTTGCGGCGTCTCCGCGCGCGTGAAGATCCACGTTTCGACGAGTACTTCGACGAAGCCACCCGCACGGTGCTCGACGAGGTGCATCGCATCGCGAACATCGTCACGGAGTTCACCCGCTTCGCGCGCCTTCCTCCGCCGCGGCCGCAGGACATCGACGTCGAGGACGTCGCCCGGCACGTCGTTCAGGTGCACAAGGCGACGGCAGGAGACGTCCATCTCGCGCACGTGAGCCAGCGGAGAGCGCCGGCGATCCGCGCCGATCGCGATCAAGTGATCCAGGTACTGACGAACCTCGTCCAGAATGCGCTCCACGCGGTGAAGGACACGCCGGGAGGCGCGGTCACGCTGACGACCGACACCGATGGCCACTACGTGTCCTTCTCCGTTGCCGACAACGGCGCGGGCATCTCGTCCGAGCTCGGAGGCCGCCTGTTCGAGCCGTACGCCACGACGAAGGCGAGCGGTACGGGCCTCGGCCTCGCGATCGCGCAGCGCATCGCCTACGAGCACAACGGTGAGCTCTCGTACGTGGGTCCCAGCGCGAACGGCAAGGGCGCCGTCTTCCGGCTCGTGCTCCCGGTCGAGGGTCCACCTCCGTCGAGCGAGACGGCTCCGCCATCGTCAGATGCTTGAAGAGATGCAATAGTCCGCGAGCTCTGGAGAGACCCCGACCGTGAGTCGAACCGCCGAGAACCTCGAGACGTTGGCGAGCGCGCCGGGAGTGGAGCGCGAGACGACGCACAAGCTGTTCGTCTGCCTCGTCGCCGTGTTCGTCTCGTGCCTACTCATCGGTGACATCATCGGCGGCAAGACGATCCCGACGCCGCTCGGACCGATCTCCGTCGGGATGATCCCGTTCCCGATCACGTTCCTGCTGACGGACGTGGTCAACGACTTCTACGGCCGCCGGGGCGCGCGCTTCCTCACGCTCGTCGGCTTCGCGATGGCCGTGCTGGCCTGGCTCATCCTCCAGCTCGGAACGGCCATCCCCGCGCACGAATCGACGTACTTCACGCAGCCGGAGTTCGAGAAGATCTTCGGCGGCAGCGCGCAGCTGTTCGTGGCGTCGATGGTCGCGTACCTGCTCGGTCAGTTCCTCGACATCCAGGTGTTCCACTTCTGGAAGGCGCTCACGCAGGCGAAGCACCTGTGGCTGCGCGCGACGGGATCGACACTCCTCAGTCAGATCGTCGACACGGTCGTGATCAACTGCATCTTCTGGGGCTGGACGGCCGCGGCCGATGCGACGTCCTTCCTCGGCAAGATGACCTTCACCGAGCGCTGGACGTGGGTGTTCGCGAAGATCGGCCGCGAGTACGGCATCAAGCTCGTCGTCGCGATCCTGCTGACGCCGGCGGTCTACGCGATCCATGCTTTCGTCGTGCGCGTCCTGAAGATCCATCCCGAAGGGCACGAGAAGGTCGGACCCCGCCGCGACGGGGCGTGAACGTGGCGTCGTTCGGTCTGCCGCGCACGCTCACGCTTCCGAGCGGGGCAAGGGTCACGCTTCGGAGGCGGTCTTCGGGTCCGCTCGAGCCGCGGCGCGCGCGCGAAGGAGCGCCGCTGTTCGCCGAGGTGCTCGCGCTCTTCGACCACGACGTCGCGATCACCCGCGACAAGGCCGACGTCGACGTCCACGATCTCAGCCTCGCCGACTTCCACGTGGTCCGCGCGGTCCTGACGAAAGCAGGCCTGCTCCACGAAGACGAGGTGGAGCTCGATTGCCGCAACTGCGGGGAGGTCCTCGTGGTGCATCCCTGCCGCGATCTCGAGACAGGCCCGTGGGAGGACGATGAGCTCGGAGATCCGGAGCTCGATGCGACCGCGGAGCTCGGTGTCCCGCTCGAGACGGCGCCCATTGCCGTTTCGGTCGGAGGAGACGCCCGAGACCTCCGAGAAAGCACCTCGGGCTCGCGTTCGTCCGCAGAACGCGTGCAGCACGCGAGCACGATCACGCTCGCGCCTCGGACCGTTCGCGATGTGCTCCCGCTCTGGACCGCGCTTGCTGGTGATCCGTTCGAGATCGACGAAGAGGTCGTCCGCGCGATGGGGATCACCGCGCTCGGCTCGATCCGCGACGAAAAGCTCATCGCCGATGCGCTCGCGACGTGCGAGGCATCGGCCTTCGAGTCCGTCGTCGCGACGTTCCTCGCGGCGCATTATCCGCTGCGCCTCGCGTGCGACGTTTTCTGTCCGAAGTGCAAGGCACGCAACACGATCGACGCGCCTGCCCTGCGCGAGTGGGAGCTCGGACCTCCGCCCGAAGCAGCAGATTCGGACGAAGCTCGCGCCGACGGCGAAGCCGGGGAGACGCCGCTGCCCCCGCTCGAGGACTTCGTCGAGCTCGCTCACGCGATCGCGGAGCCGCTCATTGCCGAGATCCCCGGAGAGAGAGTGGAGCTGATCGTCGAGAGCGGAACGCCGGCCGTGGACGACGGAGGCGAGCCGCTCGTCGGTAGCTATGTCCCTCCACCTCCGGCCGGGTCACCGGTCCCGACGCGCGCACCGACCGTGACCGTCTACTACCGGACGTTCGAGAAGATCGAGCGCGAAGAGGGCCCGTTCGATTGGGAAGGCGAGCTGCGCGAGACGATCGAGCACGAGCTCGAGCACCACATCTTCCATCTCCGCGGCGACGACCCGATGGACGAGGAGGAGCACGCGGAGATCGATCGAGAGGTCGTCCGCGTGATCGGCCGAGGCGAAGCGACGCGCCGGACGCTGGCCGTCTTCGGGCTCAGCATCCCGGACTTCGTGCGGAGGGCCTGGCCGCTCATCGCGCTCGGCGCGCTCGCGCTGCTCATGTCGATCGCCGAGGGCCGCTGTTGACGAACCCGTAAATGAAGGCGCTTTGTTGATCGGGCATTACAGCGATTGAAGACGAAATACCCAAGTTGACATCGCCATTTGAGCACCGTACCGTCGGGGGCGATGGCAGCGGTGAAGGCGCGTACGAAGCTCGGGAAGAGCGCTCGGGCCGACGAGAAATCGGAGTCGGTCCGTTCGCGCGCGCCGAACCGCCGGGGAAGCCCCGAGGCGATCGAGAAGCGTCGCGTCGCCCGCGTCTTCAACGACATCCTCGGCGGACGCGGCGCCGCCTCGCACAAGCTCGACGGTCGGACCGAGAAGCGGCGCCAGCGGCTCTTGAAGGAGCTCGAGGCCGGCAAGGCCCGCGGGTCGCGCGAGCTCAAGCCGCTCGACATCCTGCAGCGCGTCCAGGAGCTCATGGACCTCGGCGAGCCTCTCAGCTCGATCCGCAAGGTGACGAAGGTGAAGAAGAGCCCCGTCTCCGCCGAGTCGATCGTCGGCGTGGTGGAGCGTCTGCACCGCGCGTACAGCTTCCGGCCGGAGGTCTACCGCTTCGTCGGGATCGGCGAGGAGGTCCTTCGTGAAGCCGGCGTCCTCTCCGACGGCGCCAAGCGCGGGCGTCCTCGCGCTCGCGCCTGATCCCCCGCCGATGCGGACTGACGGCCGCACGCGACTCTGCTAACGGTCTTGTCGCCTTGGCCGAGCGTTCTCCCACGAGCCGCCGAAATCGCGCTTTGCCGGCGCTCGTCGCCGCTGCGCTGGCCGCCTCGCTCGCGGCGAGCACGCCTTCCCATGCCGCGCCCGAGGGTGGCGCAGCAGCGTCGGAGGAAGCGGCCCGTCGCGCGAAGGTCGCCGTCCGAGTCGGTTCGCGGACCGTGACCGTGGGCGAGCTCGAGGATCGTCTCGCGGAGATCCCGCCGTTCCAGGCAGCCACGTTCGGCGCGACGCGCGACGAAATCATCAAAGCGTACATCGACCAGGTGATCGTCCGCGATCTCGTGCTCGGCGTCGGCGCGGAGGAGCGCAAGCTCGACGAGACGCTCCCGACGCGGCAACAGCTCCAGCGAGCGCGGAGCACGGCAACGCTGCGGGCGCTCCGCTCGGGCGAGCTGAAGTCCCCGGCGCAGATCCCGATCGAGGACGTGAAGAAGTACTACGAGGAGAACCGCACCCGCTTCGATTCGCCCGAACGCGTGAACTTGTGGCGGATCCTCTGCAAGACGCACGACGAAGCGGAGACGGTCCTCGCCGCAGCGAAGAAGGATCTGACGATCCCGAAGTGGAATGACCTCGCACGCGATCACAGCATCGACAAAGCGACCAACTTCCGCGGCGGCAACCTCGGTTTCCTCGCGCCCGACGGCGTGAGCAACGAGGCCGGCGTGAAGGTCGATCCCGTGCTGGTTAAGGCAGCTTCCGCGGCGAAAGACGGAGACGTCGTCGCGCAGCCCATCGCCGAGGGAAGCGGCTTTGCCGTCATCTGGCGACGGACGACCGTGCCCGCGACGCACCGAACGCTCGACGAGGCGTCGGCCCAGATCCGGAGCACGCTCTATCGCGAGCGGACGGAAGCGCAGGAGAAGAAGCTCATCGACGAGCTCCGCGCGAAACACGTCCGCGACGTCAACGCCGACCTGCTCAAGATCATCGAGATCCCGCCGTTCGATGCGGGCGTCAGCTTGCCCCGCTCGATCCCTCGGGCTCCGGAGACAGCACCTCCGGAGAAGCGCTGAGCGCTGCGAGCGCGGCCGCTCGCTCGGCGACGCGCTTCGAGCGCCCCTCACCGACGCCGGCGACCGCATCGCCCACGATGACCTCGACCTCGAACATCGGATCGTGCTGCGGTCCGCGCATGCCGCGCACGCGGTAGGTCGGCGCCGGGAGCCCCTTCGCCTGCACCTGCTCCTGCAGGAGGCTCTTCGGATCGCGTGTCCCGAGCCGGGCGGCCTCCTGCATCGGCTCGCGGATGACCTGCTCGACCAGCTTGCGCGCGCCTTCGAGCCCACGCGCCTCGTAGACGGAGGCGACGAGCGCCTCGACCGCATCGGCGAGGACGTTCGTCTGCTCGCGCTCGCTGCCCGCGCGTGCGCCCTTTCCGAGCGCGATCGCGGCGCCGAGCCGCTCTGCGCGCGCCCAGAGCGCGAGCGCCTCGGCGTTGACGAGCGCGCTTCGCATCCGCGTGAGGGCGCCCTCGTCGGCCGAAGGATGCTCGCGGGAGAGGAGCTCGCTGACGCAGAGGCCGAGCACGGCGTCCCCGAGGAACTCGAGGCGCTGGTTGTCCGGCTCGCTCGACTCGTTCGCGTAGCTCGGATGGTTCAAGGCCTCGTCGAAGCGAGGGATTTCCCCTTCGCCGACGATCTCGATGACGCGCGCCTTGAGCCGAGCGCGTGCCGCCTGCAGCTCCATCTCGCGTGCGGTCACTGACCAGTCACTTGCAACCTACACGCCTCGGACGCAAGCCCTCCGTTACGAGGCGCGAGGCTTATATAGGTCGACCCGGGACGATCACGTGGCCAGCGTGTCGCTGATCTCCGCCAGGTCGAGGTCGAGCTGCGTGATGCCGCCCGCATCGTGCGTCGTCCACAGGACGCGCGCTTTTCCCCATCCGAGGAGAATGTCCGGGTGGTGGTCGCGCTTCTCGGCGACCATCCCGAGCCGCACCGCAAAGGCGAGCGCTGCGGAGAAATCGGCCAGCTTGTAGCTCCGAACGAGCGCATCGCCTTCGCGAGCCCAACCAGGATGGGCTCCGAGCCAGGTGTCGACGGCGCTGGGATCGAGCTTGGACGGGCGTGCCATGCGCCCTCCCTAGCACAAGCACACGGAACGGGAACCCAGGCGCTTCGGCCGTGTCTCCCTCCCGTGACCTCGCATCCGCTCCGCATTCGGTATGCTGCCCGCGTGGGCCTGCTTGCTTGTCCCTTCTGCCGCGAGATGTTCGAAGAAGGCGAGGCGAAGGCGTGCCCGGTCTGCCAGATGCCGCTCGCGAAGCTGCACAAGCTGCCGCCGTCGATCGACGCGCTCCACGACGAGGCCGGGGTGCCGACTGCACCCGAGATCGAGCCGATGCCGCTCATGTACCTGGGACGCGGCAAGGGGCCGCTCGCGCTCCTCGGGATCGCAGGTCTCGCGTTCTTCTTCCTGCCCTGGGTCCGGCTGACGATGCCTTACATCGACGCCAAGTCGGCGTTCGACCTCGCACACGAGCGCATCGGATGGCTCTGGGCGTGCTGCGCATCGTGGGTCGTCCTCGTACCGACGGTCATGAGCCGGCGATCGATCCTCCAGATGCGAGGTGCCCGCGTCGCGGCCGCCTTCCTGAGCGCGATCCCCGCCGTCGCCATCGGGATCCTCCTCGCGAAGCCACCGCGCGGGGGCATCATCCCGGTCCGCTACACGTGGGACTGGCCGATGTGGGCCACGCTCGCGGTCTCGGTGGCCGCCATCCTCTTCTCGATCCGCCTCGGCGGATCGCTCGATGTCATCGACGTGAAGCGCGGGTCCTCGAAAGGCCAAGCGCTGCACTGACGAACGACGAACGACGAGGCCGTCGGCGCGCCACCCACACGGGCCTGCGCGCGGCCAATTGGACAAGATTGAGGATGGAGGCATGCTCCATCTGCCATGGCTGCGGCCCGTCGACGTCGTTTCGGTGCTCTCGAGCGCGAAGAGTCGCTCGAAGAGCGCATCGAACGCGAAGAGCGCGAAGCGGCCGACCGCGGCTCGACGCCGGATCTGATGGACGTCCCTGCGGCCGTCGTCTGCGCGTTCTGCGGCGACGCCGACTGCACGGGATGTCGCGACCACCTCGAGGACCTCTCGCGTTCCGGCATCGTGTCCGTGATCGCATGGGAACGCCCAGGTATGCCGGTGCTCGCGCGGCTCTGGTCGACGGCACGGTCGACCACGCGCGATGCAGAAAGCTTCTTCGAGCTTCTGCCCGATGGGCCGCTCATGCCCGCGCTCCGCTTCGCTGCGCTCTGCGAGCTGCTCGCCTCGACGGCGGCGTTCCTCTCGTTCCTCGCGGTCGCGGCGGTGATCGCGCCCGAGTGGCTTCGGCAACTCGCGGTCGATCCGAGCACGCGCTCGGTCGCGCTGCGGGTCATCGTGCTGGGACTGCCTGCGTTCGCCGGGATGCTCGTCGTCGCGCACGCCGCGCACGGTCTTTCGATCGACCTCGGCGCGAGGAGAATGGGTGCGCGAGGCGCTCGCACGAGGGCGCTTCGTTTCGGCCTCTACGCATGCGGCTGGGATCTCGTGATGGGTCCGCTCGGCGCGATCGTCGTCGCCGTGAAAGAAGGTGCTCGCGCGTCTTCGACCCTCGCCGGAGCGCTCTCCGGCCTACCGACACGGGCAACGCAGGCGTTTCTCCGCGGGTGCTATCGCCTCGATGGGGAGCGCGCACGTAGCGCGCTCGGCACGTCGTACGTCGGAGCGACGGTCGCGACGCTCGTCTTCGCCGCCGTCGTGCTCGTCGCGCTGACGGCGCTGGTCCTCGCCTAGCGCTCATAGCGCTCATAGCGCTCAGGCCCTTTGCAGCGCTCCCGTCGCTTGTCTATATCGCGGCTGATGCGGCGGGCTCGAGTCGTCGATACGCGCCCGTGGCGTCGGGGCGCGCTCGTCGCCGCGTTCCTGGGCGCGGCGCTCGCGGCGAGCGCACCGGCTCGAGCCGAGGGAGCGCACGTCGCCTGGCGTGCGCCGGCGGGGTGTCCCTCGGAGCGCGATCTGGTCACGATGGTCGAGCGTGCCCTCGTGTACGGCTGGCCGCCCGACGTCGAAGCCGAGGCGAACGTGACGACGACGGCCGGCAGCTTTCGAGTGTCGATCACCATCACGGTTCGCGGAGAGCGCGGTGCTCGCGTCATCGAGGCCACGTCGTGCGAACGCCTCGCGCGGGCGACGGCGCTCGTCATCGCCACGGCGGCGGACGCCGCAGCAGCGCCCCCGGAGGAGCCGAGCACGACGGCGCCGCCCGAGCCGAGCACGACGGCGCCGCCGAGCGCGGCGCCGGAACCGTCGCCTCCGCCCCCTCGCCGAACGAAAGCGCCGAGGCGTTCGCCGATGCGAACGCCGCCACACGGCGAGCGAGGGCATCTCCGCCTCGGTGCCCACACTTACGGCAGTGTCGGCGTCCTGCCCCTCGGCAGCCTGGGATTCGGCCTTTCGGGCGGCATCGCTCATCGCTCCTTCGCCTTCGAGGCGACGACCATCTACTGGCACGAGCAGCACCTGCTCCGCGGGCCGCGGCCGGGCTCCGGCGCGGACGTGCGCATGTTGAGCGCGCGCCTTCGCGGTTGCCGACACATCATCGACATGCCGCCCGAGCTCGGCGTCTGCCTCGGGATCGAAGGCGGGCTCCTGCAAGGCGAGGGCTTCGGTTTACGTGAGGACGCCGCGACCACGCAGCCCTGGGGCGCGGCGATCGTGGGGCTCTCCGCTCGTCGTCGCGTCACGCGTGCGTGGGCCTGGTCCGCGGGCGCCGAGGCGGGGATCTCGGTCGTGCGCCCGGAGCTCGAGATCGTGGGGTTCGGCACGGTCGCGAGGGCGTCCTGGGGCTTCGCGCGCCTGGCCGCCGGCGTCGAGCTCGATTTTTTTTAGTACATTCACCCGGCCGAGGACACGAACGGGTGTGCAATGGTCGAGGTTCGGTGCGCTAGCCAGCACTTCACCCGGTGATTTGCGGGTGTCGAGCGCCGTGTCGCGGCCATCGTTCGATGAGATCTACGATCGGCATTTCGCGTTCGTCTGGCGGGTGCTTCGGAGCTTGGGCGTCCCGGACGCCCTCGTCGAAGATGCCGCCCAAGACGTCTTCCTGATCGTTCACCGCAAGCTCGATCATTTTTCCCATCGAGCTTCGATTCGAACCTGGCTGTTCGCGATCGCTGCACGTATCGCGAGCAACTACCGACGATCGGTCCGCCGTAAGGCCCACGTCGAGCCGCTCGGCGAGGACGCGGAGGTCCTCGAGGACACGCGGCCGTCGCCGCTGGCGACCGTCGAGCAGCAAGAAGCGCTACGCCTGCTCGAAACCGCGCTCGACGCTCTCGACGAACGAAAACGCATCGCATTCGTCCTCTCCGAAATCGAGGGCATGAGCGTCCCCGAAATCGCCGAGCTCCTCGAGCTCAACGTCCGTACGACGTACTCACGCGTCCACTTCGCTCGCGAGGAGTTCGCGAAGGCGCTCGCACGCGCCAAGCAGAGGCAACGATGAAGGCTTCGGAAGAAGAAGTTGGCGAGCTCGTGCGAACGGCGAGGCCGTTGCTCGAGCCCTCGAAGGAGCGCGCCGATCGGGTGCGCGAGGCACTCCTCGCGCGGATGGCGCGAGAGGCCGCGGGCGGAAGGACTCCCTCGCGCACCGCGCGTTCTCTCGCACGCTACGTCGGCCTCGCGGTCGTCGTCGCTCTCGTGGGGGGCGTCTTCGCGCTGCGCGCCCGCCCCGAAGGCGACGCTCACCGCGAATCTCTGCCGCCAAGCAGCGCCCCCGCGGTCGTCGTCGAGGTCGCGGCCGCCTCTCCTGCCGTCGACGTCGCGTCGCTTCCGACCGCCCCGCCGGTCGTCTCTGCGATGCCGGTGCAATTGCCCACGCGCGCAGGGACCACGGCGAGAGCGGAGCGCGCGAAGCCCGAGAGCGACTCGCTCGAGGGGGAAATTCGGTGCCTACGTGAGGCGCGCGCCGCGCTCGCGAAGGGCGATGCCGCGGGTGCTCTTCGTGCGCTCGACCGTCACGCCGCCGAGTATCCCTCGGGCGTCCTCACCGAAGAGCGCCGTGCCACACGCGCGCTCGTTCTCTGCTCGCTCGGACGAGAGGCCGAAGCGCGCGCCGAGTCGCGCGCCCTCGTGCGGAGCGCGCCCGAATCGCCGCACCTCGCTCGCTTGCGCCAGTCGTGCGCGCCACCGGAGGAGAGATGATGACCCCGCGATCGACGTCGTACCTCCGCGCCCGCGTCATCGTGCTCGGCGCCGCCTTCGCGCTCGTGCTCCCGGCCGCGTGCTCGACCCGCGGGAGCGTCGGCAGCGACAGCCCGCAGACCCCGTTTGCCCCCCCGATCGGGAGCGCCGACGACGCGGGCGACGGTGAAGCGGGGCCCGTCGCGATGTGCCCGACGACCGAGTGCCCGAGCGGGTACGCGACCTGCCCCGGCGACCGTTTCCCATGCGCCGCGAACGTCTGGACGGACCCGTACAACTGCGGCGAGTGCGGCAACGTCTGCGTGGGCGAGTCGCCGGAACAGCACTCGACGATGACCTGCAAGGAGGGCAAGTGCCTCGTCGTATGCACGTTCGGATATGACGATTGCGACGGGAATCCGGACAACGGATGTGAGACTCCCGTCCTGGACAATCCGCTCAACTGCGGTCGCTGCGGCACGACATGCGAGAAAGAGTGCGTCGAAGGACAATGTGGCTGCCCCATGGGGCTGACGCATTGTTTCCTCGGCGGCTGCACGGACATCTTCACAGATAAGCGCAACTGTGGTGCATGCGGCAACCAGTGCCCTGGTAACACGATCACCATCACGAGCCCTCACGTGCGCGAGGGATGCACAGGAGGCAAGTGCGGGGCGATCGAGTGCGCACCAGGTTACGCCGATTGCAACGGTGATCTCGCACCGACGACCGGCAATGGATGCGAGACCGAGATCAACACGAACGAGAATTGCGGCGGATGCGGCGTGAAGTGCGCCGCCGGAGTCACGACTTGCACGACCGTGGACGGACGGCTCATATGCGCTTGTCCCGCCGGCGAGGCACTCTGCAATTCGACGGGAGAGGCCAAGTGCGTGCGCCTCGATACGGACGTAAAAAACTGCGGGACGTGCGGCTTCAGGTGTGAAGCCGACACGACACGCACGAGGGACGTATCGTGTCAGAACGGACTTTGTCACACGGAATGCCACAAAGGACGATTCGATTGCGACGATGACCCGCGAAATGGATGCGAGACCAATATCTTCTCGGATCCGAACAACTGCGGGGCCTGCGGCGTTCGCTGCCCGGTGTTCGGGCAGCCGTGCGTCGAAGGGAAGTGCGCAGTGGCGGAGTGTCCCCCCGGCACCACGGAGGCGCGATGAGCTGTTTGCATTCGGTGCGCTGGGTCGCGGCGGGCGCGTTCGCCCTCGCCGGGGCTTCTTCGCTGACGAGCTCGGCGTGTGCGACCTCGGACGAGCAGCGGATGGACACGGGCGAGGGCGATGGCGTCACGCTTCCCCCGCCCGAGGCCGGGGAGCCGGATGGCGCGCCGGACACGGGCGGCGAACCCGCCGTGGTCCGTTGCAATCCGGGTGACCTTTGCGCGCGTGCCGTCGCCGTCCCCGTGCGCGTCGACGACCATCTCACGGGTCTTTGGGGGGCGTCGCCGACGGACATCTGGGCGATCGGGTCGCTGTCGACGGTGCTCCACTCCGACGGAGAGAGCTGGGTGCGCGTTCCCGTCGCGCGCGAATCGAAGGATCGCATGCTCGGGATTTGGGCCGGCAATGCGAACGACATCTGGATCATCCACGGAACGCAGCTACTGCACACGGACGGATGGAAGGGAGCGGATACGAAGCTCGAAGCGAGCGGCCTCTTGGTGACTCGCGAGCCACCTCTCGTCATCAGCGGCTGGCAGGGGAAGCCCCTGACGTTTCGTCGACGTCTCATAGTCCAGCAGAGTTCCGTCGATCAGTGGGAGCCCTGGACGGAAGGACAGCCGGCGAGCTTCGCCACCCTACTCAGCTTCCCTTACGCAGGTTCGTATTCACCGCTTTCGATGGCGACGAGCGAGAACGATATTTGGGTCGTAGGCCAGGGGGGAATCACATTCCGTCTGGGTCAGTCGATCCCCGATGGCGGCGGCGCGGCCACCGACGCAGGAGCTTGGAAGGCCTTTCAATACGATACCCTCACCACGGGCAATCTCTACGGCGTCTGGACGACCGAGGGTGAGACCTGGGTGGTCGGCGATCAGGGCGTGAGGCGCTTCACCGCCGAGCTCGGCCACTTCGATCCCGTCGCGGTCCCGACGACCGAGAGCCTTCACGGCATCTTCGCCTTTTCACCCTCGGATCTATGGGTCGTTGGGACCAATGGCTGCATCTTGCACTACGACGGCACATCGTTTCAGCGAATTGCCTCGCCGACGCAGGCGGCGCTGCATGCCGTCTGGGGCGTTGCGCCCGATGACGTCTGGATCGTGGGTGAGGGCACGTCGTTGCACGTAACGAGGGAACCGTGAGCTCGATTCGCACCAAAACGGCGAGGTCTTCTCGCGCCAAGGCTGCTCTACCGTCCGTCGCCGCGATGGCGCTCCTCTTCGCGTGCGCCGAGAGCGCGACGGGCAGCGCTCCCGACGACGGCGGCTCGTCCCCTCCGCCGGACGTCGACTCCGGGGCCTCGGACGACGGCAGCGCGCCGCTCGCCGACGCCGATCTCGATGTCGACGCGCCGGCGCCCAAGGGATGCAATCACCAAGGCTTCTGCCTCGACGAATTGCCGAATACGGAAATACCGATCGGCATTTGGGGTAGCAAGGACGATGACGTCTGGGCCGTGACGGACCGCTCGATCTTCCACTTCGACGGTACCAGCTGGACGACGGCGCTCACCCTTCCGGCCGACGGCTCGCGGATTCGCAGCATCTACGGTGCGGCTGCCGATGACGTTTGGGTCGTCGGCGAAGGCGCGAGCGTGATCGACGCGGAAGCGGGCAGCGCTCGCGAAGCGCTCGTCTTGCACTACGCCTCTCGCGACGGAGGGCCTCCCGCGTGGCGATCGCTTCATGGCTTCGATGCGGCCCCGTCTCTCGTCGAGGCGTGGCGCACGTCGGACGGCGCGGTCTGGTTCATCGCGGACGCGCTCGTGTTTCGCTCGAACGGCGAAGAGGCTGGAGCGGTTGCGGACGTGACGCTCGTTCCGTTTCCGCTTCCACAGACCATGCAATGCTCGGCCACGGGCCAGTGTCGGCTCAATCGCGTCACGTGGCTCACCCTCGCTGGCTTCGGTGACGAGGTCTGGGTCGCCGGATATGCCTGGGACCCTCCTCCGCTCGGCTTCCACCGGCCGCTCCTCGCGCGCTACCACGACTCGCAGTGGAGCTCGACGATCCTCGCGCAGGGGACAGGACATGGCCTGCCCGTGCGCATCCCGAAGGGCCTCAAGCCCGGTGAGGACGCGCGCTTTCGCGTCTCGCGGGACGGTAGCCGCCGAGCCTTCCTCTACATCGCGTCGGAGTGGGTCGAGCCCGAAGACGCTTTCGTGTTGGACGTGGGAGAGGATGGATCGCTAACGCCCGTCGCCGGCCAGACGCCGGCCACGTGGCTCGCGTGTCGCCCCAAGGCGGTCTTCGCGCCGAGCGCCGACGCGGCGTGGCTCACGGACGGGTACGGCGTATGTCGCTGGGACGGCACGCGCACGACCTTCACGTCGATCACGATCGACGCTCCGCTATTGCGTCCCCGTGGGCTCTGGTCGGGAGACTCGACGACGTGGATCGTCGGTGAGCGGCAGCTCGCCATGGGAGCGCCGCCGGACCAAGGCGTCGGCTTCGTGTTGCGACGCGCCGGAGGTTTGCCATGACAAGCATGCGACGAGCTCTCGTCTTCGGCACGGGCGTATTGATGGCCGCGAAGGTCGGTGCCTGCACGAGCAACACGACGCTCGGCTCCGTAGCGCCCGTCATCGAGGACGCGGACAGTGGTCCCGCGACCGCCGACGCCGGCGTGGACGCCAGCGACGAGGCGTCCATCGATGCAGGCCCTTATGTTCCTCCGCCTCCTCCCGTGCTCCAGTGCGCCGTGACGCCGTGCACCGTTTCGGTCGCGAGCGGAGGTGGCTCCGTCACGTGCGCGCTCCTCGCCGACGAGACCGTGCAGTGCTGGGGAAGCGAAGGCACGTATCGCGGCTGGCTCGGGCGCGGCGCTCCCGTGAGCGGGCCGGCCCGCCCTGCGCCGGTCGTCGGGCTCGAGCACGTCACGCAGCTCAGCGTGGGCGCGACGGGGACGAGCTGCGCACGCACCGCCGACGGCGCGATCTGGTGCTGGGGAGGCAACCAGAACGGCGAGCTCGGATTGCCCACAAAGACCGCCTTCTCCGCGACGCCGCAGAAGGTGCCGGATCTTCCTTCCGCCGAGATGGTCGCGATCGACGTCGCGGGGGCGTGCGCGATCGTCACCGAGGACCGGTCCGTCTGGTGCTGGGGATGGGACAGCTACTCGGTGCCTCCGCGCGCGGGCAAGCGACCTACGCGGCTCGAAGGCGCGCGAGGTCGCGCGCGGTCGATCGGCATCCGATACGGCACGACGTCCACGGCGACACCGGAGACTTCAATCCTGGTGCTCCTCGAGAACGGTGAAATCGACAGCATGGGCACCCTCTCGGGTCGTCCGAGCTCGTTCGACGAGGGCTTCCTCCGGCCCCTCGCCGTGAGCGGCGGCGTGAGGTTCGTCGAGCGCATGAGCTACGCCACGTCGGGCGACGTCTACGCCTGGTCGTCCGAAGATCCCGTGCCGACGATCGTCCCGGGCCTCGACGGACGTCGCGTGGTCGCTGTACGCGCGCGAGCGGAATGGCCGGACCGCTTCCCCAACACCGCGCACGTCGCGGCCGCGATCTACGACGATGGGAGCCTCTACGTCTGGGGAACGAACGCAGGCGGCCAGCTCGGTATCACGCAGAGCAAGCTGTATCGCTCGGAGTCGCCCTGGCCGATGGCCGGGCTCAAGCGTCCCGTGATGTCGGTGGCGGTCAGCATCAACGCGTTCTGCGCTTCGCTCGACGACGGGAGCGTCCGCTGCTGGGGCCGCAACGATCAAGGGCAGCTCGGCCACGGTTTCATCGACTACAACGAGCACGCATCGCCGGAGCTCGTCCAATGAGGCGCGTCGTCGTCGGAAGCGTGGCACTGCTCTGCTGCGTCTGCAGCTCGGAGCGCCCGCAGTACGAGACGGCCCCGTCCGGGTTCGGTGAGGGCGATGCCGGAACGGAGTGCTCGCTGCGGCGCTGCTCGCGCGATCTGCACGCGGTGCTGTCGGGCTGCGACGAGGGGAAGATCATCGAGACGTGCGAGCCGGACAAGGCGTGCGCGGAGGGCACGTGCCAGCCCGCGTGTTCCGCGGCGGTCGCGGCGCACGGCAGCATCGGCTGCGATTTCTGGACGGTCTCGCCCGCCTCCGGGTTCGGCATGGATAACTGCTTCGCCGCGTTCGTCGCGAATGCATGGAGCACCCCGTCGACGCTGCGCGCGAGCGTCGGGTCGACCGACCTCGATCTCTCCACATCGGCGCGCATCCTGACCGACGATCCGAGCGCCCCTTACGCGCCGTACCCCGGCGTCCTCGAGCCCGGAAAGGTCGCAGCGATCTTTCTCATCAACGATCCGAAAGGAAAGGTCGCTTGTCCCGACGGCGTCGCCGAGACCGCCGAGGACGATACCCGATTTTCGCTCACGGGCGTCCGGCGGGCATTCCATATCCAATCCTCTGCGCCGGTCAGCGCGCACAGCATCTACCCGTTCGGCGGCGCGCCGAGTGAGCTGCCGAGCGCGACGCTCCTTCTGCCCGTGGGCGCGTGGAACGGGCGCTACCTCGTCGTGGACCCGTGGCCGTCGAACGGCAGTCTCGCTCCGGTCACGCAGATCATCGCGTCGGAGCCCGGCACCGAGGTCACGCTCGTGCCGTCGGTCAATTTCGATGCATCGAAGGGTGCGCCCGCGGGCCGACGGGGCGAACCCGTATCGATGAAGCTCGAACCAGGCGAGGTCTGGCAGATCCGCAACGCCCTCGAGCTCACCGGAACGAGCGTGCAGGCGTCGAAGCCCGTGGCGGTCCTCGGCGGGCATGAGTGCATGTTGTTCCCGATCGAAAGGGTCGAGGCGTGCGACACGGCCAATCAGCAGCTCTTCCCCGTGAACACCTGGGGCACGCGCTACGCTGCCGTTCCGCACGGTCCTCGCGACAACGGCGATCATCCGAACGAGCGCTACTACTGGCGCGTCGTCGCCGCCGCCGACGACACCCAATTGACCTATCGACCTTACAAGCCCGAGGAGGCGCCCGGCTCGCTCGCGGCGGGTGAGGCCCAGACATTCTGGTCGAGAGATCCGTTCGTCGTCGAGAGCACCGATCTCGACCATCCCATCGCCGTCTTCGGATACATGACCGGCGGCGGTTGGGCCATGCACATGGGCGACCCCGAGTTCGTGAACGTGGTCCCCGTCGACCAATATCTCTCGCGTTACGTCTTCTACGTAGACCAAACGTATACGTACTCGCGCATCGTCGTCGTGCGGCATCGTGAAAATGGAGTCTTCTCCGACGTCACGATCGATTGCGGCTCGAAGAAGGTGGATGGCTTCAAACCCATCGACGACGAAGGCG
The DNA here is from genome assembly GCA_023402175.1 of Pseudomonadota bacterium. Taxonomy (GTDB): domain Bacteria; phylum Myxococcota_A; class Polyangia; order Polyangiales; family Polyangiaceae; genus Labilithrix. The sequence goes on along the minus strand of JAEXCN010000049.1, from coordinate 8,543 downwards.
AGTACGAATACGCGTACGTTCGCGTCTACAGCGACCCGCGCGAGGGCGAATGCGCGCCGGGGCGCCACGAGGCATCGAGCGAAGGTCCGTTCGCGGTGACGGTCTGGGGCTGGGCAGCGTGGGCAAGCTACGCCTATCCGGCCGGTGCGGGCCTCCGTCCGATCAACCCCGTCGTGCTGGGCGGTCCAAACTGAGCGACGCAGCGCTGTCGGAGGCGCTCGCGTTGCGCTGGATCAGTCGATGGACGCTGAGCCCTGCGGACGGTCGACGCCGACGGCTTGCTCGTTTGCCCCGCTGGCCTTGTTGGGCGTCGTACTCCAAGTCGCGCCCGCACCCGGCCCGCGCACCGGCGCGTCGTAGGTGGCTCCGCCGCCAGCCTTCACGAAGACGCCAACGGTGGGCATCTTCTTGCGCGCGGCGGAGGAGAGAACCTCGGTCGCGCTCGCGGAACCGAGCATGAGCTCGCCGCTGGCTTCGAACGCGTCGGTTCCTCCCGCGTTGACGACGATGCCGACGCCGTTCGCGTAGCCCGAGCCAAGAGAGAGATTGGGCGCACGGTAATGGTCATCGCCCCCCTCGTCGACGTGGATACCGACCGAAAAATCGTGACCGACACCGATGGACGTCGACGCGATCGGGAACGTCGGGTTGTACCTATCGTTGCCCTTGCCGTCGACGAAGAGCGTGAGGCCGGTGTGGGCGGCGGCACCCTGCACGTACCAGAGCCCCTCGTACGTGTCGTCTCCCTCACCGTCGAGCAGGAGACCGACGCCCATCGCGAACGAGGCCGCTTGCGCGAAGACGCCGGCAGCATAGCGGTCACTACCACGCAGGTCGCGAAGGAGTCCCAAGCCGCCAGGAAGACCGATGTGGGACGGCAAAAGGTCCGGACGAACTCCGCGACCGCAACCTTGTGCCATCGAGGTGTTTCCACCGTTGGGCAGCTGGGCGCTCGGATAAATGGGATCGCCACCGAGGCTGGAATCGCCCGGATCGGCTTCGTAAACGTCGTCGCCATCGGCATCGACGAGAGCGCCGATACCTCGGGTGAACCCGTAGCCCTGGGCCGCCGTATACGCGAGGTGACGATCGCTCCCTGCTCGATCGAGGAGCAGCCCGACGCCCCATCCCGCCGCCCCCTGGGCGAGGACCTCGGCCTCGTACGTGTCGTCGCCCCCCTCGTCGAAGAGGACGCCCACGCCGAAGACGCCGACGCCCTGCGAATATGCGAGCGAGCGGTACGTGTCCCCTTCTTGTCCGAAATCGTAAAGGAGGCCGACGCCCATGATGCCGGCGCCTTGGCGGCCCACGCGCGAGCGCGTCCGGCCATAGACGTCCCGGCCGGCCTCGTCGCTCGGCAGCCGCTTCCCTACCGCATCGGAAGCGGTCGGCCGCTCGACGTAGGCGTAGAGGTCCCTTCCTCCGAGATCGATCGCCACGGCGATAGGAAGACTCTTGGTGCCGGAGGCGATGGAAACGAGGTACGTATCGTCGCCGCCGGTATCGAACACGAGCATCGCGTCCTTTGCGCGTGACTCCGCAGCGTACTCGTCTGCGTGCGGGCCTCGAAGGACGACCGCCCCGATCGACGTCTCGAGATCGAGCGGAGGGATGTCGACACCAGCGAAGCGCTCGAGCCCGGCTCCTTCGATCGCCGTCGAGACGACGGAGGCGGCACGTACGACGCGCGGCAGATCGAACGAGTCGATCTTGTCGAGCAGCGCGGCGTCGAGCGGAATCAGGCCAACTCCGGCGACGAGCTCGGCGGCGGAGTCGAGGGCCTTGCCCGTCGCGCGCCCGCGCGCCGCGACGACCTCGTCGTACGCCCATGCCTGAACGCGGACGATTCGGGCGAGCGCACGCTGCAGCTCGATCGGTACGCCGGCGACGGCCGCTGCGAGCGCGGCGCGGTCGGCCGTCTTTCCGAAGCTCTCTTCGAGGTCCGCGATGCTCGTCGCGAGCGGCGCCGTGTCGGCCGGATTCGATTCGGCGAAGAGCGCAGGATCGGGGCACTCGACGATCGGACCACCAAGTCGCGTTGCGGCTGCCGCGAGCGCGTGCGCCACGGGCGAGGCGCTCGTGAGCGACTCGTCCATGAAGCGCGCTGTCTCCGCGCCCCAGCCCGGAAGCCGAAGCGGAAACTCGAGCAGATCGCCGAAACCGATCAGCGCACGCCGGTCACGCGGCTTCATGAGGCCGACGGAGACGTCGTCGAGGTCTTGATGCAATGTACAACGATCGTGTCCGATCGCCGCAAGCGCATCGTCCAGCGCATCTCTCGTGGCGGGCCGAGCGACCGCGCAGGCGCCGGTTGGAAATGGCGCAGCCACGGGGGAGAGCACGCAGGTGTTCGGTCCTGCATCTGGCAGCGCGGAGGGCGTCGCCTCCGGGGTCATGTTCGCCGGGCCTCTGTCGCCGCACGCATGAAGCGTGATCGCGGCCAACATCGGAACGCACGCGATCAGAGTAGGTCGCATGCGCGGCTCAGTGAACCGCGACGAGCGGCGTCTGCACGAGCTTGCGGAGCGCCATGCCGCCCGGATACGCGTAGCTCGAGGCGTAGTCCCAGCCCCACACCGTCGCGGTGAAGGGACCATCGCTCTTCGCGCGTTGAAGGCCGTTTCGGCAGACGTGGTCGCCGAAGCTCTGGCCCGGGCCGCCGCGCTTCGCGAGATCGACGCGCGTGAATTCGTAATCTCCGCGCGTGCCGACCGGGCGAAAGTCGGTGAGGTTGCCCCCGGCGCACTCGAGCCAGACGTCCTTGAACTCGCCGTGCGTCTTCGCGCGCACGACGACCAGCGACGCGTCTCCGTAGCTCGGGTCCGCGTAGAAGCTATACGAGCTCAGGTATTGCCCCGCGGGAACGACGTTGACGAACTCGGGATCGCCGCTCCCGCTGTAGCTCAGGCCGTCGAAGCTGCTGGCGCCGCTCGACATATATGCAGCGAGGTAAATGGGATGCTCGGCGTCCTGCGTTCGGACGACGAACGCATCCCCGGTCCCGCTGCGAAACGTCGCCACCTCCCCTGCGGACATCGACGTCGGCGCACCGGGCGGGATCTCCGGATCGTAGTCGAGCTCCGTTCCATCCCGCGCGGCGACGATCCGATACGCCATCGGCTCGTGCTCGTTGCCGAGCCGCGGACGATAGCCGACGCCCACGTACTCCGATCCCCATTGCTCGAATGGCGGGATCTGCTGGTGCATGGTATCGGCCGCGGCGCCTCCCGAAGGGACGTCTGCGGCGGCATGACCACCAAAGGTGGCAATCGGATTGTTCGATACGACGATGCTACCGGAGAGCTCGTCGGATTGCGTGAGCTGGAGATATTGACCTTTGCCGAGACGGTACGTCACCGGGACCTTGGCCCGCGTCCCCGCGACGCCGATGCCGTCCTGGATGTCGTTCGTCGGAACGATCGTGATCTCCGTGTCGTCCTCGGACGCGAAGAGCTGCGCCCCCGGGCGCGCGACATTGGCCTCCCAGCCGTTGACGAGGATGTTCTCTTTCCCCCAGGTCGGTACCGGAAAGAACAGCGTCGCCGTCGGGATGTAGCTGGTCGCTCCGCCGAAGGGATAGATCGCCGTGAGCCCGACGGGCACGTTCGTCGTCAGGTGCATCGCCGACGCGATCCGCGTGCCGCCCTCGATCTCGGCGAGCAGCGCCGGGACGACGCCGTCAGGGCAGCCGACGCGACCGCGAAGCGGGTTGTTGGGAGGGCCGATGCGCGGGATCGTCGGATCGCGATCGGAGACGAAGAGGATCGCGCTGTCGCCCGGTTGGATCGGACCCGCGTGGCGCACGAGCGTCGCGTCGCCCGGATTCGTGCGGAACAATGCGCTCGAGATGTCGAGCGCCTTCCCCTCGTACTCGAGCTTGACCTCGACCGGCTGAATCGACGTATTGACAACGAACGTCGCGAGACAGGATTGGTCGAACTTGTCGCCGTCGTAGCGCGGGATTTGGAAATAGAAGTCGCAACCGTTCGAGCTTCGATCTGCGGCCGCGGCCGCGCACGGCTCCTGGCACTGCGCGGCGCCGCAGGCGCGGTCCGCCGCGCACGTCTCGACGACCTCGCCGTTGCACGAGCGGATCACCGAGCGACCGTCGAGCGAGCACTGGAAGGGACACGCCCCTGCGTCCGCGTCGTCGTTGTCGAAGGGGGGCGGCGAGCCCTCGAAGGTGATGCGGTCGCCCTTGCACGCACTGCCGGTCGCGCCGAGCATGGCCCCGACGAGGGCAAGCCCGGCGACCCCGGAGACGCGCACGCGATGGAACGTACTCATGGAAGAACGACCTCCTCCGGGACCAAAGCCAAGCCCCTGTTCTTGCGATTTCCGAGTTGGCCGTCGTAGTTCCCCCCCCAGCAATAGATCTTGCCGTTCGTGAGGAGCGCGCACGTGGTGCTTCGCGTCGTCCTCACGGAGACGGCACGCTCCGGAAGGCCCACGACGCGAACGGCGTCGTAGGCGAAGTCCTTCGTGCCGTCGCCCGCCTGACCGTTCTCGTTGAAGCCCCAGCAATAGACCGCGCCCGAGGCGGCCACGGCACACCATCGGTACGGCACCTTGGTGTCGGGCGAGGACGACCAGACGCTCTGCGTCGTCGCGATCTCGACGATCGGCTCGGGCGTCACGATCGCCTTCGGGTACGCGCGATGGAGCGTGTCGGTTGCCCCGGGCATGGGTCCGCCCCAGCAGTAACCGGTGCCGGCTGCGGCTGCGCACGCGTTGTCCGTCGCGAGATCGACCGCGAGGATGCCGCCGATCGTGAGGCTCGAGGCGTACGGGTCCGGGGCCATCGAGGAGATGCGGCCGAGCGGAGGATTCTCCCCCAAGCTCAGGATCGAGCCGTCTTCACGGACGATGAGCGTCGCATCGCCGATCGCGATCTGGCGCACCGGCGCTCCCGGTGGAAGATGGATCTTCTGCGGCGCGTACCAGGCCTCCCGCGGCGTCGTATCGAACGCTCCGAGCTGACCATGATAGTTGTGGCCCCAGCAGACGACGCCGTCTTCGGTGGCGGCGCACGCGACGCGGCGGCCGAAACCTACCCGCGTCGCTCGCGGGAGATCGAGCTTCACGGGCACGCGCTCGGTCGTCGTGAGGCCTTGGTATGTCTCCGGAGACGGACGCAGGAACGGGCCGGTTCCCCAGCACCATGTCGCGCCGGCGTCGTCGACCGCACACGTGTGATCGAGCGCGACCACGCCCTCGAGACCGACGACACGCGCGGGCGTGGAGCTGCTCTCGATCGCCGCCGCATCTTCGCCGCGTCCGAGCTGACCGGCGACGTTCGCGCCCCAACAGGCCACGGTTCGATCTTGGAGGAGCGCACAGAAGCCTTGGCCGTCGTAGTCGAGGTAGTAACCGCCGAGCGTCGTCACGAGCGCGGTCGCACACGGCGAGGACGCGCACACGATCGGTAGCGGCGCCGCATCGACGTGCCCTGCGTCGCCCGAGGGGGCCGAGACATCCGAGGCGTCGACCGGCACCCCGTCGGGGGTATCGGTCGATGCATCGAGCGTGGACGCATCGCTCGGACCGTCGTCAGAGCAGCTCGCGAGCGCGCCGAACGACCCGAGGACGACGATCAGGCCGAACGCCTTCACGGTCCCTGGTTCACGGAGTCGTCTTGTGAAACGCATAGCGAGCTCCGATCGCCCATAGGTTGTCATTGGCGGTTCCACGCAAGCGATAGAGCGGCTTGTCGAGCGGCGCTCCGGAGAGCGCGACCGTCGAGATACCGTACGCACCGGCATCGCCTGCGGGCGGCCCGTGAAGGATGAGGCCCTCGCCAGAGAGCCACGCGTCGTCACCATTGACCCAGAGCGAATAGAAGGTGGTCTTGCTGGCACCGAAATTCGTCGAGGAGGGGAACGTGGTGGAGGCGGCTGCGTATCCGCCGTCGCCGTCCGGCACGACGCGCGTGACGGTGTCCGCGGACCGGAGCGCGACGATGCGCCCCGGGGCCGTGGCCTGGATCTCGGTCAGCGCGCCCGCCTTCGCATCGAAGCGAAGGGATCCCGGCAGCGCGTCGCACGTGTCTGTGAACAGCTCCTGCGAGTAGGAAGCTACGCCGTCGAAGACATGGCGATATCCCTCCGGCGTCTTCCGGATGACCAGAGGACAGAGCGACCAATAGCCCCTTCCGCCGCCGAACCAGACATCGTCCTTGCCCGAGCCGCCTGCGCTGAGGATGAACACGCGTCCGGCTTGCTCGTCGTCCAGCCCGACGTACTCCGGAATCCACTCCGGCTCTCCGCCGTCGATGCTCTGAAGATGAAAGATCGTATTCGCCTGCCACGCATAGACGTCGTCCGCCGACGTGCCCCAGACGCCGAGTGCGACCGACGCTCCGGGGGCAGCTGCCGGCGAGAAGCCAGGGATGCCGCTCCCGTCGATTGGGAGCCGCCTTCGCTCCCATGTCCACGCGCCCGCTCGCTTGCCATGATAGACATATCCTGGCGCGACTGCGTAATAGACTTCGTTTTCGTTCGGCGCCCAGAGGCGCCCTGCGTACTTGCCAAAGCCGTTTTCGTTCTGGGTATTGTCGTCGATGTACGTCCATTGACGATCGGCGTCGATCCACTCCATGACTTTGACGCCAAGCGTTCCGCTCTCTGCGATCGCGAAGGCGCGCCCTAGGAACGGCCAGATGTCGATCAGCGTCAAATCGGCGTCGGGGAGCGGCGTGACGCACCAGCCGGCACCGCTGCACGTCGCCGGGCCCTTCGGACCCGTGGCTTCGTGACCCGCGTCGACAGGCTCGGCGTCGGCGGGGGCCGGCGGCGGCGTAACTTCCGGGCCCGGCGACGCGCCATCCTCCGACGCCGCGCAGGCTACGCCCGCAGCGAGCGCCACGGACATCCATGCAAGTAGACACGAGCCTCTCATGGCTTGCCTCCGAGAGAGAGGATGACGCCCTTGCCGCCGACCCAAACATGTCCCGGCGCCGGCGACCACACGGCGTAAAGGTCGGGGCGGAGCGCGCCGAGCCCGGCGACCTTCACGCGGGACCAGCTGTGACCGTCGTAGTGAAGGACGACGGCGGCGTCGCCGACCGCCCACACGTCCGACGCGGACGTGCCCCACACGGCATTGAGGGACTTCGTCGTAGGGACGCCGTCGACGACCTCCCAGAACATCGGATCGCCCCGGTAGCGGCGGATCGTTCCCGTCGCGCCGACGGCCCATACATCGGTGTCGGAGGCCGCCCAGACGCCGCGGAGCGCGCGCGTCGTCAGCGAATTGAACGCCTTTGCCTTAGGCGCTTCGCTGTCCGCGTCGAGGATGTGGATCGTCGCGCCGCCTCCACCGACCGCCCAAAGGGCGCTCGGCGATGCGCCGTGGATGCCCAAGATCTCCCCGCAGCGGAGGTCCCTGCAGACGTCTGCAGGGATGCCCTCGGCGAACTCGAGGGGCGTCGGAGGCGTGCAGCGCAGACGCCATAGGCCGCTGCCTCCGAACGCACCGAGTGTGCCGATCCAAAGCACATCGGAGTCGGGCGCCGCCCAGGCCGACCGGAGGCTCTGATCCATCGGGCTGAACGAGGGAGGCATGGGCGGGGAAGGATGAAGCGACCACCCTCCCGGGGAGAGGCTCGCGTCTGCGTCGCCGTCGAAATCGAGGCCGCGCGTGTAGATGCCCGTGAACGCACCGAACGCGACCTCCCCGGAGCTCCGCAGCCAGAAAGCGCGCTGCGTGTCCGGTGCGCCGAGATCCGACCGCGTCCACGAGGCCCCGTCGAAATGTGCGACGGCACCGATCGCACCGGCGGCCCAGACGTCGTTCGGCCCGCGACCGCGAATGACGAGGATGTCGGTGCGTGGATCGAGGTTCAACGCCGGGTCGGGCGACTCGAATGGGCCATTCGGGCAGAGGACATCCGGCGTGCACACGGTCGGAAAGTCCTCGCAGTCGGGGCACGGCGCGGCGTCGGTCGCGTCGGACGCGGCGTCCGCTGCCGCGTCCTGCATCGGTACCGTGTCCGGGCTGGTCGGCGAGGGACCGCCTGCCTCCTCGTTCGACGCGCACGCGCCCAGGAGCGTGCACGCGGCAGAAGCCGCGACGACCGCGAGCACGATCACACGTCGTGATCTCATCGCGTGGGCCCTCCCGCATCGACTTCGTCGCAAGGTTTGACGACGCACCGGCCACCGACGCATGCCTGACCCGAGACCGCGTCGCATTTGTTCCCGCAGCCGCCGCAGTTGTCGGGATCCGAGCTCGTGTTCACTTCGCAGCCATCGGCTTCATTTCCATTGCAGTCCGCCGTGCCCTGGAAGCAGTTCAACCTGCAGACGCCGTACACACACTTCTTGCTGCCGTCCCCCGAGCAGACGTTTCCGCACGCGCCGCAGGCTTCGTTATCGGACTTGAGGTCGTAGCAAGTGCCTGCAGGGATCCCGTCGATTTCTCCCACACTGCAGAACGTCTGGCCCGCTGGGCACATGCACATGAGCATCGGCGGTTGGGCGAAGAGGAGCAGGTACCGGCACTCCTGCCCGGGCTGGCACGAGAGCCCGCAGCCACCGCAGTTC
>JAEXCN010000045.1 GCA_023402175.1 Pseudomonadota bacterium | reverse complement strand
CGGTAGACCCAGCCCTCGTGCGCGTAGCCTTCGCCGAACTTGATCTGGAACCAGCCGTCCTTCGCGGAGCCGACCTTCACCTTCGATCCGCGCGGAAGGCGTGCGACGAGACCGCCGGTCTTCGGGGTGTCACGCACGAGCGCGACCTCCCACGCGACATGCGCTTCACCGCTCGCGAGATTGGGCCTTTCCGCCTTCTCGGACGCGTGCGGCGTCTCGCTCTTCTCTTCCTTGTCGTCGGGCGCTTCCTTCGCGGAGCGCTCGCTCTTGTCCTTGTCGCCCTTCTTCGATGCGACCTTGTCGTCGTCGCTCGCGCCGCCGGCGCTCCGAGAGAAGATTGCGCTGTACGCGACGGTGTAGCGCTGGTGCTCGTGCGCCGTGTCCTTCGTCGTCGTGCCCTGGAACGTCGACTTCAGGCAGGACGCGATCGCGTCGATGTTCGTCAGGGTCGACGACTTGCCGACGTCGTACGTGAGCTTGTTCGCGTTGAAGTCGGCGCTCACGACGAGCGAGAGCTTGCCGGTCATCCCTTCGGCGCCGCTGCAGCTCGCGAGCTTGCGAACACGCGGCTGCACCAGGCGATCGATGCCCGGGACGGAGCCGCACTCCTTGCCCTTCTTCGTCTCACCGTCCGTCGTCTTGCACGAGAGGACCGAGCCCTTCTGGATCGTGATCGACGGCGCTGCACCAGTGCTCGCCACCGTTGCTGCGGGGGCAGGCGTCGCCGCCGTCGTCGCGGCGGGCGGTGCAGCCACGGTCGCGGCGGCCGGTCCCTTCGTGATCACGCTCGCGGGCGGTGCGTCGGGCGCTCGGCCGGCTTGAGCTGCCGATCCCGACGCGGCGGCAGCGGCAGCGGCCGCCGACTCCCCCGGCGCAGAGGGCCCGAGGCGGATCCCCATCACACGGGGCCACGCGATCCCGACGATGAAACCAACGGCGGCGATGACGCCCACCTTGACCCAACCGGGCTTGTCCCGGTCCGACGCGGGCACTTCGACCGCGAGCGGCGCGTCCTTCGGCATGAGAGCTTCCTTCTACCAAACGCCGACGAGCCGGTCGAAAAACCGCTTCGTTTCCGGTCGTGACGGAGGCGGAAGCTAAACGCGCGAGCAGCGCACGGGCATTCGCACCACGCGCGCCACCCAAACGGCTGCGTTGATCAGTGGCTCACGGAACGATGCGCACGGTCAGGACGAGGACGCCGCCCTGATACGAGAAGCCGCCCACGTTGAACGGCTTGTTCGGGTCCGCCGTGATGTCGGCGAGCTTCGTGAAGCCGCTGCTCCCGTCCGCCGGGCTGATCGACGCGGTCACCTTGAACCGGTTTGCGACCTTCGCCGTGTGGAGCAGCTGAAACGTGCGGCCGTTCGGGAGCGACGTCGCGATCGCCTGGTTGAGAGCGAGCGGCAGCGTCTTCTTCTCGAGGAGCTTGAGGCAGTCGTAGCCGAGCGCCGGCGGCGTATCGCCAATCTGCGGATCGACGCTCTTCTTGTCGCACTTCGTTGCGTGGATGACCATCACCTCGGCCTTCGGCGGCGCGTCCGCGCTGGCCTCCGGCACATGGGCGATGAACGTCGCACCGGCGACGAGCGCACCGAGGACGAGCCGACGGCGAGTGAGAAAGGCTTGGTTCATGATCACTTTCCTGCCGATTCGTCGACCCACACGACCACGCTCGTGGTGGGGCTGGTCTCGCTCGAAAGATAGAACACCCGGACCGACTCTCCCGCGCTCTCGACGAGATCGACGTCGACCCCCGGCTCGGCGCTGGCGTTCGGCGACGGTTGGACGGTCGGGATCGGCGCGCGAGCCAAAGGCGCCTCGTCTTTGTTGCGCGCCATCACGAAGACGGACGCGGCAAGCGCGAGCGCAGCGGCGACCACGGCGCCGACCTTGAAGCTCTTCTGACGAGCGGCGCGCGCCGCATCGAGGGAGTGGACGGAGGAGCCGGGCTTCGCCTTCTCCTTCTTCTCGTCTCCGACGGCGGCCATCACCGCGTCGGCGATGTCGAACGAGGCCACCGCCTTCGCGTCCTTCGACGCCGCGCGCCCCGTCTTCACGAGGTCACCGAGACCGGCGATCTCGTTTGCGAAGCGGACCGCATCGATGTCGGTCGCGAGCCAAGCCTCGACCTCGGCGCGCTCGACGCCGTCGAGCTCGCCGTCGGCGTACGCCATCAGCTTGAGCATGCGGTTCTCGGAAAGACCGGCGCTCATGCCTCACCTCCGGTGTCGTCGGGACGGGCTTCGCGTTCCGAATCGGGAATACGGCCGATCTGCTCTTCGTAGCAGTCGGCGAGGGCCTTCTGGAGCTTCTGTCGGGCGTGGAAGAGGCGGCTCATGATCGTCCCCTTCGAGACTCCCATGGCCGTGGCCATCTCTTCGTAACTGAGCCCTTCGATCTCTCGCATGACAATGACGCCGCGATGGTAAGGCGGCAGCGCATCGAGCGCTGCCTGCAGGCGACCGGCGATCTCTCGCCGTCGAACGACGTCGACGGGATCGGACCCATCGACGCGGCTGAGCAGGGGGAATTCTGCTTCCTGTGATTCATCGCTCTCGAACCGGGCTTCGTCGATGTCTGCAAGCTGGCGACCCGGCTTGCGGATGAGGTCGATGCTGAGGTTCGTGATGATGCGATAGAGCCACGTGAAGAAGCTCGAGCCTCCCTGAAAGCTATTGAGGCCTCGATAGACGCGAAGGAAAGCGTCTTGGACAAGCTCGCGGGCGTCGTTCTCGTCGCGGACGAGGGAGAGTGCGATCGCGAATGCGCGCCGCTGGTGACGTTCGACGAGCTGCCGAAAAGCAGCGACGTCACCTTGTTGCGCCCTCGCGATGAGAACACGATCCTCCTCCGCTTCTCGTATTCGTGCCTGCTTCGCGTTGGACGCTTCTGAAACCCTCTGATTCAACGTGGTCGACGGAGGCGGCACCTTGGACGGCGACACCCGCGCACGGGCATCGATCTCCTCGGACGAGGGCGCGTCTTCCGGCACATCGGCGCCGTCATCCAGCGACCGCTCGCTGTTGCCAGCGGCGTCATTGGCCTTCACAGGCTTGGAGGACTCGGGGCGGGCGACGGCCATTTCGCGCACTTAGCGTATACAGGCTGGGGCCGGAGGGCTAGCTCATGCCAACGGCTAAGCTATGTGGACAGCCTGAGCACGTGGATCGCCGAAAGCCACCCCCGGCATCGTATCCGCAGTTTTTTTGAATGCGCGCCCACACCGCTCGGTCGCGAGGGTACTCGCGCCGACGACACATATGCATCAGCGGACGAGCGGATCGTCGTCGGGGTCGACCCGCGGAGCGTACTTCGGGCGGGGGGCCCGCTTCGGCTCCTTGAGCTCGCCGAGCGTGATGGGCACATCGAACGTCTTGCCCTGACGGATCACGCGAACGGTCACCATCTTGCCGACGCCCGCCGTGCTCGCCTTCCACTGGAGGAGCGAGCTCCGATCGATCGGCTGGCCGTCGAAGGCGACGATGAGGTCACCGACTTCGAGCTTCGCGTTGTCCGCCGGCCCGTTCGACTCGACCCGCTCGACGACGGCGCCCTTCTCGTCGCTGAGCTTCAGCTCCTTGCGGTCCTCCGGCGAGAGGTCTCTCGCATCGCGGATGCTGATGCCCATCGCGCTGCGCGTCAGATGGCCTTCGCGAAGCAGCGTCGGAAGGATCTGCTTCACCATGTTGATCGGGATCGCGAACCCGATCCCCTGCGCGCCGCCGCCTCGGATCGCCGAGTTCATGCCGACGACCTCGCCTCGCAAATTGAGGAGCGGTCCGCCGGAGTTGCCTGGATTGATCGAGGCGTCCGTCTGGATGAAGCTGTAGTAGCCGCTCGGATCGAGCGGGACGTCGTCACGCCCGCGGCCTTTCGCGCTCACGATCCCGGCGCTGACGGTGTGATTGAGGCCGAACGGATTGCCGATCGCGACGACCCAATCGCCCACCTCGAGGTTGTCCGAATCACCGAGCGCGATCGCAGGGAGGTCCTTCGCGTCCTGCACCTTGATGACGGCGATGTCCGTCCTCGGATCGCGTCCCGCGACCTTCGCAGGGAGCCGCCGCTCATCGGAGAGCTGGACGAGGATTTCGTCGGCACCTTCGATCACGTGGTCGTTCGTGACGATGACGCCGTCCTTCTGGACGATGAACCCGGTGCCGAGCCCCTTCGCGGTCTTTCCGGTGCGCCTTCCGCGCGAGAAGATGCCGCGCTCTTGCTCCTCGCCGAGCGTGTAGATCGTGACGACGCTCGGATCGGCGCTCTTCGCGACGGGCGCGAAGCTCAACGGCCCGGTCTTCACCTCCGGGCTCGCCGCCGGGAGCGGTGCGGGCGTCGCGTTCGCCAGTGTCGCCGTCGTCGTCGCGACGGGGACTGCCCCCGGAGGAAGCACGGGATCCGTCTCCTTCGCAGCCTTGGCTCGCCCGCATCCGGTCACGAGGACAGGAACGAGGACGGAGAGCACGGAAAGGAGGATGGCGTTCGGCTTCAACGAGCACCTCGATTGACGACGGGGCCGGCCCTGGAGACCGAACCCCATGTCTCGGTGCTCGGCCCAGCTACTTCGGAGCGTTCTTCGAGCGCTCCACGTAACGCATCCTAAGATCGAAGAGCACCTGCGCAAGGAGTCGCTCCTCGTCGCCGGTGAGGTTTCCCTTCGTCTTCTCTTCGAGCAGGCCGAGCAGATCGATGTTCTGCTTCGCGAGCGGAAGGTTCGCTTCGACCTTGTTCGTGTCCGGGTGAGGCGCCTCGCCGAGGTGCATCAACGCCGAGTGACTGAGCGACAGGATGAAGGTCGCAAAGTCGAGCGTCGGAAGCGTGCCGCCGTCTTCGCCCTCGGGGCTCACGTCGACCTCGCCCTCGGCGCTCACGACTCTTGTCCCTCACCACTATTGGTGAAGCTGCCACCACCGACGTCAGCGGCCGGTTCCTGCACCTCCGGCTCGGGGGCCGACTCCGGTGCGGGCTCAGCGCTGAATTCCTCGTGCTCCTCCGGCGGCTCGGAGGCTGCCGGCGCGGGAGCCTCGACGACGGGCTGCTGCGCGAGCGCAGGCTGCGCCGTTCCGAACGGCTCCGCCTGGTCGGCGAGATCCGGCAAACTCGCGAGGTGCTTCTCGAGATCCTTGTCGGTGAGCGCACCCGACTTGAGATTGCGCTCACGCACGCGCACGTCCATGGTCCAGGGGTTCTGGTTCGTCTTCTGCGTCATCGGGCTTCCTCAGGTCGGCCCTCGTACCCAGAAACGGGCACGAGAGGGCGTTTATGCCTGAGGCCGTTTAGTCCGCGCCACGACGCGCCGCAAGCGGCTACATTCCAGCCCACAAACGCGGGTTTGTTCACGCTTGGGCTTTGTCGCCCGAAGCGCGGCCTTGGACGCCCGGCGCCCGTCCGACACCGGCACGGAAGAGGCCGCTCTAGTTGAGCTTCTTGCCCTTCGAAGGACGTCCGAGCTGGACGAGGTCGCCCGAGCCGTTCGTCCCGTGCGCGTGCGGCTCCCACGCCTCCACCACTTCGTCGAATTCCGCTGCCGCCTCCTCGATCTCCTCTTCGGTGGCTGGCCGGACGTCGCGGACGACGATCGAATACCGGAGGGTCTCGCCCGCGAGCGGGTGATTGCCGTCGAGGATGACGGCGTCCGGCTTCACGTCGATCACGCGCATCACGGCCTCTTCCCCGTCGGGCGATTCGGCAACGAGCTCGTCGCCGACGGCGACCGCCTCGGGACGAGGCATCTCGGAGCGATCGACCTCGAGGACGAGCTCGTCGTCACGTTCCCCGAAGCCTTCCTCCGGCGGCACGACGATGTCCTTCTCGTCGCCGACCGCGAGCCCGGTGAGCGCCTTTTCGAGGCCAGGCACGAGCATCCCGTAGCCGTGGACGTACACGATGGGCTCCCCGTCTTCGACATCGCTCGCATCGAGCACGTCGTCGTCGGCGTCGCGGAGCGTGTAGTCGAGAACGACGCGAGAGTTCGGTTCGATGGTGGCCTTCGTCGGCATGATGCCCTGCCTATAGCGCGGGACCGGGCCGGTTTCACGCAGCGCGACCGCGACCGCCCCCACGCGAAGCCTTGCGCGTCGGCCGATGGGCTTCGCGTCCTTCGCTCGCTGCGCGCGCTCTTCGAGCAGGACGAGAAGGACGCGCGCCCGGCTTCGATCCTGCCGGCCGCACGAGGCGAGCAAAAGCAGCCGGGCCTTGCGCGTTGAGGACGTCCGAGCGGCGCAGCCCCGCTCGACGTGCGAGCGCTACCGCGTACCGAACGTTGTCGAGCTCCCGCATCGCATGCGCGTCGACGGAGAGGACGAAGGACAGCCCTCTCTCGCGCGCCGCGCGCGACCAGCGAGGTTCGAGATCGAGGCGCCGCGGGTCGCCGTTGATCTCGATGGCCCCACGCGACTCGGCGAGCGCATCGAGCACCTCCTCGACGCGGCACGGGATCGGAGGCCGGCTCGTGACGAGGCGCCCGAGAGGATGGCCCCAGATCTTGAACACCGGCGTCCGCATCGCGCGGAGCAGCCGCTTCGTCATCGCGTCTTCGTCTTGCCGATACCGGTTGTGGATGCTCGCAATGACGACGTCCAGGCGTTCGAGGATCGCGTCCGGCCAATCGAGCGCGCCATCGGCGAGGATGTCGGACTCGGTCCCTTTCAGGATGCGGATCCCGACGCGCTCCTGGACCTCGTCGATCTCGTCCCACTGCCGGCGCAGGCGTTCGACGTCGAGGCCTCCGGCATAGTGCGCCGTCTTCGAGTGATCCGTGATCGTGATGAACTTCGCGCCTCGCGCCTCGGCCGCGCGCGCCATGTCTTCGATGCTGTGACGACCATCGGACCACGTCGAATGGCAGTGGACGAATCCCTGGATGTCGCTCACGTCGACGAGGTCGATGTCGTGCTCTTCGGCCTCGTCGATCTCGCCGAGGTGCTCGCGGATCTCCGGCGGGATCCACGCGAGACCGAGGCGTCGATAGAGCTCTCGCTCGTCTTCGATCGCGATCGGAGCCCCGCTCTCGGTCTCGATCCTTCCGGCGCGGAGCACGAGCCCGCGCTCGAGCGCACGTCGCTGGAGCTCCTCGAAGTGCGCGCGCGTTCCCGTCTCGTGGACGAGCGTCGCTGCGCGATCGGCCGCAGCGCACGAGACGATGTCGATCCGCGTGCCGTCCGGGAGACGCAGCCGGCACGACGTCCCCGCGCTCCGCTCGATGGACGAGAAGCGGGGCTGCTTGGCGACCCTCGCGATCGCGCGCTCCGGATCGTCCGCGGTGACGACGAGATCGATGTCCTTCGAGACCTCGACGGCACGCCGCAGGCTCCCCGCGAGATCCGCACGTGTGACGCCGCGCACGGATGCGAGGTCGTCCACGAGCGACTCGCCGAGGCGGAGACCGTCGGCAAGGAGGATCTGCGGTCCCTTCTCTTCGTACTTCTTGATCGCCTCGAGGATCTTCGCCTCTTTCTTCTCGCCGAAGCCCTTCACGGTGCGCAGGCGCCCCGCTTCCGCGGCCGCGCGCAGGTCGTCGATCGAGGAGATGCCGAGCTCCTCCGAGAGCACGCGGAGGGCGTGAAGGCCGATCCCGCCGACCTGCGAGAGCTCGAGCACGCCGCTCGGGAGGCCTTGCCGAAGCGTGGTGAGAAGCTCCGACGTGCCGGTCTTGTGGAGCTCCTCGATCTGCTTGGCGAGCGCGATCCCGATGCCGGGAAGATCGGTCAGACGCTTCTCGTCGATGAGCTTCTCGATCGGCTCGCGCGTCGCTTCGAGTGCGCGCGCGCCGCGCGAGAACGCCCGCACCTTGAACTTGTTGCCGCCGTGCAGCTCGAGCAGGGAAGCGATTTCTCGAAGGAGCGCGACGATTCTCGATCGGTCCACGGGCAGAGGCGATGCACCGCGCGGGCCATCACCGCCCCCTCACGCTCGTGCTAAGTTGCGCGCGATGTGCCCGAACGGGCAGCGGACGCCCGGAAGGCAGCGAGCATGGTGGCCGGCGCTCGCGATCGTCGCCTTCGCATTCGGCGCGCGCGTTCCGGTCGCTTTCGCCGCCCCGTCCGAGTCCCCCGCGGAGCGCGGGCTCGAGCTCTCGTGGGATGCTCCTCGCGGGTGCGCCGACGCGAAGGCGCTCCGGCGCGACGTCGACGTCGTCGTCGGCACGACCGGCGAGGTCCGCCGCCGCAACGTACAGGTGCACGGCGAGGTGAAGAGAGACGCCGAGGGCTGGACGGCGACGCTCGTCCTCGTCACCGATGCGGGGCGATCCACGCGCACGCTGACGGCACCTTCGTGCCATGTCCTCGTGCGCGCCGCTGCAGTCGTGATCGCGTTCGCGATGACCGAGCAGGACTCCGCCATCGACCCGGTTGCCGACGCGAACGAAGCGATCGCGGACGCAGCGGACCACGACCGCCCCGCAAAGCCTCCTCCGCACGTGGAGACGTCACGCCTTCCGCCGAAGAGCGAAAAGCCCCGCGCACCCGCTTCGCCTCCGGGGCGGCGCCTCGGTCCGACCGTTGGAGCGTTCGTGCGCGCGGACGCCGGCACGCTTCCCAACGTCGCGCTCGGACCGGGAGTCGTCGTGGGCTGGCACGCGCAGCCCATCCTCCTCGAGGCGACGTTCGGCTGGCTGCTCGGGCAAAGCGACGCCATCGTCTCGCCACCCCAAAGGCAGGCCACGATCGCGCGCGCGGAGTTCGCGGCCTTCTTTGCGAGGACGGCCATCTGCCCGGCGAGCCCGAGCACGTCGATCGCATGGAGGCGCCTGCACGTCCTCGCGTGCGCTGGATTCGGCGCGATCGAGACGCAGGTGAGTGGCCGTCGGATCGGTGGTACACGAGCCGACCAGATCGACGCCTGGTCCGGAAGCGCCTTCGTCGGGCCACGGCTCAGGTTCGCGCCGGGGCCCTTCGCGATCAGCGCATCGGCGGACGTTGCCGTCCCCTTTCGGCGGCAGGAGTTCACCCTGGTCGATCGCTCCGGAGGCGCGCTGAGCGTCCACCGATCGTCGGCGGTCCTCGTGGGGATCTCGCTCGGAATCGAGCTCACCTTTTTTCAGTAGTTCGCGCGGGTGCCGGTCATTGTCGAAGTATGCAGGAGCTGCTCGGTCACGTGATGGTGCCCCCCGCGGGGTCATCGCGTCCGCGTCACGCTCATCGTGAAGGAGCGTTGCCTTCCGTTTCGTTCGACCGCTTCTATCGAGACACGTGGCGCTTCGTATGGCGTTCGCTCGCGCGCCTTGGAGTACCGCCGTCGGCGGTCGACGACCTCTTCCAGGAGGTCTTCCTCGTCGTCCATCGACGGCTACCTCAGTACGTCGCGCCGGACGACAAGCAGGAGATCGCGGAGAGGGTCTGGGTCTTCCAGATCCTTCGCTTCGTCGTCCGCACCCATCGGCGTCGATTTCAGCGCAAGGGGGCAGCGCTCGTCCCCGCGTCCGCCGACGTCGAGACCGATCTCGAGTCCGTCGCCGCCCCGACCGAAACTCCCTTGGCGCTCGCCGAGCGCTCGGAGCGCGTGCGCCTTCTCTACGAGCTGCTCGCGTGCCTCGACGACGACAAGCGCGAGATCTTCGTCCTCGTCGAGCTCGAAGAGCTGACCGTACCTGACGCCGCATCGGCGCTCGGCTTGAACGAACGAACCGCCTACTCGCGCGTGAGCGCCGCTCGCGCCGAGTTCAGAAGGGCGTACGACCGTCATCGCGCTCGCGAGGACTGGAGACTCAAATGAGCCTGCCCGAGGACATGCAGACCTTCTTGCGAGAAGCGCGAACATGCGACGAAGCGCCCGACGAGAAAGGGGCCGTGCTTCGAGAGCTCGTCGATCGCCGGATCGCAGCCGAGCCGGCGGCAGCCGGCGTGCGGCTGTTCGCTCTTCGCATCGCAGCTCCCGTCGGTCTGGCCGCTCTCGCGCTCGCTACGGGCGTGGTGGTGCTCGGAGATCGCGATCCCGTGACTCCGCCCGTGGCCGAGAGCGCTGCTCTCGCGAGCCCGAAGCGCGCAGCCTCCGAGACGGCTCGACCCGAGGAGCGTCCGGCGCCCGAACCGGTCATCGAGGTGCGCGATCTGCCAGACGCTCCGAAGGCGCCGACCTTCGCGAGCGCGGTGAAGCCTCCGATCGACAGGTCGATCGACATCGACAGCTCGCTCGAGATCGAGACGAGGATCCTGCGCGAAGCCCGCGCGGCACGCCTCGCCGGCGCGGCCGACCGGTGCCTGTCGCTCGTCGAAGAGCACGCCTCGCGTTTCCCGAACGGAGCGCTCGCGCCCGAGCGCGATGCGGAACGGATCAGCGCTCTCTGCGCCGTCGGGCGGGTCGAGGAAGCGCGCCAGCGCATCGCCGAGTTCGAGCGTCGCGGAGCCTCGGCGGCCCTGCTCGGACGCGTGCGCGCGTCGTGCGGAGGTGCGCGGTGAGACGCCCTTCCTTCTCGGCCATCTCCGCGGCGGCGCTCTCCCTCGGAGCGATCGTCGCGTGCTCGACGACCGCGCGCCCGATCGGCGAGATCGCCGATGTCGTCACTCCTCCTGCGCTCGGGTCGACCGAACAGAGCGCGGAGGCAGGCGTTTCGGGCGCCTCGGTCGGCCTCTGTCCCTCGAACGAGTGTCCCGCGGACCGCGTGACGTGCCCGAACAATCCGTTCCCCTGCGCGGTCGATCTGACCTCCGACGACGAGAACTGCGGCGCGTGCGGCATCCGCTGTCCGAACGACTCGGCCTTCAGGGGCCGCTTCAACGGAAGGATGCGCTGCATCGGCGGCACCTGCCAACTCGCCTGCATTGCGAACTTCGCCGACTGCAACGGCAGGCTGGACGACGGTTGCGAGGTCGAAATCGGGGGAGGGAACGCCCACGACGCCAAAAATTGCGGGGGCTGCGGCATCGTTTGCGACACGACCTGCCAGAACGGCATTTGCGGCTGCCCTCCAAGTCAGACCTATTGTGAGTACGACGGAAAGTGCCATAACCTCTCGCGCGACAACGCCAACTGCGGAGCGTGCGCGAACGTCTGCCCGCCCGACACCGAGCCGCCGATCGCCCCCGAGCTGAGAGCGACCCGCACGTGCGTAGCCGGTGAATGCAATCGGCTCGCGTGCTTCGCCGGACGCGGTGATTGCAACAACGACTTCCCCGGAGATGGGTGTGAGACCGACACGCGGAACGACCCGAACAATTGCGGGGCCTGCGGCAACGTCTGCGCTCCGGGCGAGGTGTGTCTCTTCGGAGCGTGCAGGTGCTTCTGCGGCGCTTCCTGCTTCAAAGGGATCAACACCGATCCGTACAATTGTGGAACGTGCGGCCTCAAGTGTCCGGGCGACTGGCGGTCGCTCGAGTTCACGGATTCGTCGGCGCTCGATCCTGCCCACGGCAGGCCCACCTGCGAACAAGGCGCTTGCGGATACGCATGCAGTCCCAACTGGGCCAATTGTGACGGCAACATCGAGAACGGGTGCGAGACCGACCTGCTCGACGATCCATTGAACTGCGGAGGCTGCGGCGTTCGTTGTGACGGGATCGAGGGGCATGCGTGCGTCAACGGCGAGTGCCTCATGAAGAGCTGCGACGGGGTCCAATGAGTACCCGATTCACCATTGGCGCGATCGTGCTCGCGACGCTCGGCGCAGCGATGGCGTGCGCGAGCCAAGGAGAGCCGGAGGCAGTGCCGGTACCGGAGGAGAGCCTCCTCGGTCGCGACGCCGCGACCGATTCCGCCGACGCCGCGCCGCCGGACGCGGGCCCCGACCGCGCGGACGCCGGGCCGTGCGCCGCCTCCGGCCTTTGCACCTTCCCCGTGCCCATCGACGAGAGGATCAACGTCATGTCCGTGTCGGGATCCGGCGCGAACGACGTCTGGGCCGTGGGAACCGAGCGAACGATCCTCCACTACGACGGCGTCGCCTGGGAGAAGGCAAGAGCGACCGAATACGACGCCTCCGCATACACCATGCGTGCCGTGTGGGCGTCCGCGCCGAACGACGTGTGGATCACGGACGGCCCCTTGCTGAGGCACACGACGGGCTGGAAGGGGCCGAACGACACCGAGTGGACCTCCGCTGCGCTCGAGGGATCCTCCGTGGTGTCGCCTTCGTCGATCGGCGGCAAGGACGGCCGCGTCTTCATCGGTCGTAACTTCTTCAGCTATGACGACGCTGCGCTCGTGATCGGCGACGGGTGGGAGGACGCCGGGGTCCGCGACCCGATCTACATGCTGAACGCCGGGTCGAGCACCGGTGCGAGCGGGATCTGGTCGCTGGCCATAACGAGTGCTGGCGAGGCATGGGTCACGATGGTGGCCGCGGTGCCGAACCCCGGCGCCCAAGTCTTTCGCGTGTACCTCGAATCCGAGGACGCAGGCGGCGGCGACGACGGTGCCCTTCCCGTATGGAACGTCGAGGAGCACGACAGCCGTTCGCCGAAGAACCTGTACGGAGTGTGGGGAGACGAGACGGTCGTCTGGATGGTCGGCGAAGGAGGCACGATCCGCCGGATGACGAGGGACCGAATCGCCACCCGCGTCTTCGAGATCGTGCCCGCACCGGGCATCGCCGATCTCCGCGGCGTCTACGGCTTCGGTGGCGACGACGTCTGGGCCGTAGGCGACGACGCCACGGTGCTTCA
This sequence comes from Pseudomonadota bacterium, assembly GCA_023402175.1. GTDB lineage: Bacteria > Myxococcota_A > Polyangia > Polyangiales > Polyangiaceae > Labilithrix. The sequence continues at coordinate 9,941 of JAEXCN010000045.1, read as the reverse complement.
TTGGGACGGCCACACCTGGACGGCGCTCGCGACGCCGTTCGATGGGACGAGCGACAAACCGAGGCTCTTCTCTGTCTGGGGCAGCGGTCCGAAGGACGTCTGGATCGGAGGGAACGGAGTCATGCTGCACTACACGGGAGTGGCGCCATGAAGCTCTGGAAGAAGAGCCTTCCCGCCGCGTCCTTGCTCGCGTGCGCGACGCTCGCGTGCGCCACACACGACGAAGCGAACGCCGATCCGCCTGGGCCGCCGGATCCTGGCACGCCACTCGACGCATCCGTGGCCACCGATGCCGACAAGGACGCGCCCGTCGTGGCGGCGAAGACCGGATGCAGCGCCGACGGCTTCTGCTACGTGAACGTGCCGGCGCAGCAGCCGCTCGTCGCGGTCTCGGCTTCGAGCGCCGACGATGCGTGGATGTTCACCGAACAGAGCGGCTCGCTCTTGCGCTGGGACGGCACCGAAGTGAAGGTGGCCTATCGCTACGGCGGCGATTCACCCGCGAGCATCGCCTTCTCGGCGATCTGGGCGCAAGCGAAGGACCACGTCTGGGCAGTGGCGAACGGCGACGGGCACCTCGTCCTCGTTCGTTACGCGCCGCCAGTGGGCGGAGGCGCGGCGGCATTTCGCGAGCTGAGGACGGAGGAGCCGTTCATGGCGCCGGTCGTCGTATGGGGAACGGAAGGCGGAGACGCGGTCTGGATCGGTCTTGGTGGCTCCATCCTTCGCGCTCACGAAGACGCGAGCGGTCTCGTCGTCGAGCACATGGATCCTGGGGCCGGCGCCGAGAACGCGACGCTGTACCGGTGGAACGGCATCTGGGGTTTCGGCGACAACGACGTGTACGCCGCCGGGTCGGACTGCGCGGAGAGCTGCGACCCGCGAACGAACCACGGCGTCCTCGCCCACTACGATGGGTCCACGTGGTCGATCGTCACGCTCGACGCGACCGTCGAGCTGTTGTCGCTCCGCGGGACTCCGCCGGGAGCCGAGCGCCGGCTCTGGGTTCACGGTCCCGAGGTCGTCGATCGCACGGCCGAGCAGGTGAAGACGGTCGTGAAGACGTACCTCCTCCCCGTCACCGCCGGCGGAGAGATCGGCGCCCCGGTATTTCAGCACGCGCTCGACGAGGCGCCGGCGTGCAGCAGCCGCACGGGATTCGCCTCGGGACCGGCTTCTGGATGGTTCTCCGACGGCCTGCTCGTCTGCCGCTGGACGGGAACGGCGTTCGAGCCCGCGAGCACGATCCTCGGTAGCCGCCCGATCATCGAGACGGTGAACGGGATCTGGGCCGGCGGGGAGGACGCCTGGATCGTCGGAACGGCGCTCGCGAGGACGAACCTCCCGCCGGGGCCCTTCGCGGCAAGGCGGACCGCGACGACGGCGAAAGGAGCCCACCAGCCATGACGCTCGCACGAATCGCGCTTGCACTCTTCGTCCTCGCGCCGGCTGTTGCGCTGGGTTGTTCGTCGACCGACGTCGACATCGAGCCTCGGACGCTCGACGCCGGTGAAGACGCTCCGCCGTCGCCGCCGCCGCCGCCGCCGAGCGACGCCGGCACGATCGATGCGGCTCGCCCGGACGTTCATCCAGCGTCCCGTCTCGAGGTCGCGTGCGCGAAGACCCCTTGCTACACCGCCGTCAGCGGCAACGGAGGCGGCCATGTCTGCGCGCTCGTCAGCGATGGAACGGTGCGCTGCTGGGGCCGCGACACGCCGGGGAACGGAACGCCGACGCCCGTCGTCGGTCTGACGGACGTCGTGCAGATCAGCGTCGGCCCGAATCTCGGCACGTGCGCGCGCACGCGCGACGGTTCGGTCCTTTGCTGGGGGAAAAATGACGTCGGGCAGCTCGGCCGGCCGTCCACCGACGCGCAGCTTGCCGCCCCTCTACGGGTCGAAGGTCTCCCGCCTGCGTCGAGCGTCGCCCTCGGAGCGCAGATAGGCTGCGCCGTGGCGCGCGACGACGGAGCGCTCTGGTGCTGGGGAGCGCGATCGTCGAGGGTGGCCATCGCGGCAGAGCCGGGGACCTCGCCCGAGTTTCCGCCGCAGCGCTTCAGCGGGTTCCGGCCCCCCGTTCGGGACCTCGCCATCGGCACGTTGCCGACGTCACCGTCGATGTTCGACGCCGACACGATCGTGGCGCTCCTCGACGGAGATGTGCTCGCCACGCTCGGGCCAAATCCCGTGACTCCGACCACCCCGTCCGCGCCGGCTTCGCCGCTACCGGTCGAGCTCCTGGGCGTGGTGCGCGCTGGCGTGTTCGGTTACCTCACCCACGACGGGCTCCTCTTTCGATGGCTGCCCGAGCGGCGGGCGCTCTACGTTCCGTATCCAGCCAACGTCGTCGACGTTGCGATCTCGGCCGGGCTCGAGCCAGGAATCTTCGGCAGATCGTTCGTCGCGCAGGCTGGCGTGCTCTTGTCGACCGGACGCCTCTTTCGGTGGGGAGTCAATACGGCGGGCGCGCTCGGCTACCCACCCGCCGATCTCGACATCGCGACCGAGCCGCTCGACATGACGCACATAGCCGGCAGTCGCGTCGTCACCTTCGCAACGACGGTCGCGGCAACGTGCATCTCGAACGTCGAGGGCGCGGTCCGGTGTTGGGGATCGAACCAGTACGGCGAGCTCGGACGAGGGACCGTCGATCTCGCGAACCATCCGGAAGCGGAGGACATTCGATGAAACGGATCGCGGGGCCGACTCTCTTCTTCTTCGGAGCCGTCTTCGCGTGCGGCGCCGATCAGCGCGGGTTCGATGAAAACCGGATGCCCGTCTTCGGCTCCGACGCCGGCGCCGACGTGGGCGTGGCGACGAGCTGCGAAGGCCGGTTTCGGTGCTCGCGCGATCTCCGGTCGATCGTCGACGCATGCGACGAGTCGCGAGTGATCACTACGTGCCCTCCTGATCAGGGTTGTGGCGACGGCAAGTGCCTCCCTGCGTGCGACCCCGCCGTCGCCGCCAACGCGACGATGGGCTGCGAGTTCGTGCCTCTTGCGCCTCCGCGTGTCCTTCCCCAATTCGGGGCCGGGTCGTGCTTCGCCGCCTTGCTCACGAATAGCTGGGTAACGTCAGCGCGCATCGAAGCCGAATACGACGGCCATCCGCTCGACATCGGGCAGATCGCCAGGGTCGTGCGAACGAACGGCGCGCAGACGACGTACGAGCCTTTCACCGGCGAGATGCAGCCGGGCGACGTGATGGCGCTCTTCCTGAGCCAATCGCCGACCGGCACCGGGGACAGCTTCGTCCCCTGCCCGAAAGGAGTGACCCCAGCCGTGCCGAGAGACACGGACCTCACCGCGACGAGCCGTGGTCCGACGTTCCACATCAAGACGACGGCGCCGATCAGCGCCTACACCCTGTATCCGTTCGGAGGGATCGTGAGCACCGCCTCGAACGCCGCGTTGCTGTTACCGATCCCGTCTTGGAAGAACGAGCACATCGTCACGACGCCGCGTGACGCCTTCTACTGGGCTTCGCCGTACCCAGGAGACGAAGGGACGCTCTTCCGTCCGACCACGGATATCGTCGCGGCCGAGGACGACACCGAGGTCACCGTCGTCCCGAGCGTCAACATCGCCGGCGGCCAGGACGTCGACGGCGTCGCGAAGGGCGTCGCGCACACGTATCGGATGCGGAAGGGTGAGCTGATCCACTTCACGCAGGATCAAGACCTGACCGGGACGCGCATCTCGTCGAACAAGCCGGTCGGCGTATGGGGCGGCCACGAGTGCATGAACATGCCGACGAGCTACGGCACGTGCGACACGTCGCAAACGATGCTCTTCCCCGTGCCCGCGTGGGGACGCGAATACGTCCTTGCCCCGTACATCTCGCGCATGTCCGGAGAGGCTCCGGAAGACTACCTCTATCGCGTGACGGGCGCGGTCGACGGCACGGTCCTCACCTACGAGCCCGGGCGGCCGAAGGGCGCGCCGGCTTCGCTCTCCGCGGGCGAGTCGGTCTTGTTCTCCTCCCGGGAGCCATTCGTGGTGAAGAGCCAGGATGCAGACCATCCCTTCGCCGCTTTCGCATACATGACCGGCTTCTCGTACGTGAACGCCGTCGCGTTCGATGGTGATCCCGAATTCCTCCCCATCGTCCCGACCGAACAGTATCTGTCGAAGTACGCGTTCTTCCTCGACCCCAGGGTTCTGAACTCGCAGCTCGTCGTCGTGCGTTCGCGCGACGACGGCAAGGACTTCGAGCCTGTCGTCCTCGAATGTGTCGGAACGCTCGATGGCTGGTCGCCGATCGGTACCTCGGGCAAGCACGAATTCACGCGTGTGAGGTTGACGCGACAAGGGAAGCCTCAGACGTTCGGCGCGAACACGTGCGCCGGCGGCCGCTTCACGATCGAGAGCAAAGGCCCGATCGCCGTGAACGTCTGGGGCACGGGCCAGTTCGCGAGTTATGCCTATCCGGGCGGCGCCGCGCTTCGCACGCTCAACCGCGTCGAAACGATCGTGAAGTGACGCGCTAGCCCGGCCGGGTGCAACCGGTCAGAGCGAGTCGGGCGACACGATCTGGCCGGCGATCGCGCTCGCGGCGACGACGAGCGGGCTCGCGAGATAGACCTTTCCTGGGCCGCTGCGGCCGGGGAAGTTGCGGTTGATCGCGCTGACCGTCACCTGATCGGGCGAGTCGCTCACGCCCGGGCCCGCTTTGATGCAGGCGCCGCAGGACGGATCGACGAGCTCGGCGCCGGCTTGCTTGAAGAGATCGAGGTAGCCCTTCGACTCGGCGTAGCGCCGGATGTCCTGCGAGCCGAACTGGATGTAGAGGTGCACGCCCTCGGCGACCTTCTTGCCCTGCTCGACGGCGAGCTTGAGGACCTCGGCGTACATGTCCATGTCCGCCTTCTTGCCGCCCGTGCACGAGCCGCCGTAGGCGATGTCGATCTTGGTCCCGGGCAGCTGGCGGAGCGGGATGCCGTTCCGCGGATCGCCCGGCGTCGCGACCATCGGCTCGAGGGTCGAGAGATCGATCTCGAACGTCGCGAGGTAGTGCGCGCCCGGATCCGCCTTCACGATGCGCTTCCGGACCTCGGCCGACGTCAGGCCGCGCTGCTTCGCGAGGTAGTCGACGACGACGCCGTCGGCCTCGATGATGCCTGTGAAGCCGCCGGCCTCGACGGCCATGTTCGTGAGCGTCGCGCGCTCGTCGAGCGGCATCGCCTGCACGCCGTCGCCCGCGAACTCGAGCACCTTGCCGATCCCCTGCCCCGTCTTGAAGAACGGCTGGCTGAGGATGTGGAGCATGACGTCCTTGGCGCAGACGCCGTGCGGGAGCAGGCCGGTGAGGACGAAGCGCGCGGTCTCGGGGACCGTCACGCGCACGTCCTTCGTGTACCAGGCGTTGGCCATGTCGGTGGAACCGACGCCGAACGCGAAGCAGCCGAGCGCGCCGGCCATGCAGGTGTGCGAGTCGGTTCCGATGACGAGCTGCCCCGGCAGCGCGATCTCCTCGATCACCTTGTTGTGACAGATCGCCTCCGAGCCGACGAGCTTGCTCTCGCGGTGGACCTCTCCGTAGAGCTTCACGCCCTGCCGCTTCGTGAACGACTCCTGGACGGTCGCGAGCTCCTCGGCCTGCTCCTTCAGTCCCATCTCGCGATGCGCGCGCGGCATCACGAGGTCGAGGAACGTGAGATGATCGCGGAACGCGAAGACGCTCTCCGGTTCGGTGACCTTCGCGTCCTTGCCCATCTCCGCGACGAAGAGCGACTCCGCCATCGGCGTGACGTACTCGTGGCTGAACCGGACGTCGGTGCGCGCGAAGAACGCATCGCCGGGCTTCACGGCGGGGGCGCCGAGCTTGCCTTCCTTCGCGTCGACGATGACGTGCGCGGCGAGGATCTTCTCGCAGAGCGTCATCGGACGGGCCGGCGTCGTGATCGCCGGCGGCGTCGTCTCGCCGGCGAGCCGCGCGCGGTTGTACGCGAAGAGGCCGCCGTGCTCGACGATCGCGGCGCTGATCGGATCGAGGCCCTTCGTAAACTCGCCGATCGGGATTTCTTCGCCCCGCGCGATGCGCTCGACGAGCCCGAAGTCCGTCGACGTGAGGAGGCCGATGTTCTGCGCGTTCTGCCGGTAGATCTTCTCGATGCTCTTGGCGATGACGACCTGCACGCCGGCCTTGAGCTCGCTGTACGGCGCCGTCTCACGGCTCGATCCGCAGCCCTTCGAGATGCCGCTGACGATGACGCCGAAGCCGCCGTTCTTGATCGCGTCCTTGCCGACCTTGCCGCCGCGGAGACCGACGAGGCAGAAGCGCGCGAGCGTCTCGTCGTAGTAGTAGCAAACCCATCCAGGCGTGAGCTCGTCCGTGGAGATGTTCCCGACGAGGGCCGGCTCGTTCTTCTCGACGTCGTACGCGATGTCCTCGCCTGCGAGCTGTTTCGCGAGGAGCGACGAATCTTCGGTCACGTAGAGGATGCGCCCTTGAACGCGGACGGACCGAGCAGAGCCAGAGCCGACGGACGAGCCTTCCATGGCAAAAGTCCTAGCACGATCGGGACTTTTCGGCGTAAAAGGTCCCGCTTCACCCTGTGGTCGAGGGCTGCCCTCGACGTCCCCTGAGCTCCTCCTCGCTTCACCCGGTCATGCGCATCGCCGTCGTCACGACGAGCTACCCCGCGTACGACGGGGATCCCTCGGGGCACTTCGTCGAGACCGAGGTCGCCGAGCTCGAGAGAGCGGGTCACGTGGTCCGTGTCATTCGACCGAACGCCGGCGGCGCGTTCGGATGGCCGGGGGCCCCGACGCGCATTCGCGAGCGGCCCTCGCGCGCGCTCGAAGCGACCGCTTGGGGCGTGAAGGCTGCCATCCAGCTGCGCACCTTCGCGCCCGAACGGATCATCGCGCACTGGAGCATCCCGTGCGCGTTCCCGATCTCCTTCCAGACGCGCCCGTCCGCGGAGCTCGAGATCGTCTCCCACGGAGGTGACGTCCGGCTGCTCTGCGCGCTGCCCGCAAAGGTGCGCGCGCGGGTCGTCGGCGTGCTCACGCAGCGCACGAATCGCTGGCGCTTCGTCTCCGAGGAGCTCCTCGACTCGCTCGCGTCGAAGCTCTCGGCGGACGACGCTCGCGCCCTCCGCGCCTGCGCCGTCGTGGTTCCGGGCGCGATCGAAGTGCCGGACGTCAGCGAGGACGCGCACGCGAAGCGGAGCGCGGTCCAGGCGCGACGGCTCTACGTCTGCGCCGGCCGTCTCGTCGCGAGCAAGCGGATCGACAAGGTCATCGACTACGTCGCCACCAGCCACGATCACGGGACACGCCGCGACGAGCGCGTGCTCGTCGTCCTCGGCGATGGGCCCGAGCGCGCGCATCTCGAGCGACTCGCGAAGGCGTGGCAGCTCGACGCTCGCTTCCTCGGAACGAAGACGCGTCGCGAGACGCTCGGATGGATCGGGGCGGCCGACGAGGTCGTCCACGCGTCACGCGTCGAGGGCCTCTCGACCGTGGTCCGCGAAGCCGAGCACCTCGGCGTACCGGTCACGATCCTGTCGTAGCGCGCAGCACTTCGCGGCACTGCGGGCCGTATGGTGCCCTATCGCCGACCGCCGCTCATCGATACTATGGCGATAGTATGGCGCTGATGCGTTTCGTGGCGCAGCTCGCGGTCCTCTTCGCCTTCGCGCCCGCGTGTGCCCTCTTCACGGACCTGAGCGGCTTCAGCGGCTCCCCTCCGCCGAGCCCGGAGACGGACGACGATGTCGGGCCCGACGTTGGTGGATCGGACGGCGGAAACACCGACGCCGACGCAGCGCTCGTCACGTTGCCGCGTTCGTGCTCGGAGCTCGTCGGATCGGTCTCGACGGATGGAATCCAGCGCATCGATCCCGACGGAGCTGGTCCTCGGGAACCGATGGACGTCTACTGCGACATGACGACTGCCGGCGGCGGATGGACGCTGGTCGCGAGGAGCGTCCCCGGTGCCACGGGAGCGTTCGGCTGGAAGAGGTCGCGCGGAAGCATCACGAACGACGGCGAGCCGTACTCGATGGGAGAAGTCGCATTCGTCATCGGTTTCGCCGACGTCATGGTCGCTGCGCGCCTCGAAGGGAAATCGTTGGCGTCCAACGCGTTCATGCTCGGCATCCGGAGCCAGGAGCTCGAGACGAAGCGCAACGCGCCCCTCGCCGACTACTCGATCACGGCCGTGCGCGGCAGTTGCACCCCGAGCGGCGGCCCCACCATGTTGAGGTTCGCAGGGTACGTCGACAACGACGAGCTCTACTTCCTACGCGACGATCCGGAGCTCGCGCCCTACGGACTGATGGTGGACGGCTTCGAGACGTACTACCCAGACTGCAGAAGCGGCGGCCGGATCGACGGGACGCAGGGGCTTCTGTTCGTCCGCTGACGCCTCGGACGCAGACGCTCCTGTTCGTCCGCTGACGCCTCGACGTAGTGGGACGAAATGGACAGCGCCCGTGGCTCTCGGCGGAGAGGCACGGGCGCGCTCGATGCGGCTTGCGCCGCGTCGTCTTTACTGGCCCTTGCGCTGGAACGCGGGGACGTCCCAGTCGGTGTCGAACGCGGGGAAGTTCGACGCGCGCTCGCGGGCCGGGATCCGCGCGCTCGCGGGCTGAACGCGCTGCTCCTGCGGGGCGTGAGCCGCCACCGGCGGCGCCGAGGGCATGCGGCGGTTCGAGAACGCGGGCGCGTGGTGCATCGAAGGCGGGCTCGTGAAGAGCTGCTGGTGCTGCCGGGCCGGAGCCTGCATCGGCTGCTGCGGCATGTGCATCGACGGGATCGTCGCCGGGCCGGCGTTCGGCATCTGGAGCCGGGCCGCCTGATCGAGGCTCGCCATCCGCTCGGCAACGTCGAAGCCGGTGGCGATGACGGTGACCTTCACGTTCTCGCCGAGCTGCTCGTCGATGCTCGCACCGAAGATGATGTTCGCGTCCTCGTGCGCCTGCTCCTGGACGAGGCTCGCGGCCTCCTGGATCTCGCGCATCTTGAGGTCGGGGCCGCCGACGATGTTGATGAGCACGCCGGTGGCGCCGTCGACGGAGATGTCGTCGAGGAGCGGCGAGGAGACGGCCATCTCGGCCGCGAGGCGGGCGCGGTTCTGGCCCTTCGCGATGCCGGTGCCCATGAGCGCGCGGCCCATGCTGTTCATGACGGTCTTCACGTCGGCGAAGTCGACGTTGACGATGCCGTTCTGCGTGATGAGGTCGCTGATGCCCTTCACCGCCTGGTAGAGCACCTCGTCCGCCTTGCGGAACGCGTCGACGAACGAGAGGTCGTCCTCGCCGAGCATCAGGAGCTTCTGGTTCGGGATCGTGATCAGCGTGTCGACGGTCTCGGCGAGCTGCTGGAGGCCGAGCTCCGCGCGACGGGAGCGCTGGCGTCCCTCGAAGAGGAACGGCTTCGTCACGACGCCGACGGTGAGCGCGCCTTCTTCACGCGCGAGCTGCGCGATGACGGGCGCCGCGCCGGTGCCGGTGCCGCCGCCCATGCCCGCGGTGATGAAGACCATGTCCGCGCCGCCGATGAGCTCCTTGATGCGCGCGTGGTCCTCCATCGCTGCCTTGCGACCGCGCTCCGGATCCGCACCGGCGCCGAGGCCGCGCGTGACGGCGTTACCGATGTTGAGCCGCGTCGGCGCGGCGTTGTTGTTGAGGGCCTGCGCGTCGGTGTTGACGACGATGAACTCCACCCCTTCGAGGCCGAAGTTGATCATCGTGTTGACCGCGTTGCCGCCGGAGCCGCCGCAGCCAATCACCTTGATGCGCGCCTGGTATTCCTCCTGCTCGTCCGCGAACTCGATGGAAAACGTCATGACGCATGCCTCCCGGGGCGGTCACCCGCCGTAACCGTCGCGCGATCCTCCGGGTGACTCCTGGTCACGTCCTGGGGATCGCAAAGCGCTTGGGTCCCCACGCGCACGTGAGGAGTGAGCCGGGCTTCGCGACCGAAGCCATCG
>JAEXCN010000510.1 GCA_023402175.1 Pseudomonadota bacterium | reverse complement strand
CACGGATAGAAGGTTGTCGAAGGCTGCCTAAGCCTGACTCTTCGCGAAGCCGCCAACCGAACGACTGACAAACGACGACCCGAAAGACGACCGACCTGTTGACGTCCCTCATAGAAGGGAGACAGGGGGACAGGGAGATCAGAGGGAGGGGCCTCCTCTCCGTCTTCACCTGGACCCTCGTCGGACCCTCACGAAACGTGAAGCGCTCGCTTCACGTTTCGTTCGGAAAGGAAGATCTCGGTTCCGACCTGCATCCTCGTTCCGCAAACGGTGCGCTCTCCAAGCTTTGTCCCGAGACCTACGGGAGGAGGAGAGCGGCTCGCCTTGCCGACGACATCCGCGGCTGTCCAGCTCGCACGCGCGCTCACGTGACGATGAACGCCGCCCGCGTGACGCGTGCCGCTCTCCGTCCGAGTCCCGCAGCCGGCAAGGACGCCAGTGCCTGTGCGGAACAAGCTCGCCGGATGCGAGGGAGGCTCAAATTTGCGAGCAAAACGCGAAAGCGTTTTGCGAGAGGCGACGAGGGTCCAGGTCGGAACCGAAGCAAGGCCTCTCCCTCTCGGCTCCCTGTCTTCATGTCTCCCTGTTAATCTTCTTCTCGAAAGGGCTTCATTGCTGCGACTGCGCCTTTTCGCGAGAGATGTTCACCCTGTCAATCTCGTGGTCTACGGAGCGTCCGTCGCGCGTCCTCGCACCGACGAGGCTGCGACGCGATGAGACCAATGATCAGGTCCGTGGCGCCTTGGCGGTTCGAAAAATCTCGGCGCTCCTGGTCGCAACCGGGCTCGGGCTCGGGCTCGGGCTCGGGCTCGGGATTTCGGTCGTTGCCCGTCGTGGAGCTGCACCCTTGCGACTCAGATCTTCTTGCGGAGGACGAAGCCCGCGATCGCGGAGACCGAGCCGAAATTTTCGGCGGCTAGGTCGTCGTCCGGCGTCTCGATCCCATATTCCTGTTCGAGGAACGAGACGATCTCCAGGATCCCCGTGGAGTCGACCAGCCCGCTCTGTACGAGCTGTTGATCCGGGCTCGGCGCCGCGGACTCGTCACCAAACAGAAAATTGTCGATGATGAACTTCCGGATGCGCCCGCGGATTTCGACCTCGTTCACGTGGTCAGCATAACCAAAAGAGAACAAACAATCACATGTGCGGAGTCGCAGGTATCGTCACGCTTGGTCCCGGCGCTGCCGTCCGCGGCGCTTCGCAGGATTTCGACCGAGCGTTGCGCGCAATGGCCGCCGCGCTCCGCCATCGCGGCCCGGACGACGCCGGCTTCTTCTGCGAAGCCGGCGCGGGCCTCGCGCACACGCGCCTGTCGATCATCGATCCCACCGGCGGCGCCCAGCCGATGCAGCTCACGGACCGGGAGCTCACGCTCGTCTTCAACGGCGAGGTCTACAACTACGTCGAGCTACGTGAAGAGCTCGCGAGGCGAGGCCATGTCTTCCGCACGCGAAGCGATACGGAGGTCGTCCTGCGAGCGTTCGCCGAGTGGGGTGACGATGCCCTCCTACGCTTCAACGGCCAGTGGGCGATCGCGCTCTGGGATGGCGCGCGACGGCGCCTCCTGCTCAGCCGCGATCGCGTCGGGATCCATCCGCTCTACTACGCCGAGCGAGGAGCGCGCGTCGTCTTCGCGAGCGAGGTGAAGGCCATCTTCGCCGCGGATCCGTCGCTCCGTGACGGGCTCGATCCGATCGGTCTCGAACAGACGTTCACGTTCTGGGCCGCGATCGCGCCACGCACCGTCTTTCGTGGCATCTCGGAGCTGCCGCCGGGTCACGTGCGGATCTACGAGGACGGTCGCGTCACCGAGCGCGCGTACTGGCGGCACGACTTCAAGAAGCGGTTCACGGGATCCGTCGCCGACGCGGAGGCCGCCGTGCGCGACGCGCTCGAGCGTGCGACCGCGCTCCGTATGCTGCGCGCGGACGTCCCCGTCGGCTGCTATCTGTCCGGAGGACTCGACAGCTCGCTCGTCGCGGCTCTGGGGCTCCGCGCGAAGGGCGAACGCTTCCACACCTTCTCGCTTCGCTTCGCAGACGCCGAGTTCGACGAGACCGAGTACCAGCGCATGGTCGCGCGCGCGCTCGGCACCGAGCATCACGAGGTCCTCGTCACGCGCTCCGACATCGCAAGGGTCTTCCCGGCCGTGGTGCGCCACACCGAGCGCCCCATCTTGCGAACCGCGCCGGCGCCGTTGTTCTTGCTCTCGAAGCTCGTCTCCGAGAGCGGAACGAAGGTCGTCCTCACGGGCGAAGGCGCCGATGAATTCTTCGGCGGCTACGATCTGTTCCGCGAGGGAGTGGTTCGGAGGTTCTGGGCGAGGTCTCCGGCGTCGAAGAGCCGGCCGCTCCTGCTCCAGAAGCTGTACCCCTATCTCGCCCGCTCGCCTGTCGCGCAGCGCGAGATGGCGATCCAGTTCTTCGGGCGCGACCTCGCCTCGTTCGACAAGCCAGGGTTCGCGCACGGCACCCGCTGGAGCACGACCAGCGCGCTCAAGCGCCTCGTCGCCCCGGAGCTGAGGCCGCCGGCCGGCACGGACGTCGTGCGAGAGCTGCTCGAAGGGCTGCCACCCGAGCTGTCCACGTGGTCGCCGCTCGCGCAGGATCAGCTCATCGAGATCGCGACGCTGCTCGGGCCCTATCTGCTCGGTTCGCAGGGAGACCGCATGCTCATGGCGCATTCCGTCGAGGGCCGCTTCCCGTTCCTCGACCCCGACGTGGTCGACCTCGCGAACGGCTTGCCCGATCGATACAAGCTGCACGTCCTCGACGAGAAACACGTCCTCAAGCGCATCGCGGCCCGCTTCGTTCCGAAGGAGGTCATCTCGCGGACGAAGCAGCCATATCGCGCGCCCGACGCCATGTCGTTCGTGACTCCGGAGGCGATACCGGAGATCGACGAGCTGCTCTCGGTGGAAGCCGTCGCGAAGAACGGCGCGCTCGTCCCGTCGAGCGTCCAGGGCCTCTGGAAGAAGTGCAAGGCGAGCGGCGGCATGCTCTCGAACACCGACAACATGGCGCTCGTCGCCGCGATCTCGACGCAGCTCCTCTTCCGTGAAGTCCTGGGGACGCCATCGTGACGACGCTCTACTCGGTGCTCGAGCGGCATCTCGAGATCGGACGCGACCGTCCGCTGCTCGTGACGAGCGATCGCACGTACACCTCGGCGGAGATCCGCGACGAGAGCTCGCGAATCGCGGCCTGGCTCCGAGCCGCCGGGCTCACGCGCGGCGATCGCGTCGTGATCGATCTGAAGAACGGCGCGACCGCAGTGGCCGCTCTCTTCGGGGTGTCGCGCGTCGGCGGGATCGTCGTCGGCGCGACGCCCCAGTGGACGCCGGCACAGCTCGCGCACGTGATCTCGGACAGCGGTGCGCAGTTCTTGATCACGAACGAGCTTCGCGTGAAGCAGCTCGGACAGAGCCTCCCTCCACACGTCCTCGTCGACGGAGCGTGTGAAGGAGCGACGTCGCTGACCGCGCTGGCCGAGACGTGGGACGGACACGTGCCGCCTGCGCCGAGCGATCCTGCCATCCTCGTCTACACGTCCGGCTCGACCGGGGCGCCGAAGGGCGTCGTTCATCCTCATCGGAACCTCGTCGACTTCGCGAGGATCGTGTCCGGATACCTGCAGAACGATGCCGACGATCGTCTGCTCTGGGTGCTCGGATGGAGCTTCGGATACGGTCTCTCGCAACTCCTCACGATGTGCTTCGTCGGAGGATGCCTGATCGTCCCCGCATCGATGCTCCCGGCGGACATCGTGAAAGCACATGATGCCCACGCGGCGACGGGCCTCGCGCAGGTCCCGTTCGGCTGGGGGCAGCTCATCGCGTTCCTCGAGAAGACGAACCGCACGCTCACGGGGCTGCGCTACGTGACGAACGCAGGGGACGGTCCCTCGCCGAACATGCTCGAACGTCTGCCCAAGGTCGTTCCCGGCGCCGAGATCATCCTCATGTACGGCCAGACGGAGTGCCTGCGCACGACGTATCTTCCTGGCCCTCGCTTCGACGAGAAGCGTGGCGCGATGGGTTATCCCATTCCTGGCGTCGAGGTCTTCGTCGTGGACCCCGACGGCGGGCCATGTCCGCCGAACGAACCGGGAGAGCTGCTTCATCGCGGCGCGCTCCTCTTCGCGGGCTACTGGAACGCGCCCGATCCGACGCGTGACAAGCTCCGTCC
>JAEXCN010000362.1 GCA_023402175.1 Pseudomonadota bacterium | reverse complement strand
CGATGGGCCGCGTCCCTCCGCGCGTGGCGTACGAGATCACGCGGCAGCTCCTCGAGGCATTGCAGGCCGCGCACACGCACGAGGTGCCGGTCATCCATCGCGACATCAAGCCGGAGAACATCTTCCTCCACGCTCCGCGCCACGGTGAGCCGGTCGTGAAGCTGATCGACTTCGGCGTGTCGGCCGTCGCCGATCGCAAGCACGATGGCGCGTTCGTCGGTACGTGGAGCTACGCAGCGCCCGAGCAGATCCGCGGCGAGAAGCCGACGCCCGCGACCGACCTCTATGCAGCGGGGCTCGTCCTCTACGAGATGCTCGCGGGTGTCGGACCGTTCGATCACCACGGCGACTGGGCAAAGGTCTCCGAAGCGCAGATGAAGGAGATGCCGGCGCCGGTCTCGAAGTTTGCGCCGTGGGTGCCCGCGTCGATCGTGTCGCTCATCCAGGCCGCGCTCGCGAAGGACCCACGCATGCGTCCGCGCGATGCCTACGCATTCGCCGAGCGCCTCTTCGAGCTCGAATGGGCGATCGACGGGAACGATCCGCACGACATGACGGCGGAGGGCCCGTTGCCGAGCGCGCGGCCACGACGCGCCGGCCCCGCCGCGGCAGCTCCGGCGCCCGGTGGGCCTCCGCTCGAGATCGGGGGAAACGGGCCGCTGTCACGCGTCCTCAGCTCGATCACGTCGTCGAACAAGGCGTCCAGCAAGAAGATGGCCGCGGCGTCTCCGGCGAAGGATCGGCTCGGCGACGTTCCGCTCATCGGCGTACCGCAAGAGTCGGTGCGCACCGGGTCGACGTGGCGCGGAGTGGGCGGACGCGATCACACGTCGCCCGATGCCGACGCGCTTCTCGCCGGCCTCGGCGCAGCGGGAGGCAAGCCGCCGTCGCGTCGCGAGCGCGAGTCGAGCCCCGAGGGAGTTGCGGACGGTTCCGCGGCGATTCCTCGCGCCGGACGAGTCGTCATCACGCCGGGCGCACACGCGAGCGCGGCTCACGAGTCGGTCGAGCCTACGCCACGCTCGCCGGCAGCGCACGGAGGCAGCGGTCCGGGAGCCGGCGCGGGCACGGCGGTGACGCTCGACGAGGTTCCGGCGGACGGCGGCGCGAGCGCTGGAACAGCGGCACGCGACACGTTCTCGTCACAGCAGTCGGATGCGCGAAGGGCGCTGCCGCGATCGCGCACGGGCCTGTTCGTGCTTGCGGGCGCGCTCCTCCTCGGCGGTCTCGTCACGGCGACGATCGTGATCGTCCGCGGCACACGCGGCGACACGACGACGGCGGCGGTCACTGGCGCGACGGCCTCTGGAGTGAGCTCGACGACCGCGAGCCCGAGCACGCCTGGAACGGCTTCGGCAGCTGCACCGGCCTCTGGCACAGCGAGTGGATCGTCGTCGACGGTCGCCAGCGCACCCGCTTCGTCGGACGCCGCGCCCTCGCCTTCGGTCGCCGACAGCGCGACGCTCGCGGCGCCAGCGCATTCACCTCCGTCGCCGAGACCGGGGCACAAGACCGCTCCTGTGGGCAAGGCAAGCGGAAGCTCGGCGAATACCGCTCAATCGGCGAGCACCGCGACGGCGCCCACCACTCCCGCGACGACCAGCACCGGAAACGCATCGTCACCGCCGCCGAAGCCAACGGGGGGCGGCGACTTCATCCGGAGCTTCTGAGTATCCGTGCGCGGTCACAAAGCTGCCCTACGAGGGCTCGTGAGCTACGCTTTCTGCCGTGATGGCCGCCGGGAAATCCAACGACGATGACGAGCGCGCTCGGCGCGCGGCGGCGGAGCTGAAGGAGACCGAAGATCTCCTTGCCGGCTTCGACCGCCCAGGGCGCACGCCGCGCACGCCACCCGTAAAACGGGACTTCGTCGACTACCACCTCGAGAAAGGGCGCTCGGGCCCGGCTGCCCGCCCGCGCGGTTCGCATGCGGAGCGCGCTCGACGCGATCTGCCGACCGCGATCATCCCCGGCCACAAGCGGCTAGTGCCCGCCTGGGTGCCGTGGGCTGGGTTGCTCGCCGCGATGTCGCTCGGCGGCGTGCTCGTCGCTGCCGCCGTGTCCGGCCCGCCGACGAAGCGAGAGAGCTCCGCGGACTCGAGCTCGCTCACGAGCGCCGCAACGACCATCGCATCGGCGACTCCGATGTACGAGCCCACGACCGGGCCTGCGCGGGACATCCCTCCCCCGCCGCCGAGCAGCGATGAGTCGCCGGCACCGGAGACGTCGGCCGCGAGCACGGACCAGGGGCCGCCCGCAGCGACGAATGCGATCGCGAGCACGAAGTCGAACGCACCTGCGAGCGCGCCGACGAATGCCGTCATCGGTACGCCCGCGATGACGGACAACGCTCCGGCGCCGAGCGCGCGCCGCCCTGCTGCGTCGGGAGGCGCTGCCGCCTCGCCGACGACGGCACCGACGTCGAGCGCAGCGCCAGCAAGCGCGCCGAGCGCCTCGCCGGCTGTCGACTTGATCCGGAATCTGTGAGAACAGTGCGATCCGAGGAGGGGTTCCACGGTTCATGACTGCGCGACGCCCGTTCGCACGAGCTCTCGCTCGCGCGATTTCTACTGCAACGTTCGTCGCTGCTGCCTCGCTCTCGGCAACGGTGTCCGCTCAGCCCGCGAAGCCCGCGCCCGCCACGACCACGCAGGATTCGACGATGGCCGAGGCGCGCGCGCGCTTCGACGAGGGCATCAAGCTCGCAGAGGGAAGCGATCACGAGGGCGCCCGCCTGAAGTTCAATCAGGCGTGGGCGCTCCTCAAGAGTCCGGCGATCCTCTTCAACCTCGCTCGTTCGGAGCACCTGTCCGGACATCCCGTCGAGGCGCTCGAGCACTATCGCCAGTTCGCGAAGCTCCCGTCCGATCCGAAGATCACGGATGTCCAGCGCCAGCGCGCGGCCGAAGGAATCACGGAGCTGTCGAAGAAGGTCGGGCAGATCGAGATCGAAGCGCCGCCGGGCGCACGCATCTCCGTCGACGGCCGCGCGATCGATCCGGGGAACACCGATCCCGTCCCCGTCACCCCCGGCAAACACGTCGTCGAGGCGATCGCCGACGGCAAGGCGAAGAGCGTGACGGTCGAGTGCTCCGCCGGGACGATCACGAAGGCGAAGCTCGTCGAGAACGAAGCGAAGCCCGCGACGGGCCTTGCGTCGACCGCGCCGGCGACGAGTAACGTCGTCGAGACCAGCAAGCCGACGGAGCCGACGACGACGAACGACTCGCCGAGCTTCTGGACCGGTGGACGCATCGCGGGCGTCTCCGTCTTCGCCGGTGGTCTTGCCGCGCTCGCCGCAGGCGTCGTGTTC
>JAEXCN010000348.1 GCA_023402175.1 Pseudomonadota bacterium | reverse complement strand
CTCGCCTCGCCTCGCCTCGCCTCGCCTCGCCTCGCCTCGCCTCGCCTCGCCTCGCCTCGCCTCGCCTCGCCTCGCTTTGGCCGGAGGCTGAAGGCACGAGGCGGGAGGCACGCACGCGGCGAAGGTCCGTTGGCGTCGTGCGTCCCGGGCTCGTGTCTCTGTCTCGTTGTGTCGCGTGCGCCTCACCAGCGAGGCACTCCGCCTCGCGAGGATCGGCCCAGCTCGACGGAAATCACGCGATCCGCAGAGGGTATGTCCCTTGCACGAAGCGCGTCCGTTCTTCGACATCCGGTGGCGAGGCCGCCGGCAAAAGATTTCCCCTACGCGGTCGCTTGCCCAGCAACGACCGCGTAGGGTTGGGGGCCCACGGTCACGGGATCACGAGGAGGACCTCTCCACAAGTTCGGGCTGGCCAAGAGACGCGGAGCGGCGTTCCCTTCATCGACTCGTGATCGTGGTGGGGAGAAAGAGCCCCCGATCAGCGGTGCGTGCGCGTTTGCTCGATCGCCCGCCGCCAGCGTGCGATGTGCGCCGCGCGCGCGTCGCTGCCGATCGACGGATCGAACGTGCGATCGACCTTCACCATCCTCGACGACGCGTCGAGGTCCGCAAGGTCCGCACCGACGCCTGCGAGCATCGCCGCGCCGCGCCCGGTCGATTCGACCTCGACGGGCCGGCAGACCTGCACCTGGCCGATGTCCGCCTGGAACTGCACGAGCAGATCGTTCTTCGCGGCCCCGCCGTCGACCTTCAGCGCCGTGAGGCTTCGTCCCGCGTCCTTGGTCATCGCCTCGAGCAGATCCCACACCTCGAACGCGATCCCTTCGAGCGTCGCGCGCGCGAGATGGGCCGCCGTCGTACCGCGCGTGATTCCGGTGATCGTCCCGCGTGCGTCCTGATCCCAGTACGGCGCGCCGAGCCCTGCGAGCGCAGGGACGAAGGCGACCCCTTCGGACGACTCGACCTGGCGCGCGAGCCGCTCGATGTCGGCCGCGTTCTTGATGAGCCCGAGCCCGTCGCGTAGCCACTGCACGGCAGCACCGGCGATGAACGCGCTCCCCTCGAGCGCGTAGGTGACCTTGCCGCCGAGCTGCCACGCGACGGTCGTGACGAGCCCGTGCTTGCTCGGCGTCGGCGACGAGCCGATGTTCATCAGCGCGAACGCACCGGTGCCGTACGTGCACTTCGCGTCGCCTTCGCCGAAGCACGCCTGACCGAACAGGGCCGCCTGCTGATCGCCCGCGATACCCGTGATCGGGATCCCATCCGGCAGGAAGCCGACGCCTCGCGTCGTCCCGATCGTGCCGGCGCTCGGGACGATCTTCGGCAGCACGCTCGCCGGCACGCGGAAGAGGCGCAGCATCTCGTCGTCCCAGGTGAGCTTCTCGATGTCCATCAGCAGCGTGCGCGACGCGTTCGTCACGTCCGTCGCGTGGACCACGCCGCCGGTGAGGCGATGAACGAGGAACGCGTCGATCGTCCCGAACGCGAGCTCACCGCGCTCCGCGCGCGCGCGTGCGCCCGAGACCTCGTCGAGGATCCACGCGATCTTCGTCCCCGAGAAATAGGCGTCGATGACGAGGCCCGTCTTCTTGCGGACGAGCGCCTCGGCCCCGTCGGACTTCAGCCGATCGCACTCCGGCGACGTGCGGCGGCACTGCCACACGATCGCACGATGCACGGGTTTTCCGCTCTGCCGATCCCAGAGGAGCGTCGTCTCGCGCTGGTTCGTGATCCCGATCGCTCCGATCTCCGTCCCCGCGACGCGCGCGGCCGCGAGCGCGCCCGAGACGGAGTCCTCGACGCTCTTCCAGATCTGCTCCGCGTCGTGCTCCACCCAGCCCGGCTTCGGGAAATGCTGCGGGAACTCGACCGTCTTCTTCCCGAGGGTCTCACCTTCGAGCGTGAGGACGATCGCGGTGGTTCCGGTGGTGCCTTGGTCGATCGCGAGCAGCTTGCGCTTCTGGGACATGGCGCGGCGAGCATACGCGTTTCGTGGAGCTCCAAAAGGCTCTCCGGTGTCTCCTGCGTCTCAGCGCCGTCGCCGCAGCGAGCTCGACGCGAAGGCTCTACAAACCGGGCACGCGCCGCCGCTAGAATGCGGAGCTAATGAGCGCTACCGCCGATATCCAGGCCAAACACGCGAAGTACGTCCTCACACCGTGGGTCGCGCAAGGTGGCCTTGCCGCGCCCGTGATCGTGAAAGGCGAAGGGTCGTACCTCTTCGATTCCGACGGGAAGAAGTACTTCGATCTCGGCAGCGGCCTCATCGCCGTCAACCTCGGTCACGGACACCCGAAGGTCGTCGCGGCGATGCAGGAGCAGGCGCGCATGCTCGGCTACGCGGCGCCGTCCTTCTTCAACGACAAGCGCGCGCTCCTCGCCGAGGAGCTCTCCGCGATGTCTCCGTGGGCCGGCGGCGAGGGTTGCCGCACGTTCTTCACGACTGCCGGCGCCGATGCGAACGACGATGCGGTCCGCATCGCCCGCGCATTCACCGGACGCACGAAGATCCTGACGGCGTATCGCTCGTTCCACGGATCGAGCGGCACGTCGATCATGCTCACCGGCGAAGACCGGCGCTGGGGCGGCGAGCCCGGGCCGCCCTCGATCATGCGCTTCTTCGCGCCGTATCCGTATCGCTCGCCGTTCTACGCGACGACGCCTGCCGAGGAGACTGCGCGCGCGATCGAGCACCTCGAGCGCGTGCTCATGCACGAGGATCCGAAGCGCGTCGCGGCGATCCTCATCGAGCCCGTCGTCGGATCGAACGGTGTCATCGTCTACCCGGACGGCTACCTCCCGGCGCTGCGTGCGTTGACGGAGAAGCACGGCATCGTCCTCATCGCGGACGAGGTCATGACCGGCTTCGGGCGCACCGGCACGGCATTCGCCTCGCAGAAGTTCGGGATCGTCCCGGACATGATCACGTTCGCGAAGGGCGTCACGTCCGCGTACCTCCCGCTCGGCGGCATCCTCGTGCGCGAGAAGATCGCGTCGGCCTTCGATGCACGTGCGCTTCCGTGCGGTCACACCTATTCGGGCCATCCGATGTGCGTCGCCGCTGGCCTCGCCACCGTGCGCGCGTACAAGGAGGAGAAGGTCTTCGAGCGCGGCGCTCAGCTCGAAGCCGTGCTCCGATCGGGTCTCGCGAACATCGCCGAGAAACATCGCACGGTCGGTGAAGCCCGCGGCGTCGGAGCGTTCTTCGCTCTCGAGCTCGTCAAGGATCGCACGTCGAAGGAGCCCCTCGTCCCCTGGCACGGCGACGGGCCCGGCGTGATGAAGAACCTCTTCGCCGAGCTCCGGAAGCGCGGCGTCTACACGTTCGGGAAGTTCAACTGCGTCATGGTCGCGCCGCCGCTCACGGCTTCGAAACAGGAAGTCGAACAGGCCCTCGCTGCGCTCGACGACTCGCTGACCGCGTTCGAAGCGACGCTGTAGCGCCTCCCAGAGACGAAAGGGTACGGATGCCGATCGATCTCGCTCGCGCACTGCCTTACTTATCGCCCGCCCACTCCCTCGACGAAACCGCGCCAGTCCACGCGTTCGGCTCGACCGATGCGCCGATCTCGCGCGTCTTCTCGAACACGCTCGTCATCACGTACATGCTCGACGAGCCAGGCGCCGTCGTGTTCGTCCGCGAGCGCGACATCGACGGGTCGAAGCGCGAAGCACTCCATGCGCGTGCGCTCGAGAACCTTCGGGCGCACGCGAATCGCCGGAAGCTTCGCTTCGAGCCGAAGGGGGCGACCTACCACGCGAAGCTCGACGGGCTCAACGACGCGAGCTTGCTCCTGCTCGACGAGCTCTGGGATCCGCCCACGCGCGTCGCCGATCTCGACGGCGACATCGTCGCTGCTGTCCCTTCGCGCGGCTCGCTCGTCTTCACGGGGAGCCAGGCGCGTGGAGGGATCCCGGGTCTACGCGCGTCGATCACGCAGTCGAAGGAGCGTGCACTCTCGCCGGAGCTCTTCGTCCGCCGCAACGGCGCGTGGGACACGTTCGAAGGCTGAACGACCCGCGCGGGCGCGAGCGTAGGACGGTCCTCGCGCTCGCGACCTTGTTCGGCCGTCAGCGACTGCGCGGGCGCGAAAAGATCGACGAGAGGATCAACATGAACGCGCAGAAGCCCGCGATCCCGAGGAGCACGCGCTGCGGCGTTCCGTCTTCGCCGCGTGAGTGGAGCCACATCGCGGCGAAGCCCGTCGACAGCGCGATGGCCGTGTAGATCAGCTGCCGGCCGATCGCGTAGATCGTCCGCGCGCCCTCCTGGACGCCGCGCACGCGGACCTCCATCTCACCGCGGGTCGCGCGCACGAGGTACTTGCGGAGATCGTCCGGCAGCGTGACCGCGCCGAGCGCCATGTCGCGCACCGTGTCCATCGCGACCTTCTGCCAGTCGCGATTGCCGAGGACGAAGTCCTGCAAGTACGGCTGGATGATCGCCATCGGATTGAGCTCGGGATCGAGCAGCGCGCACGAGCCGTAGACGAGGAGGATCGTGCGCTCGAGCAGGACCCAGTCGCGCGGAACGTGGAACGCGCCCGAAAGCTCCTTGAGGCCGACGTTCATCTTCCGCAGATCGAGCAGGTTCTCGAATCCTCGCTGCGGATCGATCTTGATGTCCTTCAGGTTGAAGCTCTCGAGCTTCACCTCTTCCTGGAAGCGGCGGTGGAAGTACTCGATGATCTTCTCGCTCACGACCTCGTCGCTCGTGCGCGAGAGAAATCCCATCTTGCGGAGCGCGCGGATCAGCCGCTCGGTGTCGCGACGGAGGACGCCTTCGAGGAACTCGGGGATGCCCTCGCGCATCTGCGGCGACAGCTCGGCGACGGCGCCGAAGTCGAGCAGCACGAGGTTGCCGTGCTTGTCGACGAGGATGTTCCCGGGGTGCGGATCGGCGTGGTACACGCCGTCGACGAAGATCATCTGGCAGTAGACGCGCACGAGGCGGCTCGCCAGCTCCTTCTTGTCGATGCCCATCGCGTCGAGACCGGCGAGGTCCGAGAGCTTTCGTCCTTCGACGAACGTCGTCGTGATCACGCGGCTGGTCGAGTACTCGCGGAGCGGCGTCGGGAAGACGACGCGCGGGTCCTTCTCGAAGTGCTTCGAGATGCGCTCGATGTTGTCGGCCTCGAGCGTGAAGTCGAGCTCGCGCCCGAGCATCTCCTTGATCTGGTGGTAATACGCGTCGAGCCCCTGGACGGGCACGAACCACTGCACGATCGCCATGATGCGGCGGATCGTCTTGAGATCGAGGCGGACGATCTGGTCGATGTCGAGGTGCTGGACCTTCACCGCGACACGCCGGCCGTCGCGCGTTTCGGCTTCGTGGACCTGACCGAGCGACGCGCTCGCGATCGGCACGCGGTTGAAACGCTTGAACAGCTCCGTCGTGGAGCCGCCCAGCTCCTCTTCGATGCGCGAGGCGATCTCCTCGAAGGGCCGCGGCGGGACCTGGTCCTGCAAGCCTTCCAGCTCGGCGCGGAAAGCCTCCGGCAGGAAGTTCGCCATGATCGACAACGCCTGCCCGACCTTGATGAAGAGCCCCTGCAGCTTGAGGATCGTCTCGTAGACGCGCTTCGCGTTCGTGCGATGGACGAGCGGCAGGTTGTGATCGCGGTACGCGCGGCCGAGGATCTTCGCCTTCCAGAAGAGCCAGAGGTAGCTGAAGATGACCTGGAACGTCGTCGTGTACGCCCGGACGAAGCGCCACTGGTTCTCACTCCGGCCGCGATAGCGAAGGACGCGCCTCTCGCGGCTCCTCGTCGCGAGCGCGCGTGACGGCGGCTTCGTCGGGCGCGGTTTCTCGATCGGGCCGCTCTCGTCCGGGGACTCCACCGCCTTCGTCTCGACACGCGCCGAAGCCTTCACGGGCGTCCCATCGCTGGGCTCATCCGCGTCTGCCGGCAGGGGCTCGACGTGCGGCTCGGTCATCGAGGGGGAAGCCTATGCTGCCGGCCGCGAGACCACAAACATGGGCTCGTCTCTCGATCCCGTCCGGACGGTGCGCTCAACCACGGCGTCGCGCGCTCGCGATCGCGAAGAGGGCATCGTGGACGATCGGACGCGCGGCACGGATGGCGACGTTGTTCCTTGTAGGATGCACGCGATTCGTGAGCACGACGACCACGGCCTCCGCATCGGGATCGATCCACATGCTGGTCCCGGTGAAGCCGAGATGGCCGAACGTGCGCGGCCCGGCACGGTCGCCGGCGCTCGAGCCCGTCGCGCTCTTGCCGTCGAAGCCGGCGCGTAACGTCCCGCCCGGTCGCGGACGAACGAGCCATGAAAGATCGCCCGCTGCGAGCGGTCCATCGCGCCGCTCGATCGCGTCGAGCGCGGCACAGCCGAACGCGAGCACGGCCTGCACCGTTCCGAACATCCCGGCGTGGCCTGAGCCTCCCGTGCCGGTGAGCGCCCACGCGTTCTCGTCATGAACGACGCCTCGGACCTCGCCGCCTCGCCACGGCACGACCTCCGTTGGTCGAGCACGCCGGACGAAATCGAGGGTGGGCCGAGCGCCGAGCGACCGCGCCGTCCCGAGATCGAACGCCCCGAGCGCATCGACGACGAGCCGTTCGATCGCCTCGCCGGCATCACGGCCCCCTTCGGCGCGAGCGAGCGCCTCGCCGACGAGAGCGAAGCCGAGATCGCTGTAGAGCGGCGGAAAGCCTTCGGGCGGGACCGGCCCGATCGCGTCGGCGCGGCGGCCATCGGCGACCCTTTGGAGCGCGGACGACGGATCGACCTCGCCGCCGCTGACCAGAGGCTCGTAGAGCGGAAGGTGCGCCTCGAGCCCGGCGCGATGCGCGAGGAGGAGCTCGAGTGGGCAGTCTTCGCTCGCGGTCCCTCGACCCTCCTCGAGCACGGCGCCGAGGCGGTCGGTCCGGGCGAGCCGCGTGCTCCGGGCGAGGGCGAACGCCGTCATCGGCTTCGTCAGGCTCGCGAGATCGAAGATCGGGTCGAGCTCGAGCTTCCCGTCGGCGCTCGCCCGACCTGCTCCAAGCTCCCACCCGCTCCCGGTGCGCACGGCCCACCCGACGGCGGCATCGCGCGCGACGCCGCGCGCGACGAGGGCCCTCGCGATCGCCTCCGGATCGGCGGCGCCACGAGGACCATTGATCTCAGCCGCGGTGAAGACTGGGGTCTCTTGCACGGCGGATACTTTACCGACCGGCTTTTCCGCCGGTAACCTTTCCGTGGCATGGCGGAATTCGTCTGGGAGGCGCGCGCACGCACGGGAGAGTTGCGGAAGGGCGTCATGGAGGCCGACGACGAGCCGGCGGTTCAAGCGCGCCTTCGTGGTCAGCAGCTCATGCCGACCAAGATCAAGAAGAAGTCCGCCGCGTTGAACTTCAAGATCGGCACCGGCGTCGACCTCCGCGACGTCGTGACGTTCACGCGCCTCTTCGCGACGATGATCGATGCCGGTCTGCCGATCGTCCAGTGCCTCGACATCCTCTGCAACCAGACCGACAACAAGAACTTCTCCGTCATTCTCCGTGACGTGAAGGCGAACGTCGAGCAGGGCGCGACCTTCAGCGACTCGCTGAGGAGGCACCCGAAGGTCTTCGACGCGCTCTACGTCAACCTCGTCCAGGCCGGCGAGGTCGGCGGCATCCTCGACACGATCCTCTCGCGTCTCGCCGTCTACAACGAGAAGGCCATCAAGCTCCGCCGTCAGCTCCGCGGCGCGATGGTCTATCCGAGCGCCGTCCTCGTCATCTTCACCGCCGTCCTCGGCATCTTGCTCGGCTGGGTCATCCCGTCGTTCAAGACCATCTTCAAGGACCTCGGCTCCGACGACGCGCTGCCGTGGCTGACGCAGATCGTCATCGCCGCCTCCGAGACCTTCATCACGTATCTGCCGCTCCTCATCGTCCTGCTCATCGGCGCGGTGATCGGCATCTCGTATCTGTACAGGACGCCACGCGGGAAGAAGTTCTTCCACACGGTGATGCTGAAGACGCCCATCATGGGCCCCGTCCTGCGGAAGATCGCGGTCGCGCGCTTCACCCGGACGCTCGGGACGCTCCTCTCGTCGGGCGTTCCGATCCTCGACGCGATGGAGATCGTGGCGAAGACGGCCGGCAACGTCGTCGTCGAGGAAGCCATCCTCTACTCGCGCGCGAAGATCGCCGAAGGCAAGAACATGGCGGCTCCGCTCATGGAGACGAACGTCTTCCCGCCGATGGTCGTGCAGATGGTCGGCGTCGGCGAGCAGACCGGTGCGCTCGATGCGATGCTCGGCAAGATCGCCGACTTCTACGAAGAAGAGGTCGACGTCGCCGTCGCGGCAATGACGAGCCTCATCGAGCCGGTGATGATGGTCGGCATCGGCAGCACCGTCGGTGTCGTGCTCCTTGCGATGTACCTGCCGATCTTCAGCATCGCCGGCAAAATCAAGGCGAATTGAGGACTGGCCTCGGGCTTCAGACCGCAGGCCCGAAGCCTGAAGCCCGATGGAGAACGACGATCGCCTCTCGAACCGACTTGCGTGGGTCACCGGGCTCCGTCTCGGCTTCCTCTCGCTGCTGCTCGGCTCGACGGCGTTCTTCTATCTGCGCGGGGCGCTGAGCCGATATCCGCAGAGTCAGACGTTCATCCTCGAGACGATCGGCGCGGCGTTCGCGCTCGCGGCGATCTACGCGGCGCTGCTCCGGCACGGGCGTCATCTGCAGCGCCTCGCCGAGGCCCAGCTCGTCCTCGACCAGATCACGTGGACGGCGATCGTCTACGTCACGGGCGGCGCGACGAGCGGCGCGACGTCGTTCTACGGGCTGACGTGCCTCGTCGGCGCGGTCCTCATCGGCCTCCGCGGCGCGACGATCGCGGCGTTCGTCGGGGTCGGCGCCTTCGCCGCGCTTTGCTTCGCTTTCGGGTACGACGTCATCGCGCCGCCGGCGGACCAGCGCGGCGGCAACTACCTCGTCGAGTGGGAGGCGATCGTCTACCCGCTCGGCGTCAATGCGCTCGGCATCGTCATCGTCGCGCTGCTCGCGGGCTACCTCGCCGAGCGCCTCCGCCGGACCGGCGGCGCGCTCCAGGAAGCGAACGAGCGAGCGGCATCCGCGGAGCGGCTCGCCGTGCTCGGCCGGATCGCTGCAGGGCTCGCGCACGAGATCCGCAACCCGCTCGGCTCGATCCGCGGCTCGATCGAGCTGCTGCGGGAAGCGCCTGGGCTCACCGAAGAAGATCGCCGGCTCTGCGACATCATCCAGCGCGAGGCCGGACGCCTGAACCATCTCGTCTCCGACATGATGGACCTCGCCCGCCCGCGACAGCCCGAGCCGGAGGCCGTCGACGTGGCCGGGCTCGCGCGGGACGTCGTCGCGCTCGCGTCGCGCTCGGAGCGGAGCGGGTCCGGTGACGTCGAGGTCCGGTACGAAGGCCCGTCCGAATCCGTCTGGGCGATCTGCGACGGCGCGCAGATGAAGCAGGTCCTCTGGAACCTCGTCCGCAACGCCGTGCAGGCAAGCGGCGCAGGCTCGACGGTCCGGGTCAGTGTGCGCGAGCAGGGCACGGGCCCGAAAGCCCGCGTCCTCATGGCCGTCTCCGATGCGGGGCCGGGGATCGCACCGAGCTCGAAAGAGAAGATCTTCGACGCGTTCTTCACCACGCGATCGCAGGGGGCCGGGATAGGTCTGGCGGTGGTGCGGCGCATCATCGACGACCACGCCCGTGTCGGCGCGACGATCGACGTCCGTAACTACTCGGAAAATGAGGCTTCTGAGCCGGCTCCTGAAGCTGCCGGTGCCACGTTCGAAGTGGGGCTTGCGCGTGCACCGTCCGCGGCTAGAAGGACCGCAACCCCGGGCTCGGAGCTCGCATCGGATCCCGATGTCACACCGGGCGCGAACGCACGGTCACGGGCCTCGGGGACTTGACAGAGAGCTGAACGATATCACTTGTTTCACCGATGCTCGCGCGGCATGAATCGCGCTGGCCAGGGTTCCGTCCAACCGGCATCCCTCGACCTCCCCTCTCACCGCCATGAGCCATGAGAGGAGGACCTTAACAGGAGACCAATGCGGTTCCGTCACTTTGCACGTGCAGTCTTTCTCGGGCTCAGCGTCACCACCCTCTCGCTTGCCGCATCGGCCGACGTGGCTGGAGCGCAGTCGTTCGTGGAGCGCGAGCACAGCCAGATCAAGCGGCTCGTCGAGGCGAACGCCCCTCAGGCCGAGGTCACGAAGGCGATCGACGGCATGGTCGACTACAACGAGATCGCGCAGCGCGCGCTCGGCAAGCCCTGCCCTGCGACGATCCCGAACTGCACCAACCACTGGGATCCGCTGACCGACGCGCAGAAGAAAGAGGTCACCGAGCTCTTCAAGGCGCTCGTCGAGAAGAAGTACCGCGAGAACGCCTACAAGACGCGTGACTTCGACGTCTCGTACCGTGGCGCGAAGGAGCAGAGCGCGGACATCTCGAAGGTCCGCACCGAGGCGAAGAACAAGGCCAAGCCGCGCGAGCCGGCCGTGCAGGTCGACTACATCATCAAGAGCAGCGGCTCGACGCACAAGGTGATCGACCTCGTGACCGAAGGCTCAATCCTCTCGAAGAACTACTACGATCAGTCGCACAAGATGCTGACGACGGCGGGCCAGGGTTACCCGTACTTCGTCCAGAAGCTCCGCGACAAGATCGCGAAGAAGGACAGCAAGGACAAGTAGTCCGAGTCGCCTCCCTCCGAAGACGCGTGCGCCCTCGCGCTCGCGTCTTCGGCGCTTTGTGCTCGGCCTCGTTCGAGAGCGCGCTCGCACACGAAGAGCCACGACCGAAGCCGGGCCGTCCGCGCGACGCGTCGACGTCTCGAGCTCACCCGCCGTCGCGCTTCGACGAGCCGCTTTCCTCGTAGCGCAGCTCGACGTCGCCGACACGGATGACGTCGCCGGGCACGAGCTTGTGCGGGGCGGAGGCGAGCGCGGCTCCGTTCACGAACGTCGGATTCGTCGAGCCGAGATCCGCGACCCAGTAGGCGCCGGCGTTCGCGAAGACCTCGGCGTGACGGCGGGAGACCTGCCCGCTTTCGACGCGAATGTCGGCGTCGTTCGTTCGCCCGATGATGTGCTCCTCGCGTAAGCGGTAGCGCGCGCCGTCCATGCTCGAGGTCGTGACGCGCGTGAGCCAGGCCTCCGGGCAATCGCCCGCAACGAGCTCGATCAGCTTCTGGCTCGCGTCGCCGCGTGAGCGCGCTGCGCTCGGGACGGCGACGGCCAGCTTCGAGCTCACCGTGGCCTTCCGGAACGCTGCATAGGCTTCGCCCGAGGGCCGTCGCTCGAGCGCCGTTGCCTCGTCGAGAAGAAGCTCGTACGCCTCCGCGAGCGGGCTGCCGTCGTTCATGACGAATCCAGGGGCTCGCTCGATCTCTCGCATGAGCGCGCGCAGTCCGGACGCAGCGCCGCCGAACTGTCCACCGTCCGCGAGCGCGCGCGCCGTCGCACGTGCCTCGTCTGCCCGAGCGAGGAGGACCCGTCGTGCGCCGTCGGACGAGATCGCCGGCTCGCGATCCGCCACCTCGAGCAAGATCTCGTCGCGCACCGATGAGCGAGCCCGCGACGCCGCTGCGCACCATCGCGCCGTCACCTCCACGAGGCTCGTCATCAGCTTGTCGCGTCCCGGCGGGCGCACGCGCAGATCCGCGACGACGAGCCGACGTGTGCCGTTCACCATGTCCGCGGTCGAGACGACGACTCCTTCGCGCGAGAATCGCGTCTCCTCGCGTCCGACGAACCGAACGAGCTCGACCCCGTCCGCCGGTGCGATCACGATCTCGATCTCGGATGCGACGACGTCGCCTTGCGCCCCGAGCGCACGCGCGAACGAGCGCGCACATGCTGCAGGGTCCGGCACGTACTCGTAGCCGCCGCCTCCAGCCTCGCCGATCGCGGACAGGACGTCTTCACTGTGATCGACACCGTAACCGAGCGCGAAGAAGGAGATCCCGGGGCGGTGGCGCCGCACGACGTCGCGGAGCGCCTCGGACGTGTGTGCGCCGACGTTCGGTGCGCCGTCCGACAAGAGGACGACTGCGCGGCGCATCGAAGCGGGAGTGTCGGCGAGCATCTCGGCCGAACGATCGAGCCCCGCCTCGATGTTGGTCCCGCTCTCGGCGAAGAGGCGCCCCACGCGCGAGCGGACGAGCCGCTTCCCTGCACCATCGACACGCATCGGCTCGACAACGCGGGTCGCGTTCTCGGAGAACGTGACGACGCCGACCTCGTCCTGCTCACCGAACGCATCGAGCAGGAGATCCACGGAGCGCACGACCTGCGCGAGCGGCTCGCCTTTCATCGACGCCGACACATCCAGCGCGAGCACGGTGCGCGCGGGCAGACGGGTGCATTCGGCGCCCGCGCCCGAGGCCGTGATCTCGATCGCGAGCGAGCAGCGCCCTTCGCGATCGGGGCGCAAGCTCGAACGGTCGACCCAGAGCGACACGGCAACAGCCATCGCCATCGATTCTAGCCCCGCGCGCGGTCATCGCAGGCCGCGCAGCGCCTAGAACCGCAGCGCGCCCAGCACGTCCGCGTAGTCGTCCGTCCACACGCGCTGCGACGGCGGCGCTGTCAGCGGACGCCAGCCCTTGCCGCCGCGGAGGAGGAGATCGATCTCCGCACGCGTGTCCGTGAGCACGACCCATTCGGACGCATCTTTGCCGGCGAGCTTCTCTTCTGCCGTCAGCGAGTCGTCGTTGCGACCGATCGCGACGAGCCCGGACTCGCGAGCGAGCGCTGCGAACACGGGCGGCAAGCGAACGTGGTTGTTCGACACGTGTGCGAGGAGGATCCCGCCCGGACGGAGCGCACGGCGGTAGACGACGAGCGCCTCGCGTGTGACGAGGTGCACGGGCACGGCGTCGGAGCTGAACGCGTCGAGCACGAGGATGTCGAAGCGCGCCTCCGGTCCCTGACGCAGGCGAAGGCGCGCATCACCGACCTCGACGTCGACCTTCGCGGCGGCCTGCGCACGCTCGAGGAAGGTGAAGTGGTTCCAGGCGACGTCGACGACGGCCGGGTTGATCTCGAAGAACGTCCACTCGTCGCCCGGACGTGCGTAGGCGGCGAGCGAGCCGATGCCGAGCCCGATCACGCCCACGCGGCGCGACGGCAGCTTCACCGCAGGCGTGGGAAGCGGGCCGAGCACGTCACCGGCCGGCCCTGTCGGGTGATAGTACGCCAACGGAACGTGCTCGGCTCCGGGCGCGAGCGCTTGTTTGCCGTGCATCGTCCGCCCCGAGACGAGCAGCTGGAAGCGGCCCTCGCGCTCGCGCGTGACTTGGAGCACGCCGAAGAATCCGCGATCGGCCCAGAGCGTCTTGCCCCGGAAGCCGCCGTGGCTCATCCCCGCGAGGAGCAGCCCGGCCACTGCGACCGCATAACGAACGGGGCGCCGCGACCACGCGTAGGCGAGCACGATCGGCACGCCGAACATCCACCCAAAGGACCACTGCGGATCGACATTCCGCGCAGTGCCGAGCTTCACGAGTCCGTACGTCGCCGCGCCGAGCGCGAGCCCGAGCGCGACGTCGCGAAGCACGTCATTGCGGTTCGAGGAGGTCGCCTTCGGATCGATGGCTGCGCGCGCCAGGCAGACGAGGCCGATCGCGATCGGATACTCGAAGAGATCGTCGAAGACGAACGGCGCGAACAGGCCGTTGAACGCTCCGCCGAGGACGCCGCCGATCGACATCAGCAAGTAGAACTCGGTCAGGCGCGCGACGGGTGGACGGCGCTCGGCGAGCCCGCGGTGACACACGATGCTCGCGAGCAAGAGCAGCAGCATGTGCGCGCCCACGACGAGCCATGCAGGACCGGCGACGTTCGCGAGCGTGATCGCGACGACGAGCGCAGCGACGAGGGCGGTCGCTCGCGAGAGGATGACCGGGCCGACGATCTGCCGCTTCGCAAACGCGATGATGAACGACAAGAGATAGAGAGCGAGCGGGAGGACCCATAGGAGCGGAACGCTCGCGATGTCGGTCGTGACGTATTCGGTCGCTCCGAGGAGGAGGCTCGACGGCGCGAAGGCGAGCCCGACCCAGACGAAGCGCTCCGCCCACTTGCTCTTCTCGTTGCCCTTGGCTCTCGACGCCTCGCGCGGGCGCTCGGAGTCGCTCTCGATCCGCACCTGCGGCGGCGCAGGCGTCGCGTCGAGTCGCTCGGCAAGCGGAGCTCTGCTGCGTACGGCCCGGATCGCGCAGAGGACGACGAGGGCGGCGTAGGCCGCAAACACCGTGTGAAAAGCGCGGCTCTGCGCCTTCACCGACAGGAGCGGCTCCGCGAGGAGCGGATAACCGAGGAGAGCGAGCATGCTGCCCGCATTGCTCGCCGCGTACAGGTGATACGGATCGCGCTCTCCGAGCTCGGCAAACCAGCGCTGGAGGAGTGGCGAGCTCGTCGAGAGGACGAAGAACGGCAGACCGATCGTGCGGAGGAGCAAGAGGAGCAACCCGAACGTCGGATGCCCGCCTGTCAGCCGCTGGACGGTCGCGTCGTCGACCGCGATCGGTAGCACGAGGAAGACGGAGCCGATGATCGCGAGCTGGAGGACGACCTGCGTCTGGACGCGGAGGCGCGTGCCGACGAAGTGCGCGTAGCCGTACCCCGCGAGCAGCAGCGTCTGGAAGCACAGCGAGCAGACGATCCACACCGCAGGCGCGCCGCCGAGGAGCGGCACGATCATCCGCGCGATCATCGGCTGACACGCGAAAAGGAGCATCGCGCCGACGAAGATCGTCCCGGCGAAGGAGAGGTGGATCGAGGTCTCGGCCGACCGCTTCAGGGGAGCTCTTTCCGGTGTCGTGTCGTGCGCTGCGCTGCGCCCACTCGAGCTCGCGGTCAGGAGGCGGTCAGGGCTTTTTCGAAGCCGGCGCGTCCGCCGGTTCATCGCTCGCAGCGGCGAGGTGGGGCTCGCTCGTTGCGCCCGGCGGAGGCGGCGGCACGGACTTGTGCGTGCCCGACAGCCCGGTGAACTCGATGCCGACGATCACACCGTCGGGCTCTTCTTGCACCCAGACGATGCGGCCAGCGCGCTGGATCACCTCGTCGGTCCCGACACCGATCTCGAACTTCTGTCCGAGGATCACCTTGTCTTCGAGGATCGCGCGGAGACCACCGCGACTGACGTTGAGCGCCCAGCCGTCCAGCACCCGCCCGTCCTCCGCACGAAGCGTCACACGCTCGGTGACCTCGCGGCGCGCTCCGCCGCGACGCATCGCGTGGACGCCGCTCGGGAGCTTCGAGAGCCCTGAGCCACCTGGGGTCGGCGGCGTGCCACCGGGAGGGGGATTCGTTCGTTCGGTCACAGCTATCGACCTTCCGCCATCGTAGCAGAGGGAAGAGTGCAGCACGCAAGTCCTGGGAGGCTCGATGCAGCGTGCGGCGTCTCGCTCCGAAACGTGATTTTCGTGCACGCGAGGTTTCGCTTTTCTCGTCTTTCGTCTTTCGTCTCTCGTCTTTCTCTTTTCTCTCTTCTCTCCTCTCGTTCCTCTTTTTCTTTGCGTTCCGTCCTGCTGCGCGCCTGCTGCGCGCGAGACCCGCATGGACCGTGATCGCTCGCGGCCATGTCTTCGCTGTTGACGGACAGGGCTACTTGGCCAGAATGTAGGACATTCCCCTTGCGGAATTCACGTAGCCAAGGCACGAGACCGATCTCCGTCTCGTACCTCTCGGCTCCGGCTCTATTGGTTCGCCTTTGACGTCAACTCCGCAGCAGCTGAAGAAAGCACTCGTCGCGAGCGGGTTCGAGGTGTTCCGCACGCTGCCCGAGGAAGTCGTCCTCGCCGAGCGCGTCCGCGAAAACCTCATCCTCGACTCCGGCGTCCGTGTTGCGCCGATCGATGGAGGCAAGCTCCAGGTGCGCCTCGTCCTTCGCGCCCAGAGGGCCGACTTCCCGAACGAGGACGAGCCGACGCTGTTCGCCCGCGTCCGCAAGCTCGCGGAGCCCGCGGTGGCGCACGGCTTCGCGGAGACCTCGACGGCCGTGACTGCGGTGAAGGACCCTGCGGACGCGTCGCGCACGCTCGACACGTTCTACGAGGTCAACCTCTCTCACGATGTCGCAACGGTCGAGGACGCCGTTCCCATCCTCAAATTCGTCCTTTCGCTCGAAAAAGCCGTCAGCCAACGCTGAGGCGGCGCCGCGCCGCCGGGCTCCTCGCCGTCGCGAACGAGCGCCGGGCTATCTTGGCTCGTCAGAATCGACCTCCTGAGGTCGCGGGCGAACCTTTGCCTTGGTAGAGAACGCGCCGCTCCCGTGTTATGGGGGCGCCCAGGACCCCGGCTTCCGATGCTCAATTTCTTCAGGCAGAAAGGGCTGACTTCCGCCGTCTACGGCGCAGTCATTGTCGCCACCATCCTCGTCTTCGTCCTCGGGTTCAATCCGAGTGCCGGCAAGAAGCTCGGCCCGCTCAACGACGCGTGCGTTGCGAAGGTCCGCGGCAACTGCATCGAGCCGAAGGCCCACCGCGCCGCTTACCGCCTCGTGTTCGGGCGCGGGATCCCCGGCTTGAAGCAGGCCGCCGCGTCCCGCTTCGTCCTCGAGGGGATGATCGAGCGTGAGCTCCTCATCGGCGAAGCCGATCGGCTCGGTCTCACCGTGAGTGACGACGAGATCACCGACAGCATCTTCCGCGGCGACATCTTCGTCAGCCTGCCGAGCGACAACCCCGCTGTCGGCCGCCAGGTCGGCTTCGACGACGGCCGGGTCAACGTCGATCACATCGTGCCCAACGGTTACAAGAACAAGGACACGAAGCAGTTCGACATGAAGATCTACGAGCGCACGGTGAAGCAGCTCGTGAATCGATCTCCGTCGGAGTTCCGCGAGTGGCAGGCGCGCGAGCTTCTCGCCGCCAAGATGCGTGACCTCGTGAAGGCGCCCGTTCGCGTCGCCGAAGACGAAGCGTTCGACCGCTACGTCGAGGAGCGCAGCACGTCCACGGTCGGCTACATCATCGTGCGCAAGGGCTGGATCGAGAAGTACGCGATCAGCTCCGACGGCAAGGACGTCGACGACTGGTCGAAGGCCAACGGCGCCCAGGTCGTCGTCCCCGTCCGTCACATCCTCGTGAAGGCCGACAAGTCCAAGCCGGAGGAGCTCGAAGAGGCGCGCAAGAAGGCCGAGAGCATCCTCGATCGGATCAAGAAGGGTGAAGACTTCGCGAAGCTCGCGAAGGAGTTCTCCGACGATCCGGGCAGCAAGGACAAGGGCGGCCAGTACCCCGGCGAGATGGTCGAGAACTTCGTCCCCGAGTTCAAGAAGTCGGTCGAGGGCCTCAAGCCCGGTGAGCTCGATCAGAAGCTCGTCGAGACGTCGTTCGGCTTCCACATCATCAAGCGCGATCCCGCCACCCGCGAGGACATCCTCAAGGCGTACAAGGCGACGAAGTCCGACGACGTCGCGAAGGCGATGGCGAAGGACATCGACGAGGACATGAAGGCCGGCAAGGCGGCCGACGATGCCATCGCTGCCGCGATCGCGAAGTACGGGAAGTACACGCCGAAGCCCGAGAAGCCCGCGGCCGATGCCGGTGACGCCGGCGCTCCCGCCGCCGAGACGTTCACGCCCGACAAGGATCCGCAGCGTCCGCAGCTCCTCACGTCGAGCGCGTTCAACCGCGGCGGCGATCCGATCCCCGCG
>JAEXCN010000302.1 GCA_023402175.1 Pseudomonadota bacterium | reverse complement strand
TTGATGATGCGGCGCAGGCTGATCTCGTCGGCGCGGTTCAGCGCGATCTTGAGGTAGGCGAGGATGTCCTTCACCTCCTTGCGCTCGAAGAACTGCTGCCCGCCGATCATCCGGTACGGCACGCCCTGCTCACGGAGCTGCTCCTCGATGAGCTTCGCCTGGCCGTTGGATCGGTAGAGGATCGCGCAGTCCTTCGGCTTGCGCTTCTCCTCGCTGATGATCCGCCGGATCTCGCGCGCGACGTATGCCGCTTCGGCCTCGGGCGACGGCGCGACGCCCAGCTTCACCTTGTCGCCGCCGAGCCGCTCGGTGAAGAGGCGCTTGTTGTACTTCGAGTCGGTCCGCTTCTCGATGACGGCGTTCGCGACCGCGAGGATCGGCGCCATCGAGCGGTAGTTCTGCTCGAGCTTGACGACCTTCGCGCCGGCGAACTGCTCCTCGAAGTCGAGGATGTTCCGGACGTCGGCGCCGCGCCAGGCGTAGATCGACTGGTCGTCATCACCGACGACGCAGATGTTCTTGTGGCGATCGCAGAGGAGGCGAAGCACCTCGAGCTGCGCGCGGTTCGTGTCCTGGTACTCGTCGACCAGGACGTAGAGGAACTCCTTCTGCCAGCGATCGAGGATGTCGGACCGCTCCTTCCAGAGGCGGGCGACCTCGACGACGAGATCGTCGAAGTCGAACGCGCGGAACGCCCGGAGCGCGGCCTGGTACTTCGGGTAGACGACCTTCGCGACCTCGTCGTACTCGTCGCCCTCGCGGACGGTGAGCTCCTCGGGCGTGAGGAACGCGTTTTTCGCGTTCGAGATGCGCGCGAGGATCGCCGAGACATCGAGCGCCTTGTTCGCGTGGATCCGGCTCAGGATCTCTTTGACCGCGCCGACGCAGTCGCCCTGGTCGAAGATCGTGAACGTGCCGCCCAGCGACTGCCGCTCGCGCCCGAGCACCATCAGTCCGAACGAGTGGAAGGTCGAGATGACGATGCCCTTGGCGCCGGCCTTCCCCCCGAGCTTCTGCTCCTTCACGATGTGATGAACGCGCTCGGCCATCTCGCCGGCCGCCTTGTTCGTGAAGGTGAGGGCGCAGATCATGTGCGCTGGGACGCCGCGCTCGAGGAGGCGTGCGATCCGGTGCGTGATGACGCGCGTCTTGCCGGATCCCGCGCCCGCCAGCACGAGCATGGGACCGTTCTGGTGCTCGACGGCCACTTGCTGGGCCGGATTCATCTGGGGGACTGCCACGGTGATGCTCCGTCCAACTCAGACACGAACTCGCCGCGGATGGAAGATTGACAGGTCGTCTCTGTCAACGAAGGTCGCTTCTCTCGGAGAAAAGCAGCGTATCCTGGCCCGCCACATGTCCATCGGCCGCCGCGCTCCTTCCCGTTGTCTGGCTTTTGGTCTCGTCATGCTCGGCGGCGGAGCCGTCGCGTGCGGATCGCCTCCTCCCGCGGCTCCGGCCGCGACGGCTCAGGCCCCGAACGCGACGGGCCCGAAGGAGCCGTCGATCGACACCTCGCCGGTGCCGGCGCCGCCGGGCCTCGTCGTCATCGCGCGCGTGAACAAGCCCGACGCGATCGTGTCCGCGGTCGGGAGCTGGACGCGACTTCCGCTGCCGAGCGGGGCCGACCTCGTCCGATCGATCACGGACGACGCCGTCGCCGACGTCGTCGACGTCTCACAGCCCGTCGACGCGGCACTGTCGATCGGGCTGTCGCGCCGCGGAGTCGATCCCCTCGCAGCCTTCTCGGTCGCGGTGAAGAGCTACGAGCAGGCCAAGACGAAGCTCGCGGAGAAGCACCGCCTCGTCGCGGGACCGAATGGCCAATTCAAGGTCGAAGGTCTCGGCAAGAAGACGCACCACAGCGCGCAGGAGGACGAGGACGACGGAGACGACGATGGCGACGGCTGCGTGCTCGCGCCCGCGGCGCAGGGCGCGCGTATCGTCTGTGGTGAGCGCGCCGCGCTCGAAGCGCTCGTCCCATTTCTCTCCCGCACCATGCCGCGCGAGAAGTGGTCCTCCGATCTCCACGTCGAAGTGAATCCCGAGCCGGTGCGTGCGCCGCTCCAGGAGATGCGCGCGAGCATTCCCGTGCTGGCGCGCTCGCTCCTGGGAGCGCAGAGCCCGGCGGTGCGCGAGCTCATCGACTCGTCTCTCGGCGAGCTGATGGACATCGTGAACGACGCGCAGAAGCTGACGATCGACGCCCAGATCGCCGAGAGCGGAATCGTCGCCGACACGCGCTTCGAGCTGCAGTCGAACAAGAGCGTCTTCGCGCGGGCGATCACGGCCGATCGCGCCGACTCGCCGCCGCCGGCGTTCTGGCACTTGCCTGGGGACACCGATACGGCGTTTTTTGGTCGCGGGTCGGATCCGAAGCTGTTCGAGCACCCGCGCGAGCTCCTCGCGAAGATGATGCTGGAGGGCGCCGAGGCTGCCGGCATCCCGGAGGCGGAGCGAAAGGCGATCCGTGATCTCGTCGCCGATCGGATGCTCAGCCTGTTCACCAGCGGGACGGGGATCTACGGCAAAGGCTACGATCAGGCCGCGATCGAGAAGGCCGCCGCGAGCCTGAAGGCCGTCAAGCCGGAGAACCGCGCGGCGGTCGAAGAGGCCAAGCGCGTCCTCCTCGAGCAGGTCGCCGGCTGGCATCTCTACCAGGTGAGCGAGCCCATCGCGAAGGTCGGCCCGGTCTTGAAGGACTGGTCGCTGCTCTGGAACCGGCCGGCGTTCGCGAAGTGGGCGCAGGCGAAGGCCGAGAAGGGGATGCTGCCGCGCATGCGCATCTCCCCCTTGCCTGCAGGCGTCACGCTGCCGAAGGAGACGGTCCATCTCGAGATCACGATCCCGCGCGAGGACGTCGTCGAGGAGCCCGCCGCAGCTGCGCGCCAGCCCGGCCCCGTGACCGCGAAGGCGCCCCCGGCGCCGGGCAAGGCGAAGAAGATCGCGCGCAAGCCGATCGTCTTCCACGTGCTCGCAGTCCCGGACGGCGGCGCGACGTGGCTCGGCTTCGGGCTCGACGCGAAGCTCGTCGCGCAGAAAGCGGCCGCATCGCTTGCGAGCGCGCCCGACGCGAACACGCTCGGGAAGACGACGGGTATCGAACCACTTCGTGAAGGGAAGATGAACGGCGGAGGCATCATGACGCTTCGCGGGTTCATGGTCTTCGCCGCGCTCGACAGGCACGGCGATCGGTCCCCGCTCGCGCTCCTCGCTGGCCTGCCGCACAAGGGAGGCGCTCCGATCGTCTTCACGGGCAAGGCGGAGGCTCCGTCGGCGAACGTGAAGGGCGGGGCGTCCGTCGGTCAACTCCGGGTCTCGCGCGCGGTGATCGAGGACATCGTGAAGCTCGCGACGACCGCACGCTGATCGAGCGGAGCAAGGCGGCGCGCTCAGAGCTCCGCCGAAGCCTGAAGCCCGAAGCCTGAAGCCCGAAGCCTGAGGCCTGGGTCCGGAGGCCTGGGCCCTCGACCAGGCCTCAAACTTTCCCCGTACCCCGACATGTGGGTATGTGTGGGTCGGTGCTCGGCCTTCGCTTCGTTCCCCGCCTGCTCGCCCCGATGACGTGCGCCGCCCTCGTGCTCGGGTCCGGCATCGCCGGCGCGGGCGGATGGCAGGAGATGCACGAGACATCGGACGACGTTCGGCTCGAGGTCGGAGCCGACGGGGTCGCCACGGTCCAGCATCACCTCCGCTATCGAATCGTCGCGGGACACTTCAAGACGTTCGACCTCGTCGGCGTGGATCCTCGCGCCGAGGTCGCGTCCGGAGCGGTGGTGACGCCGGAGAAGGGTGGCTCGGAGATCGCCGCGCGCGTCGAGCCGGTCGCGAAGGCACCGGGCACGCTCCGCATCATGATCGACGAGGGCAAGGGTATCGGTCGCGGGACGTACGTCGTCGACGTGAAGTACCGGCTCGATCTCGTCGCGACGAGGATGCTCACGCGCGACGGCGCGATGTGGAAGCTCGCATGGACCGCGCCGCCCGCGCCCGAAGGCCACGACGGCGCGCGCGTGATCTTCGACGTCCCCGCGGCGCCGACGGAGCCGCGCCTCGCCGCGGCCGCGGAGTCGACGACGACGCTCGCGACCGTTCGACGCTCGACCGAGCGCGACGAGCTCGAGCTCGTACGCGCGCACGTCCCGCGGGGTGAGGCGGTCACGTGGGCTGCGCGGATCGATCCGAAGGCGTTCCCGCGCGTGACATCCACCGAGCTGCGCCCGGCGCCGGTGGCGGAGATCGCGCCGCGGTCGCTCCTCGGCACGAGCGTGAAACGGGCTCTCGTCGCGGCAGCATTCGCGCTCGTCGCAGGTGCGCTCGCAGCGCTGCTGCGCGAGAAGCAGAAGGCCGTGGGCGCCGCCGCTGCGCTGCGGAGCGCCCGCCCGCGCCCGCTCCTTCCGTTGCCCTACGGGATCGGTCCGTTCGCCTACGGCATCGTGAGCGCGCTCGCGCTCGCGGCGCTGCTCTGGTGGAGCCCCGTCGTCGGCGCGCTCCTCGTCGCGCTCGGGATGGCGCTCGCGGCGCATCGCGCGCCGTCGCCGATCGCGCGTCCGCGAGGTCCGGGAGCATGGCGGCCGGTGTCGGATCCGAAGGCGCTCTTGCCCGGAACGCCGGCGCCGCTGCCCACCGACGCGCTCGACATCGCGACCACGCGAGCACGCCTCGTCTTCGGCGCAATCGCATGCGGAGTGATCGGTGCAGCCTGGCTCCTTCGCGGGCACGTCCCGCAGATCGCGGTGTCGCTTCCTCTCGCGTCGGCGGTGCTCGTCCCGATCTTCGTCACGGGGACGCGATCGCAGATGGTGCCGACGCCGATCGAGCTCGCCGCGCGCGTCCTCCGGCCCGCGCGCGATGCGCTCGCGACGACGATGGACCTCTCGCACATCGAGCTCGGCACGATCGGGCGCGTCGTCGGCAAGGCCGGTGCGCTCGACGAGGTCCGGCTCGCGTGCGCGCCCCGCGACCGAACGCCTGGGTTCCGCGCGATCGAGCTCGCGCTCGCGACGTCCCCCGTCGGTCATGGCGCCGTTCCGGAGGTGTTCATCCGCTTCGACGATGGCTCTCCCGCAGCTGAGCGGATCGCGCGGCTGGCGATCGGCGCGCCCGTGGTCGTCGGTCGAACCCCCGAGGAGCGCGTCGTCCGGCTTTCGCCCGACGAGCCGACACCGAAGGCCGCTGCAGCGCTCGTCGCGAAGCTCGCGCTCTCTCTCGAGGGCCGGCGTGCGACCGACCGAACCGACCCGCCCGCGCCCGTTCGCTGGAAGGGCGTCGAACGACGCGGTGTCCGACCCGTACCCCGTACGGGAGCCCGGCCGACCTCGTCTTGTCCGCCCGTCGTGCTGGTGTGATAGAACGAGCCGCGTATGGCGAATGGCACGGAGCCCAAGGCAGACGCCCTGCGGAGCGAGCGCGACGACGCTCCGGCGTCGCTCGTGGACGCTCTGCTCGTCTACGCCGAGCCGCTCGCGTCGGGCGCGCACGCTCTCGTCGTCGGAGCCTCCGACAGCTCCGTGGCCGACCGTCTCCTCGAGCTCGGCGCTCGCGGCGTGCTCCTCTTCGATCCCGACCCCGCGCGCGCGGCGCATGCGGCACGGATTGCGCCGCGGGGCGTGACGATCCGTGCGCTTGTCGACGAGCTCGAGGTCCGGGACGGCGCGTTCGATCTCGCGCTCGTGCCCGACCTCGCGGAGCTGAACGATCCTCGTTCGACGGTTGCCCGCTTGAGGCGCGCGGTGGCGAACGGCGGCTCCGTCGTCGCCATGGGCCGCGCCCGCCTCGACGACGAAGACGCGGGCGAGCCAGCCTTCGCCGCGGACCTCGGCCCCGCCGCGCTCGCGTACGACGAGCTCTACGACCTGTTCGCCGCCGAGTTCGACGACGTCTCACTCGCCGGCGTCGTGCCGTTCAGGGGCATCGTCTTCGCAGAGCTGGGAACGGAGGACGAAGCTCCCGCGGTCAGCGTCGACACCCGCCTGACGTCGGCACCGCCTCCGAGCGTGTTCGTCGTCGTCGCCTCGACGGTCGAGCAGGGCGAGCGCGCGTCGCTCGATCCCTACGCGATCGTGCAGGTGCCGGACGAAGAAGAGGCGGGGCCTGCCGAGGAGATGCTCGTGCTCGAGGCGGCATACGCCGCCACGAAGGTGAAGGCCGATCTCCTCTCCGCGCAGCTCGATGAGACTCGCGATCGGCTCGTCGTCGCGGACGTGCGCACCGTCGAGGCCGCGGCACGCCTCGATCGCGCCGGCACCGAGCGCGACGCGGCGCTCACGCGGGCGATGGAGCTCGAGGCGGTGCTCGCAGCATCGCAGCAGACGCTCGCCGATCTGGAGCGGCGGCTGCTCGAGGCCGAGCAAGGCATGCTCGACCGCGACGATCGCATCGCCGCGCTCAGCGCCGAGCTCGACGCACAGCGCTCCGCCCGCGTGCCCGTCGTCGAGGCGGCGCCCGCCGTGGACATCAGCGAGATCGTCACGCGTGCGGAGCGCGCGGAGGAGGCGCTCGCCCGCGCGCTCGCGGACATCGCCGCGCATGAAGAGAGCGCCGCGACGCAGGCCGTCTCGAACCTGCCCGACATCGACGAGCTCGTCGCGCGTGCCGAGCGCGCCGAGGCCGGGCTCGCCTTGCACGTCGCCGATCTCGCCCACATCGCGGAGGCGCATGCCGCCGAGACGGCCGCGTACGAGGAGCAGCTCCGCGATCGCGCGCGCGTCATCGCGGGCCTGGAGAAGGAGCTCGTCCGCCGCGAGCAGCTCGTCAAGGAGCTCGTGACGTCGCTCGAGGAGTCGCGCGAGGGCACGACGAACGGGATCACGTTCGAGGCCGCGGCGCCGCTCTCCGTTCCGCCCCGGCGATCCGACGAGGGCTCTCGCGTGCTCGTCGGTGACGACAGAGCCGTGGTCGAGGAGGCCGCGCGCCTTCGTCGCAAGCTCGACGAGCTCGCCGCGGAGGTCGCACGCCGCGAAGGCGAGCTCACGGCACGCGCCTGGCGCATCACCGAGCTCGAGAACGAGGTCGCCCGTCTCGAACGCGCGCTCGAAGCGGCGGAACGCGAGCGGGAAGCCCATCACGCCGAGCCCGGCCGAGCGGACGAGAAGCCGACGGAGGCCGAAGCCGCGGAGCTAGCCCGAGCGCGCGACGAGCTCGATGCCCTTCGTCAGGCGCTTGCGCAGGAGCATGCAGCCCGGATCGCGGCCGAGTCTGGCGAAGAGCTCGCGCGAGCGCGCTCGGAGCTCGCCCGGCAGGCCGCGCTCCTCGAGCAGATGCGTGCCCGAGCAGAAAGCCCATAGCCGCATCGCGCAGTGCAGGGTTCGCCCGTGCTAGGGTGGTTGACACACCTGGTGCCCGCCTTACCTTGCGGTTCGCGGCACGGTTCTGCTCCATGTCGGAAAAGCGCGATTACTACGAAGTCCTGGGCGTCGAGCGGACCGCGAGCGCCGATGAGGTCCGCAAGGCCTACAAGCGCGAGGCATTGAAGCATCACCCCGATCGCAATCCGGGCGATGCCACCGCAGAAGCCAAGTTCAAGGCGGTGAACGAGGCGTATCAGGTCCTCTCGGACGACGAGAAGCGGCAGATCTACGATCAGTTCGGACACGCTGGCCTCGAGGGCGGCATGGGCGGCGGCGGAGATGCGTCGGACGTCTTCGCTCACATGCAGGACCTCTTCGCGGAGATGTTCTCCGGGGGCTTCGGCTTCGGCGGTGGTGGCGGGCGACGGCAGGCGCGGCGTGGCGGTGACCTGCGCGTGCAGGCGCGGCTGACCCTTCGTGAGGCGGCGTTCGGTCTCAAACGTGAGATCATGGTGAACGCCCCGACGCGCTGCGAGGACTGCCAGGGCTCCGGCGCGAAGCCCGGGACGAAGCCGGAGTCGTGCAGCCACTGTCGTGGCAGCGGTCACGTCTCGAACGCGCGCGGGTTCGTGATGTTCACGACGCCCTGTCCGCGTTGTCATGGTCAGGGCTCCGTCATCAAGGAGCACTGCAAGTCGTGCAAGGGCCACGGCGCCATCGAGAAGGCGCGCAAGGTCGTCGTCGGCTTCCCGCCCGGAATCGACAGCGGACAGAAGCTGCGCATCCCCGGCCAGGGAATGCCCGGACCGAACGGGGCACCGGCGGGCGATCTGTACGTCGAGATCGACGTCGAAGAGGACGGGCGTTTCGAGCGCGACGGCGCCGACCTCGTCACGCGCGTTCATGTCTCCTTCACGGACGCCGCGCTCGGCGCGGAGATCCACATCCCGTCGCTCGGCGAGTCCGTCGACGATCCCGTGGACACGACTGTGTCCTGCCGTATCCCGGCCGGCACGCAGTCGGGTTCGGTGTTCCAGATCAAAGGTCAGGGCATTCCTCGACTCGACGGCCGGGGGCGAGGCTCGCTCGTCGCGGTCGTGCAGGTGGACGTGCCGACGCAACTGAGCGAGCGCGCGAAGACGCTGCTCGCGGAGCTCGAGACGGAGCTCCAGAACGGCAGCTCCGAGTCCGGCAAGGCGCGAGCAGTCGGCGCGAAGTAGGTGTAGCGTAGGGCGGTGCCCTCGCTCGACGCGCTCAAGGCAAAGCTCGCCGCGACGGCGGCGTTGCGGCCCGTCGGGCGCGTGCTCGGCGTGACCGGGCTCTCACTCCGCTTCAGCATGCCCGGCGTCCGCGTCGGCGACGTCGTGATGGTCAAGCGTCGCGGTGAGCCGCTTGCGTGCGAGGTCGTCGGCTTCGATCGCGGCGAGGCGATCGGGATGCCGCTCGGAGCGATCACCGGCGTCGGTCCTGACGACGAGGTCGAGTCGACCGGAGCGGGCTTCGCCGTGCGCGCATCGGACGCGCTGCTCGGTCGCGTCGTCGACGGCCTCGGCCGTCCGATCGACGGGCGCGGCCCGATCGACGGGGGAGAAGTGGTTCCCGTCGACGCCGATCCGCCGATCGCGCTCGATCGCCGGCCCGTCGACCGCCCGCTCGCGACGGGCGTACGCGTCCTCGACGGTCTGCTCACGATGGGTGAAGGGCAGCGCGTCGGTCTGTTCGCCGGCTCGGGCGTTGGAAAGAGCACGTTGCTCGGAGCCATCGCGCGGGGCACGGCTGCGGACGTCGTCGTCGTCGCGCTCGTCGGCGAGCGCGGTCGCGAGGTCGGCGAGTTCCTCGAGCACGCGCTCGGGGAAGAAGGCCGCCGCCGGAGTGTCGTCGTTGTTGCCACGAGCGACGTCGCCGCGCTCGAACGGCTCCGCGCCGCGCAGGTCGCTACTGCGTACGCCGAGCATTTCCGCGATCAGGGACGCAGCGTGATGCTCCTCGTCGACTCCGTGACGCGATTCGCGCGCGCTCAGCGCGAGGTCGGCCTCGCGGCAGGCGAGCCGCCGGCGCGCCGCGGGTACCCGCCGAGCGTCTTTGCGATGCTGCCGCGCCTGCTCGAACGATCGGGCCAGGGCTCGCGCGGCGCCATCACCGCCATCTACACGGTGCTCGTCGAAGGCGGCGACATGGACGAGCCGATCGCCGACGAGGTGCGGGGCATCCTCGACGGTCACGTCGTGCTCGATCGGACGATCGCTGCGCGCGGTCGATACCCCGCCGTCGATCCGACGGTCTCGCTGTCGCGCGTGATGGACGCCGTCGTCACGCCGGAGCACCGTGATGCCGCTCGCCGGCTCCGGTCGCTCGTCGCGCACTACGAGGCCAAGCGCGATCTCGTGATGCTCGGTGCGTACGCGAAGGGC
The DNA here is from genome assembly GCA_023402175.1 of Pseudomonadota bacterium. Classification (GTDB taxonomy): domain Bacteria; phylum Myxococcota_A; class Polyangia; order Polyangiales; family Polyangiaceae; genus Labilithrix. The sequence goes on along the minus strand of JAEXCN010000302.1, from coordinate 4,835 downwards.
TCCGACAAGGAGCTCGACGAGGCGATCGCGAAGATGCCCCGGATCGAGCAGTTTCTCCGCCAATCGCCGGCAGATCGCGTCGCCTTCGAGGAGACGGTGGCGACCCTCGCGCGCGTCATCGCTTGACGTCGCCGATGCGGACCACGAGACAGGTCACGTTGTCGGGGCCGCCTCCCTCGAGCGCGAGCTCGATGAGTGACGCGCACGCATCGTCCGGATCGTCGTTCGTCGCGAGCGTCATGGCGATGAGATCGTCGTCGACGACGCCGTAGAGGCCGTCGGAGCAGAGGAGGAGCGTGTCGCCCGTCTCGAGGGGCGCTTGCGTGACGGCGACCTCGAGTCGCGCGGCGCTGCCGAGCGCCTGCAGCAGCACGTTCGAACCGACGACCTCGGCGACGTGATCGTCCGGCACTCTGCCGCTGCTCTTGAGGAGCTCGGCCATCGTCTGATCGCGCGTGAGCTGCGTGAGCGAGCCCCGGCGGAACAGGTACGCGCGGGTATCGCCGACGTGCGCGCAGACGAGCGACCGCTCGACGATGGCGACGGCGGTTGCCGTCGTCCCCATGCGAGAGAGAGCCGGCTGACGGCGGCCTTCCTGGCGGATCCTCTCCGATGCGGCCTCGACGCTGGCAGCGAGCGCACGCGCGACCTCGCGCTCGCCCTTGCCCCCGAGGTTGGCGGCCAGGAGAAAGGGGACGATCGTCTCGACGGCGAGTCGGCTCGCGATCTCTCCTCCCGCCTCGCCGCCCATTCCGTCGCACACGAGGGCGACGAACGCTCCGGACTCCGGCACGAGCACTGCCTCTGCGGGGGGCTCGAACGTGACGTCGCCGCCGAGATCCACGAACGCCGCGCGATCCTCGTTGTTCTCGCGGTGCAGCCCGCGATCGGTCCGCACCGCGGCACGCACGGTCCGGCGCGGCGTGCGGATCCCGGCGGGAAAAGGGTCCGGCTCGAGGGTGCGGCTCATGGATGTCAACTTGAAACAGAAACTAAAGTTGTCAACTAAAGAGCTCGGCCAGATGACGGGATGACCTCTCGCGCGTTAAGCTGGGCGCGTGAGCCCCCGCGACCGCGACACGGCGTCCGAGCCCGAGCCGGCATCGTCGAACGGCGACGACTGGCAGTCGCGCCTTGCCGAAGCAATGAATGCGCGCAGGCTCACAGGGGGTGAGCTTGCGCGGCGCGCGGGGTTCACGTCGCAGTACATCAACTCGCTCCGGTCGGGTGGTCGCGGAGCGCGCCTCCCGCTCGACACCGCGCGCAGGCTCGCGCATGCGCTCGGCGTGACCGTCGACTGGCTGACGAAGGGCGACGGTCCGCGCGAGCGGCTCAGCGACGTCTACGTCGTCGGCGATGCCGCCGCGGGCCCCGCGAGCACGAACCGCGGGCGTATGGGCGCGCCGTCGGATCCGTATCCGAGCCGCGCCGAGGCAATCGCGCTGCTCGCGGCGTACACCGCCCCGGAGGTCATCGATGCGCTCCGTGCGGCTGTGCCCGAGGACGGCGTCGATCCCGGGCGCGACTACTGGATCCGCTACGCAAAGGACCTCGCGCGTGACCTCCGCCGCATCAAGGAAGATCCCGACCTCAACGTGAAGGACGCGCCTCCGAGGTCGGCCTATGTCCCGCTCAAGAAGAAAGGCTGACCGCACAGACTCGCGAAGGTCGTCTAGGCCGTGTGATTGGTTATCACACGGCACAGACTCGCGAAGGTCGTCTAGAGTGCCGCGCGATGACCGTCCTCCAGGTCGCCGATCTGCGCTTCGGCTACGCGGGCGACACGCTCTTCGAGTCTGTCACGTTCAGTCTCGCGCTCGGCGAGCGCGCCGCTTTGGTTGCGCCGAACGGCGCTGGGAAGTCGACGTTGCTTCGTCTGATCGGGCACGAGATCGAGCCCGACGGCGGCACGGCCGTGATCAAGAGAGACGTCACGGTCGGGTATTACCGGCAGTCGCACGAGGTGGCCGCGGAAGGGGACGTGCTCTCCGCGTTCATGTCCGGCTTCAAGGACATCGTCGACGCACGCGATGCGCTCGTCCGCGCCCAGCACGACGCTGCGAGCGGCGATGCCCACGCGCTCGAGCAGCTCGCGCACGCGACGGAGCGGTATCACGTCGCCGGCGGCGACGCGCTCGAGCACAAGGTCGCGGCGATCGCCGCAAAGCTCGGCTTCAGCACGGCCGACCTCGCGCGCCCTGTCGCGTCGCTCTCCGGTGGCGAGCGCGGTCGACTGCATCTCGGCGTCGTGCTCGCACAGCAACCCGATCTCCTCCTGCTCGACGAGCCGACGAACCACCTCGATCTCGACACGATCTCGTGGCTCGAAGGCTGGCTCCGTGGGTACCGAGGCGCGGTGCTCGTCGTCTCGCACGATCGCGCGTTCCTCGACGCCGTCTGTCCGACGACGCTCGAGCTCGGACGCAAAGGCCTTCGCGTCTATCCGCTCCGCTACAGCGAATATGCCGTCGCGCGCGCCGACGATCTCGAGCGCGAGCGCGCGCTCGCCGAGCGACAAGCCGCGTTCGTGGAGAAGACCGAGGACTTCATCCGGCGCAACATCGCCGGCCAGAAGACGAAGCAGGCCCAGAGCCGCCGGAAGATGCTCGAGAAGCTCGATCGGGTCGAGCGCCCCGAGGACGTGTGGGCCGTCGCCGAGCGCGTCAGCTTCCGCTTCGCGCCAGGGGCGCGTTCCGGAGACATCGTCCTCGACGCCAAGGGCCTGTCTGCGCAGCGCGGCGGGCGCACGCTCTTCGATGGTGTCGATCTCCTCGTCCGTCGCGGCGAGCGCATCGGCATCGTCGGCCCGAACGGGGCGGGGAAGTCGACGCTGCTCAAGCTGCTCGCCGGACGAGGCGACCCGACGCTCGACGCGGGCACGGTTCGTCGCGGCACGAACCTGCAGGAAGGGTACTTCGATCAGCACCTCGGCGAGGTCGACCCGAAGCGGACCGCTGTCGAGGAGGTGAGGCGCGTCCGTGGCGACTTCACCGTCGAGGCCGCACGGCAGTACCTCGCGCGATTCCGCTTCTGGGGTGACGATCCGCTGCGTGTCGTCGCCGGCTTCTCCGGTGGCGAGCGCTCCCGCCTCGCGCTCGCGAAGCTCCTTCTCGAGCCGCGAAACCTCCTCTTCCTCGACGAGCCCACGAACCACCTCGACATCCCGGCCGCCGAGATCCTCGAAGAAGCCCTCGTCGGATTCGACGGCACGGTCGTCCTCGTCTCGCACGATCGGCGCTTCCTCGACACCGTGACGACCCGCGTCGTGAGCGTCCGCGACGGCAAGGTCGAGATCTTCCCCGGCGGCTTCTCGGACTTCGCGGCCTCGACGGAGCCGCGCGAGGAACCCAAGCCTGCGCCCGCAAAGGTGAAGGCGAAGTCGAACGCTCCGCCGCCGCAGGACGAAGCAGCGCGGAAGAAGCAGCACGAGGCGCAGAAGCAGCAGGCGCGCGATCGCGAGAAGCAGAAGCGCCGCCTGAAGGAGCTCGAGGACCTGATCGCCTCCGGCGAGAAGCAGCTCGCGGAGATGCGCGCGCGATTGAAGCAGGACCCCGGCGGCGACTGGGCGAAGCTCGCCCAGCTTGCCGCAGAGGAGCAGGCCGTCGCCAAGAAGGTCGACGTGATGATGGCCGAGTGGGAGCGACTTTCCGCGGCCAATCCTTGACGAATCCGAGCGACATCGAGGCGGTGGAGGGCTCCGGGGCGCGTCAACAAGCCAGGGGCCCATGTACTCGTGGGGAACAAGCCGGCGGCTTTCGTGCGCAGCTCAGCCGTGCCTGAGCTTGTCACCGGGCGCTCGCGGGAGCATCGTACGAGCGTGGCTCGGCTGCGGCTCTTCGCTCTCCTCTTCCTCGCGCTCGTTCTCGTCGTCGGCACGGGGTGCAAGCGATCGACGCCGACGACCGAGGCCGTCGTCCTGCCGATCATCACCGATACGAGCACGGATTTGCTTCTCACGTGGATCGACGAGAAGGGCGAGTTCCACGTCGAGCAGAAGGTGGCGGATGTCCCCGTCGGCGCACGTGACGTCGTCCGCGTCGCCGACCCGGTGAAAGATCCGCCGAAGCTCGACGACGTCTTCGTCGCGGATCTGCGGAATGCTGGCCCCGGCGGCGCGTATCCGGTCCGCACGATGAGCCGCACCGAGTTCGAGAAGTTCGCGGTCGAGCGACGCCAGAAGAACGGCAACGTGCTCGCGCCGAAGGCCGCCGACAGCGCACCGCCCGTCGCCGCGCGCCCGACCGTCATCATCTATGGCGCTTCATGGTGCGGCCCCTGCCACCAGGCGGCGGCGTACTTGAAGCGGCGCGGCGTCCCTTTCATCGAGAAGGATATCGAGGAAGACCGCGGCGCTGCGCGCGAGATGCAGTCGAAGCTCGCGAGCGCGGGCATGCGCGGCGGCTCGATCCCGGTCATCGACGTGCGCGGTAAGGTCCTCGTCGGCTTCGACGAACGCGCGATGGACCGAGCGCTGAGCCAAGCGCTGTAGTTGTCTTACCGGCAGCGCGACCCGGGCGGAGAGAGGCCCGCGTCAAATGGCAGCGCTCTCCGTCATTTCTTCTCGAGGTGCGTCTTTCGAGAGAAGAAGGCCCTCGTGAAATGGCTGGCCCTCTCCGTCATTTCTTCTCGAGGTGCGTCGTTTCGAGAGAAGAAGATTGATAGGGAGACAGGACGACAGGGAGCCGAGAGGGAGTGGGCCTCGCTTCAGTCTCGACCTGGACCCTCGTCGCCTCTCACGAAACGCTTCGCGCATGCGGATGATCTTTAGAACACAGCAAGATCGATCACTTGCGCGCTGCCGCGCACAACACGATCGTCAGGTGCGATCGGCTTAA
>JAEXCN010000291.1 GCA_023402175.1 Pseudomonadota bacterium | reverse complement strand
AGGTGCGATCTCCCCTTGGGAAGCGCCTGAATCACTCGTTCAGCAAGGACGAGGAACTCAAGGCCGAGTCGGTACACGTCGAGTTGTTCGTGATCGAACGCCATGTACGACGGTCGGCCCGTCGCGCATGGGTTGCCTACTTTCAACTCGCCATCGGGCGCGGTCACGGGCTCGGGCTCGGGCTCGGATCCCATGATCAATTTTCGCCCGTAGTGGATCTGCACCCGGTAGCTCATCGGAAGAGACGCGCGAGATCCGGAGGCAATGCCGGCGCGTCGTTCACGAGCGACTCCATCGGCGCGGTGGAGAGCGTGTGCCAGTAGAGGATCGTTCCGCGCCCGCCCTCTCGCCCGAGCGACAGCGCGCATGCGAATGCCTTCGCCGTGTACGTCGCATCGAGAACGACGCCCATTCGTCGAGCCTCGACGATCGCCACATCACCCGCGGGCGTTGGATGTCCGTATCCGCGTCCGAGCCATCGGCGATCGACTTCGATCCGATCCACGGCGCTCCTGATGCGCGCGCGCGGGAGGCCGACGCGCTCGGCGGTCTTCTTCGCGAGGCGGCGCGCCATCATCGTCAGCACGGGAGCCGGCTGCGAGATCGCGACGCCGATCACGCGCGTCCTCATGCCCGCGATCTCGAACCCGACGGCGAGGCCCGCAACGGTGCCACCGGAGCCCATTGCCACGACGGCAACATCGGGCTCGGGCATCGTACCCGCCGCGACCTGCGCTGCGATCTCCTCGGCCGCATCGACGAAGCCGAGCGACGAGAGCGCATTGGATCCTCCGAGGGGCACGAAGTACGTGTCGCGTCGAAGGTGCGCTGCGGCAAGTGCGGGTGCCGAGGGCCACGTCGAAAGGGCGATCGGGCGAAGTCCCTGCGCGAGCGCGACACGAAGGTTGCGCTTTGCATGCTCGCTCGAGGGCTGCGGGACGAGGACGGCCTCGACGTCGAATCCTTCGCGTCGACCGAAGAGCGCGGTCGCGACCACCTGATGGCTCCCCGCTGCACCGAGCGTGAGGATGCGCGACTTGCCGGACGCACGCGCGGCGCCGAAGAGCCGTTCGAGCTTGCGAACCTTGTTGCCGCCGTACAGCTCGGCAATGAGATCGTCGCGCTTGACCCAGATCGCGGCGTCATCGAGCCGCGCGATCGGCGTCGGACGGAGCGTCGCAAGTGGGAGCACGTCGCGGCTCATTGCCGTGCGGTGGCTCCCGCCCCTGCGTTTCTCTCGAGATGCGTCACGCCTCGCACGCGCATCATCCTACGACGTGGATGCCGCCGCGCGTCAGCGGAGCCTTTCTTCTTCCAGCTACCGCACCGAAACATTTCCGAAACGGATGGTGCGCAAAAACAGGAGAGGAAAAGCGCTTGGCAGCCCCGGAGACCGGGTGTCTGATGCTGCCGGCGCTGCGCCCGAAGAACTACCGCGCCGCGACCAACAAGCGTCAATGAAGAAAATCGAGGCGATCATCAAGCCGTTCAAGCTCGACGAGGTCAAAGACGCCCTCAGCGAGGTTGGCGTGCAAGGCATGACCGTGACCGAGGTGAAAGGCTTCGGTCGCACGGGCGGTAAGAAAGAGGTCTATCGAGGCTCGGCCTACGTCGTCGACTTCGTCCCGAAGGTGAAGATCGAGATCGTCGTTCCGGACGAGCTCGTGCACGACGTACTCGACGCGATCGAGAAGAGCGCGAAGACAGGGCGCATCGGCGACGGAAAGATCTTCGTCAGTCCGATCGAAGAAGCCGTGCGCATCCGCACCGGGGAACGCGGCAAGGACGCCATCTGACCCTTCATCCCCGTCAGGGGGGGAAGCAAGGAAGCCATGAAGCCGAAGGAAGTCATCGAGCTCGCGCACAAGAACGACGTCAAGTTCGTCGACCTCAAGTTCATCGATTTCCCAGGCGTGTGGCAGCACACGACGCTGCCCGTCGCGAGGCTCGATGAAGGCCTCTTCGAAGATGGCATCCAGTTCGACGGCTCGTCAGTGCGCGGCTGGCAGCCGATCAACGCGTCGGACATGACGATGATCCCGGATCCCGAGACCGCGAAGCTCGATCCGTTCTTCGCGCACCCGACGCTGTCGCTCGTTTGCAGCGTCTACGATCCGATCACGAAGCAGCCGTACTCACGCGATCCTCGACACATCGCGAAGAAGGCCGAGGCCTACCTGCGCCAGAGCGGGATCGCCGACACGTCCTTCATGGGACCGGAGGCGGAGTTCTTCCTCTTCGACGACGTGCGCTTCGATCACTCGAAGCCGAACGAGGGCTACTACTACCTCGACAGCGTCGAGGGCGCATGGAACTCGGGCCGCGAGGAGTATCCGAACCTCGGCTACAAGACGCGCCACAAGGAAGGCTACTTCCCCGTCCCGCCGACCGACACGCTCGCGAACGTCCGCCAGGAGATGATGCTCGCGCTGCAGGCCTCGGGCATCGAGGTCGAGGTCGGCCACCACGAGGTCGCGAGCGGCGGTCAGTGCGAGATCGGAATCAAGTTCAGTCGCCTGCTCCCGTGCGCCGATCAGCTCATGTGGTTCAAGTACGTGATCAGGAACGTCGCGCGGAAACACGGCAAGGCGGCGACGTTCATGCCGAAGCCGCTCTTCGGCGACAACGGCTCGGGCATGCACGTGCACCAGTCGCTGTGGAAGGAGGGCAAGCCGCTCTTCTCCGGCGACGGTTACGCGGGCCTCTCGCAGATGGCGCTCCACTACATCGGCGGCATCATCAAGCACGCGAAGTCGCTCGCAGCGTTCACGAACCCGACGACGAACAGCTTCCGCCGCCTCGTCCCCGGCTTCGAAGCGCCCGTCAACCTCGCCTATTCGAGCCGCAACCGCTCCGCTTCGGTCCGCATCCCGATCACGGGTCCGTCGCCGAAGACGCGCCGCATCGAGGTCCGCTTCCCCGACCCGAGCTGCAACCCGTATCTCGCGTTCAGCGCGATGATGCTCGCCGGTCTCGACGGCATCCAGAACAAGATCGACCCGGGTGATCCGCTCGACAAGGACATCTACGCCCTCAGTCCCGAAGAGCTGAAGAACGTTCCGCACATGCCCGGCAGCCTCGAGGAGGCGCTCGACTCGCTCGAGCGCGATCACGAGTTCCTCCTCCGCGGCGACGTCTTCACGAAGGACGCGATCTTCGAGTGGCTCGATTACAAGCGGAGCAAGGAGCTGAACCCGATCCGCATGCGGCCGACGCCGCACGAGTTCTATCTGTATTTCGACATTTGACAGCGGACGGGGGCTCGCCTTCCTGCGGGCTCCGCGCCGTTCCACCCGCCGCGTCCGCCGCACGGCGGTGCCTGGGCGATCGAGATCATGTGTATGCTGCTCATGAGCCGATCGCATGGCGGACGAGTCGCTCGCGTTCCGGGATACCGAGGGCTTCGCGCTCGCACGCGCGACATCGGTGCATCGACTCGTCGTCCTGACGGGACCACCCGGGATCGGCAAGAGCGCCCTCGCGCGTGCGTTCGCGAGCCAGAAGCGTCGGGGCAAGCCCGACGGGACAGCATGGTCCCGAGCCCACGGAGACTCGGGACCGATCGTCTGTCACCTCGAAGGTGCACGCACGACGAGCGACGTCGTCCACGAGCTTGCACGCGCTCTCGGGATGACCGCGAGCGCGAGCGCGGATGTCTCCGAGCGAATCGGCCGCGCGCTCGCGGCACGCCGGCGGGTGCTGGTCGTCCTCGACGACGCGGATCGATGCCGTGTCGCGCTCATGAAGCTGCTTCCCGTGTGGCTACGGGAAGCGCCGAGCGCATCGTTCCTCGTCGCCGCGCGCGGCCGCCTCGGCGTCGTCGGAGAGCATCGCGTCGAGCTCGGCCCTCTCGACGTGCCGTCTGCGCGCGAGAAGGACCCCGAGAAGATCGCCAGAGCAGCCGCCGTCCAGCTGTTCGCGAGGCGCGCCGCATCGGCCCGGTCAGGGTTTCGCATCACCACCGCGAACGCTCGGACCGTCGGCACCATCGTGCGCAGGCTCGAAGGAGTTCCGCTCGCGATCGAGCTCTGTGCTTCGCGCATGGTGGCCATGTCCGAGAAGGACATCGCGAGTCTCCTCGCCGAGCGCCTCGATCTGCTCGAGGACGAACGGGGGCAGCGATCGATCCGGTCGGCGCTCGAGCTGTCGTGGGAAGAGCTCGACGAGGCAGACGCGCGGCTGCTCGCAGCGTGCTCGTGCTTCCGCGGCGGCTTCCTCCTCGATGCGGCGTGCGCGGTGGCGACGGGGACCGGCGATGTCCCCGCGAAAGATCGCGTTCGCGTCGCGCGTGCGCTCGAACGTCTCGTGGAAGCGTCGCTCGTCCGAGTCGACGACGGCGAGGACCGCCGCTATTCGCTCTCGGAGACGCTGCGAGCATTTGCAGCGGAGAAGCTCTCGAAGACGACGGACGCTGCGGTCGTCGAGGAGCGGCATGCGGCTCACTACGCGAGCCTGCGTTCGCGCGTCCCGGCGCCTCCGGTCGACCTCCTCGCCGCGGAGCAAAAGAACCTCGAGCGCGCGTTCGATCGCTCGCATCGCGCGCGCGATCGCCGAGCCGTCGCGGCCCTTCTCGCGTATGCGCCGGTCGCCCTCGCACGCGGGCCTCTCGCCCCGTTCATCGACCGGACGTCGCGAGCGCTCGCCGACCTCGATCCGACACCCGCGGACAGGGCCGAGCTGCTCCTCTCGCGCGGGCTCGCGCGCATCTTCCAAGGGAAGCGCGACGAGGCCATCGGCGATCTCGAGAGCTCACGCAAGGCGGCGCGTCGTGCGCGCGCAAGCCGCGTGGAGGCGCTGGCGACGAGCAAGCTCGCGCTCGTCACCGGCCTCAAAGGTGACGTCGAGCGCGCGGTCGCCCTCTTCGAACAGGCGCGCCGTGCGGCCGAAGCGTCGACCGACGATCGCACGCAAGGGATCGTCGGCAAGGACCTCGCGAACGTGCTCTCCGAGGCTGGTCGGAACGACGATGCCGTCGTGGAGCTCGGCCGCGCGCGAACGTTCCTGCGTGCAGCAGGCGATGTCCGCGAAGAGGGATTCGTCTTGATGATGCTCGGCAGCCGCTTCCTCGACGATGGACGCCTCGCCGAGGCGCGGCGCGATCTCGACGCCGCCCTCGTGCTCCTCCGGCAAGCGGGAGATCGCCGCTCCGAAGCGTGGACGGTCGTCTTGCTCGCGCTCATCGACGCCGAGGAAGGCGCGACGCCGAACGCGCGCCGTCAGCTCGACATCGCGCTCGGTCTCGTCCGCGACGTCGGCGACGAGCACACGGAAGGACTCCTCCTCGGCTATCTGGGCAACGTCGCGCTCGAGCAGGGGCTGCTCGCGGACGCCGAGACCGCGTACCGCGACGCGATCGTGCGCCTTGCTCGCGCATCGGACCGCGCCGTCGCGGCCTTCTATACGGCGACCGCCGCCGTCGTGGATTTCGCGCTCGGAAGGATTCCGGCGGCGCGAGACGGCTTCGCACGCGCACGCGAGCTCGCGAAGGGAGATGCGCGCGCGGCGCGGCGCGAGGCGATCGAGCTCCTGGCGAGCATCGTCGGCGACCGCGTTCCCGCGCGCTCGCCGAGGCCGACCGAGGTCGAGGAGATCCGCTTCGCGCATCGCGTGCTCGCGTCGATGGAGTCGCGAGCGGCACCGCCGTCACGCCGTCCCGACACGGGGCTCGTCGTCGCGAGCGACGGAAGCTGGGTGCGCACCGTCTCGGGTCAGGTCGCGAAGCTCGGGGCCGATCGTCCAATCTCGCGCGTGATGATCCGACTCGCGCTCGAGCGCATGCGGCACCCGGGGCGGCCGGTTCCGCCACACTCGCTCGTGCGTGCCGGTTGGCCGGACGAGCGGGTGCTGCCCGCCGCCGCGAAGAACCGGCTCCACGTCACGATCGCGCGCCTGCGTCGTGTGGCGCTCGAAGGAGCGCTTCTCCACGACGACGACGGCTACTTCCTCGACCCGAAGGCGACGGCTCGGCTCGCCGATCCTGGCGAATCGCCGAGCTGAGCCCTACCTCGCCTGGCTCGTGATCCGCACCGCCGCCGCGGGCTCGATGATGCGGAACGTGAACGACTCGGTCAGGTACAGCTCGACCTCGTCCTTCGTGTGGTACGCATAGCCGATCGAGAGGTCCTGGCCGACGTAGAGCTCGTAGTCGCCGCCACGGAGCGACATGACCGCCGCGCCTTTGATCGCTTCCGCGCGGACGATGGGACGGTCGACGAGTTGCTGCTCGATCCGCTTCGCGAGCGGATGGCCTTCGTCCGTCGCCGTGAGGACCTGATCGTGGAGCGCCGCCCCGAGGACGAGCACGTACGGGCCGTTCACGCCTGCACGGCGAAGCGTCTCCTTCGCATCGAGGATGGCCTTCGGGAAATCGAGGATGTTCGCCGGGAGCGACAGCACCGGATGCGGGCTCGCCTCGAAGATGCCCTTGATGGCTCCGCTTGCGAGCCCGTTGAAGATCGCGTTGTCCTCGACGAAGGCGATCTTCTCGGCAGCCTGGACGACGGACTCGAGGTCTGGGTCTTCCGCGCCGCGAGCGACCGTGTCGAGGTCCATGATGGAGAGCTTGATCGGAACACGCACCTCGACGAGCGGCTGCACCTCGCGGATGCCCATATGCACTTCCGGTGCGGGCTCGCTCGAGAGCAGCTTCAGGTGACCCGTGTTGACGGCCGCGTACGACCATCCGAACGGGCCCTCGAAGTCGACGATCTTGCGACCCGCGAGCAGGAGGCGGAGCACCCGGGATGCTTCAGCATCGATGAGCTTCCAGGCTTCGGGGAGAATCGGGGCGAGATTGCGCTTGAGGAGATCCACGGCGTTGGTTTCCCGTTTCTGTTTCTCGTTGATGGATGTCAGGCGAGCTTGAGGCTTCCGATGCCGAGCGATCCGTCGGACGCCGGCTGCTTCGCTTGGCCGCCGCCGTCCGTACCGCCGCCCTTCGCGCCGCTCCCACCGTTCTCCTGAACCATCTTCTCCTCGACTTCGGTGATCGGTCCCTCGCTGAACAGGAAGATGCGCGCGGCGGCGTCGAAGGTGGGATTGTTCCGCCGGATCCATTCGAGGTTCATCATCGCGTGCTCGACCTCTTCGTCGCGGTTGTGCGCGAGAACGGACTTGAGCTCCTCGTCCGGCGTCACGTCGATGCGCTGCTGGTACCAGTCGATCGCCTCGAGCTCCTCCATGAGCGAGACGATCGCGCGATGCATGTCACGCGTGTACTGCGTCAAAGACTCGAATGGCTCGTGCCAGGTTTCGCTTCCCACGACAGCACCGTAGACGCAGTCCTGGCTGAGCGGTAGGTGGGCAGGAAATCGCGGCGCCTACAAAGCGTGTCCGGACCGCTCCTTCCCCGGCCTTGTCGACACTGCGGCAACTTGCGATGCTACCCATCTGATGAAGACCCGCGCCGCCGTCGCCCACGAACCCCGATCCCCGCTCACCATCGAAGAGGTGGAGCTCGAAGGCCCGAAGGCCGGCGAAGTGCTCGTGGAGGTCAAGGCGTCCGGGATCTGCCACACCGACGAGTTCACGCTGTCGGGCGCGGATCCGGAAGGCCTGTTCCCGGTCATCTTCGGCCACGAGGGAGCCGGTGTCGTCGTCGACGTCGGGCCGGGGGTCACCACGCTGAAGAAGGGTGACCACGTCATCCCGCTCTACACGCCCGAATGCCGGCAGTGCAAATCGTGCCTGAGCCACAAGACGAACCTGTGCACCGCCATCCGTGCGACGCAGGGCAAGGGCCTGATGCCGGACGGCACGAGCCGCTTCTCGCTCGGCGGCAAGAAGCTCCATCACTACATGGGTTGCTCGACGTTCGCGAACCACACCGTCCTTCCCGAGATCGCGCTCGCGAAGATCCGTGAGGACGCTCCGTTCGAGAAGGTCTGCTACATCGGTTGCGGCGTGACGACCGGGATCGGCGCCGTCATCAACACGGCGAAGGTCGAAGCGGGCGCAAACGTCGTCGTCTTCGGCCTCGGCGGCATCGGCCTCAACGTCATCCAGGGCGCACGCATGGTCGGGGCCGACATGATCGTCGGTGTCGACATCAATCCCGCTCGCGAGGCGCTCGGACGGAAGTTCGGGATGACGCACTTCGTGAATCCGAAAGAGGTCGGCGGCGATCTCGTCGCGCACCTCGTCGAGCTCACGAAGGGCGGCGCCGACTACAGCTTCGAGTGCGTCGGCAACACGCAGCTCATGCGGCAGGCGCTCGAATGTTGCCATCGCGGATGGGGCGTCAGCGTCATCATCGGCGTGGCCGGCGCGGGCCAGGAGATCTCGACGCGCCCGTTCCAGCTCGTCACCGGTCGCGTCTGGAAGGGATCGGCGTTCGGCGGTGCACGTGGACGCACGGACGTCCCGAAGATCGTCGACTGGTACATGGAGAAGAAGATCGACATCGACTCGCTCGTCACGCACGTGATGCCGATCGATCGCATCAATGAGGGCTTCGACTTGATGCGCCGGGGCGAGTCGATCCGCGGAGTGGTCACCTTCTAGGTGTGATCGACATCGCAGCGCCTGACCATCCGGGCGTGGATCCGCGCCATCGCGCCGTGCAGAGCACGATGGTTCGCACCCGCGCCCGGTGTTCGAGCGCGCGAAATCGAGGCATCTCGCGACCGCACGTGTCGAAAAGGTCGCGCATGCGTCCAGATGCGCGTCCGCGCGTTCGGCAGGGTCGCGCCGCGCAATCCCCAGAAAATCCCCAGCCGACGTTCGATCGTAGGCAACGTGGCCATCTCCTTGCTTCGCCGGCGCCTCGAAGGAGACAGGTCATGCCGGAGAAGAAGACGATCCAGCGCGCTCGAAAGGCGAAGCGCGAGGGCAAGGCGCCGAGCACCCAGGCCGGTGAGTTCGTTCGCGAGGAGATCGAGCACATCCGTGAGGGCAAGCACGGAGCGAAGAGCGCGAAGCAGGCCATCGCGATCGGGCTCTCGAAGGCACGCCGCTCGGGCGTGAAGCTGCCTGCTCCGAAGAAGGGCACGACGTCCGAGCGCACGCGCAAGCAGGCGAAGCGCGAGACCGCGAAGGCGAAGTCGGGCACGACGCGCAAGACGTCGCCGAAGCGCTCACGCGGCGCGAAGAAGGCGCTCGCGCGTGCTCCGCGGAAGGCCGCCTCGTCGCGCGCGCTGTCGCGTCAAGCACGCCAGGCAGCAGGCCGCCGCCGCAAGCGCACGACGGGGACGTCGCGTTCCCGTACGAAGCGCGCCGCGGCGTGAGGGCCTCTTCCGAGAGACGGGCGTTCGCAGTCGAGCCGTGACGTCCTAGCTCACGCTCGACTGCGGAAGCGTCTTGCGGTCGAGACGCGCTCGGATGCCCCGCCTACGGGCGGACACGACGCGACTCCAGAACAGCCATAGGAACGTCCAGACCCGCGCCCACCACGACTCGCGAACGCAGAAGCCGATCACGAGCTCGATGAAGGCGTCGGGAGACTCGATCATCGGTGAATGGCCGACGTGTGGCCATTCGACGAGCTCGCCTCTCGGCAAGAGGCCCGCCGTCTTCTCGAGCGCTGCGCGCGGGACGATCGCGTCTTTGCCACACGCGAGCACGAGCGTGGGCATCGAGATCCGCCGCAGCTCGCGCTCGACGTTCCAGCGATGGAGCGCCTTGTAGTACGCGACCGCGGCCTCCGGCATCATCCGGACCGCGTCGTCGACGAGCGCCTCGAACATGGGCCCCTCGTCCGGCGCGGTCGGCATCAAGTCGGCAAGCGCGCTCTTCAGCATCATGCGCTTCGTACCGAACGCGGAGTGCATCCGGAACGACATCTCGAGGAGCCCCATCGACGATCCCGAGTCGGGGTCGAACATCCGCAGGAGCCGCGCTGCCGGCGACTTCCCTTCCCGCATCGCCGAGAGCCCGGCCGCCGGAGCGGACGCGACCAGCGTGACGGTACGGACCGCCTCGGGATGATCGAGCGCGAGCTGCATTGCGACCGCGCCGCCGAGCGAGTGGCCCACGAGGTGAAAACGCGGAAGGCCGAGACGCTGGACGAGATCGAAGATGTCGTCGGCGAGGTCCGTGATCTCGACCGAGCCTCTGCGCGCTCGCCCGAGCGCCCTTCCCGCGCAGCCGCGGAGGACGGGCGCGATCGCTCGGAACCCCGGCGGAAGTCGATCGAGGACCGGACGCCACCAGAGCGGCGAGCCGAAGTTGCCGTGCAAGAGGACGAGCACGTTGGGCCCGCCCCCCGCGTCGACGTAAGGGAGCGGGCCATCGTCGGGTGCGCCGGAATCGATGGGAGGAGATGCGAGCGTCCCCGTCTGCAGCGGCATGGCCATCCTCCGCCGCACGACGCGGCGCGTCATAGCTTAGGCGCACATGCTCCGAGCGCAAGGGGCCGATCGTGCCGATCGCGTCGCAGCGTCGTGTCGAGGCGCACCCGTCGGATGCCCCGACCGTTGTGACGCTCTGCTCCGCGGATGCCCGAGCGATGATCGATCTGCCTTTCAGCAGAAGTCCATGTCACTCCTCTTCGGGCCGGGCTCGGCGCGGAGAGAAGATTAACAGGGAGGACGGGAAGGCAGAGAGCCGAGAGGGAGTGGGTCTTGCTTCACTCTCGACCTGGACCCTCGTCGCCTCTCACGAAACGCTTCGCGCATGCGGATGATCTTTAGAACACAGCAAGATCGATCACTTGCGCGCTGCCGCGCACAACACGATCGTCAGGTGCGATCGGCTTAA
>JAEXCN010000226.1 GCA_023402175.1 Pseudomonadota bacterium | reverse complement strand
GCGCGGACCGCGCCGCCCCACCGAAGCAAATAGCTCGCCACGGACGATCCGTGCGCGAGTCTGCAGGGATCGACGGCTGAACCCGAAGGCGACCAGGTTGGCCACTTTCGTGACCAATCGCTTCGGCATCGCACCTCGTCGTAGCCTGCGGCGCAGAGGTGCACTGATGGAGCTTCGTTCCACCTTCTTCTTCGCATTGAGTGCAGTCGCCGTCGTCGTCGCGTGTGGCTCGTCCGACGATGGTGGGTCGTCGAGCGGTACAGCCGGAGCTGGCTCCGCCATCTGCGGAGCGAACGGTTGTGGCGGCGGCAGGCAATGCGATCCGGCGCTTGGCTGCGTGCGGTGCACGGCCGACACGCAGTGTGGAGCATCGGCGAGGCTCTGCGTGCATGGTGACTGCGTCGAGTGCCGCGCCAACTCGGACTGCGGAGCGAGCTCGCCAGCCTGCTGGCCGGAAGACCACAAGTGCCATCCCGCCTGCAAGGCAGCGAGCGATTGTCCCCGCAACGCTCCAATCTGCGATACCGCCACCGGGCAGTGCCTCGGCTGCCAGACGAATGCAGACTGCACAGAGCGTGGAAAGGCGATCTGCGATGCGCTGAGCGGCCAGTGCGTCGAGTGCGGTCAGAGCTCCGACTGCTCTGCCGGAAATCCCCAGTGCTTCGCGCGCACCGGAAAGTGCGTCCAGTGCTTCACGAATTCCGACTGCCCGGCCGCTGAGCCGATCTGCAACGGCGATCTCGAGTGCAGGGCAGGGTGCACGTCGGACACGCAGTGCTCGGCCTCGAAGCGGCGCTGCAATGCCGCCCGCTCCGAGTGCGTGCAGTGTCTCGGCGATCCGGACTGCGCCGGTACGGCAACCCCGTACTGCAAGGGGCAGGGCAAGTGCGTCCAGTGTACGGCCGATGCGCAGTGCGCGGCTCCGACGCCGCTCTGCGACGGTGACGAGTGCGTCCAGTGCAAGGAGGATCGCGACTGCAAGGATCCCGCTCTCCCGAAGTGCAAGGGCAAGCGCTGCGTCGCGAAGTGATCCCGTAGGGTCTCCGCAGTCGCGGCTCGGGGGGGGCGGGCCCAGCCCGACGATCAGGCGGTCGGCTGCTCGTCGTAGAGCCGCTCGCGGATGGACGCGGGGCCAGGGCCTTCGCTCGTTCTCGCGTGGCCGGCCCGCTCTTTCACCTCCTCCGCAAGCGCGATCGCGACCTCGGCCTCACCGGCGATGACCGTCGCGCCCGCCTTCCGGAGCGCCGGTGCGTCCCGGAGATGGGCGCAACGCGCAAGCACGCGTAGCTCCGGGTTCGCGGCGCGCGCCTGCCGGATCAGCTCGGCGGCGTCCTCGATCTCTACGCTGAGGATCAAGCTCCCGGCGGTCGCGATCCCGGCTTCCTCGAGGGTGCCGGGTCGAAGCACGTCGCCGTAGATGGCCTTCGCCTTTCCTTCGTCTCGCAGCTCCCGGACAGTGTCGAGGTTCAGCTCGATGACGGTCACGTCGGCGTCGTGCGCGGCGACGATCCGATGCACCGTCCGCCCGACGGGGCCGTACCCGACGAGGATGCAGCGCCGGTGATCGATGGGCTGCTCTTTGTCGCTCGTGGGGACCTGCGCATCTGCGCCTCCCGACCATCGTCGCGCGAGCCGGTACACCGTCGGGTTCAGCGCGATCGAGATGATCGACGCACCGACGAGGGCGTTCCAGCCGCGCTCGTCGATCACGCCAAGCGCCCTGGCCGTGGTGCCGAGGATGAAGCTGAACTCACCTACCTGCGAGAGCGCAGCGCCGACGGCGACCGCCGTCGACATCGGCTTGCCCAGAACCTTGACGACGAGCATCGCCGCGAGCGGTTTGCCGAGCAGGACGACGGCGAGCACGATACCGGTCAACAGTGGCGAGCTGACCAGGCTGCGCGGATTGCACAGCATGCCGACGGACACGAAGAAGAGGACGGCGAAGGCGTCCTTCATCGGCAGCGCATCGTTCGCCGCGCGGGCCGCGAACTCGGAGCGGCCGACCGCCAGTCCCGCGAGGAACGCGCCGAGCGCCATCGAGACGCCGAAGAGCTTCGCCGACCCGACCGCGATCCCGAGCGCGATCACCAGCACCGAGAGCGTGAACAGCTCGCGCGAGCGCGCCGCCGCAATGTGCCCGAGCGCCCACGGGATGATCCACTTGCCGAGCACGATCACGAGCGCGACCAGCGCGACAATCTTGAGCCCGGCCATCCCGAGCGCTGCTCCGACGTTCGTCGTCTCTGCTCCGGCGTTGCCGACGAACATCGGGAGAAGCAGGAGCGCCGTGACCGTGAGGAGATCTTCGACGACCGTCCATCCGATCGCGATGTGCCCGATCGGAGCATGCAGATCGCGCCGCTCCGCGAGCACGAGCGCCATCACGACGGTGCTCGCCACGGAGATCGAGATGCCGAGGACGATGCCGGACTGCCAGTCGTAGCCCACGAGGCGCAGGAGCGCCGCGAGCGCCACCGTGGAGATCGCGCTCTGGAACAGCGCGCCGGGGATCGCGATCCGCCAGACGGCGATGAGCTCGGCAAGGTGGAACCGGAGGCCGATGCCGAACAGGAGGAGGATGACGCCGATCTCTGTGAACTGCTCAGCGACGTGGTGATCTGCGACGTACCCGGGGGTGAACGGGCCGACGGCGATACCTGCGATCAGGTACCCCACGATGGGCGACAGGCGCAGGCGCTTCGCGAGAAAACCCAGCGCGAGCGCCGCCGCGAGTCCACCCGTGAAGGTCATCAGTACGTTGAGCTCGTTCATCCTTTCCTCCGGCGACCGGGCGGCCCGAGCCCGGCGTGGACGAACGAGCACGACGGCAGACTAGTCTGTGCAGACAGCTGACGACGCTCGATCATTCCCGCGAGTTTCTCCCTCGCGGATCAAGCGCGCTAAGCTCCTGCGCGTGCACCTGTCGGCGTTGCGCTGGATCGGGCCGTCGTTCGTCCCGGCGCTTCTCCTCCTCCTCGTCATCTACCTGTCGGATCGGCGCCGCGAGCCGCTCTGGTTGGTGCTGCTCGTCTTCGTCCTCGGCGGGGCAGGGAAGATGGCCACCTCGCTCCTCGAGGGTCGTGCGGCGCTCTGGACGGGGCTCACCATGAACGCGCAGGTGGCGGGCAGCGCGGGCAGCATCCTCTTCCTGTTCGGCTTCGCTGCACCGATCCGCGAAGCGTCGAAGGTCGCCGCGATGTGGCCGGCGTTTCGCTCGAAGTACTTCGACGAGCCGATGGACGGCCTCGTCTATGCGTCGGCAGCCGCGCTCGGCTTCGCCACGATCGAGAACGCGATCACGCTGCGCGAGCACACGCTCGGATGGGTCTGGATCCTGCGCACGCTCGTCGCGCTTCCGGCCCACGTCTTCTTCGCGTGCGCGTGGGGATATGCGCTCGGTCGCGCGAAGCGGATCAAGCGGCCGGGCGCGATTTTCCCGGGCGCATGGGTCGTCGCGACCGCGGCGCACGGCCTGTACGCGCATCTCGTCTACGGCCGTGGCCCGGGCGCTCTCGTCGGTACGATCCCGCTCCTCCTCGCCATGGCGATCGCGACGATCTTCGCGATCCGCGACCTTCGCGCGCGCGAGGACGAGCTCCTCGCCGAGCACGGCTCGCGCACGTCGGTGCTGCTCGAGCGGGTCTCGTCGCTCTACGTGGTCTCGAGCCCGCCGAGCCTCCGCTCGGTGCGCGAGGCGATGCGCCGCGAAGGGCAACCGATCACGTTTCGCTGGATCCTGTTCGGCGTGCTCGTGACGGTGGGCGCGATGACCGTCGGCCTCGCGCTATCGGTCGCCTTCGGGCACTGGGCCCACGTGGACTTCTCCGTCGTCGACGAGCACGACGTGAGCACGACGGCGCCGGTCGCCTTGCTCGGCTCGGGCATCCTCCTCGCATTCCCGGTGAGCGGCTACCTCGTCGCGCGAGCGTCGAACCTGCCGACGTTGCTCGAGCCGGCGCTCGCCTCGGGGCTCGCCATTGCCGTCACGCTCGTCCTCCTCGGGCTCGCCGCCCCGGTGGCGCTCGTCTTCGCCCTGGCGTTCTCGCCGATCGCGTGGGCCCTCGCGTGCGCGGGCGCCTGGATCGGCCGTCCGGCGCGCTAGCGCCGTCGAGCCGGCAAGGAGCGCTCTCGAGAAGAAGTGCCGGAGACGCGCGATTTATCGCGGACGCACGCCCCGTCGAACGCTCGCGCTGGCCCTCGGGCGTCCTTCGGCTAGTTAAAGGAGCGCCTGACGAGCGGACCGGACCGACGGCCAAACCCAAAGGCCAGCTTGACTTTCCCGGCACCGCCCGTAAAGTGCGCCCTCCCCAGGCCCCCGACGGGCCATTTTGTTCGAGGATCCTGAAGTGGCCAATCATCCCTCCGCAGAGAAGCGCAACCGCCAGCGTATCGTCAAAACCGCTCGCAACCGCGCCATCAACAGCTCGGTTCGTACGCTCGTGAAGCGAGTTCGTACGGCTCTTCACGCGAAGGACAAGGAAGCCGCGACTGTCGCGCTCAAGGCTGCGACGACGGCGCTCGACAAGGCCGCCACGAAGGGCGCGGTCCACTCGAAGGCTGCCTCGCGCACGATCTCGCGTCTGTCCGCCCAGGTTCACCGCCTCGGCGCCGCCGCGAAGTAAGCGCTCCGCCGCTCCGTCGCTCCGCATGAATGCGCCGGGTGCCGGAGCATTCGAGCGCGGCCGCTCGTCCTGGTAGGCTTCAGCGTCGAATCAGGACGCGCGGATGAGCGAGCAGCTCGACGAACAGCTAGAGCGCGCGCGAGCCGTTCGCGAAGCGCTGATCGGCAAGACCATCGCCGGCCGTTACGTCCTCCGGGCGCTGGTCGGCCATGGCGGCATGGGCGCTGTCTACGAGGCCGAACATCTCGGGCTCGGCAAGCGCGTCGCCATCAAGTTCATCGATCAGGAGTTCGCGACCGACGAGCGTGTCGTCGCGCGGTTCGCCCGTGAAGCGCGGGCGATGAGCGCGATCGAGAGCGCGCACATCGTCACGGTCTTCGATGCGGGCACCGAAGACGGTCGTCCGTACCTCGTGATGGAGCTCCTCCGCGGCGAGGACCTCGGCCAGCGGCTCCGAAGGATGCGGCGCGTGCTGCTGCCGGAGTCGATGCACATCGTCGCGCAGGTCCTGAAGGGGCTCGCGAAGGCGCATGCCGCAGGGATCGTCCATCGCGATCTGAAGCCGGACAACGTCTTCATCGTGAAGAGCGACCTCGATCCGCTCTTCGCGAAGATCGTCGACTTCGGCGTCTCGAAGATCGAGCGTCCGCGCGACAAGACCTCGCCGCTCGCGCTCACCGGTCGCGGAACCGTCCTCGGGACGCCGTTCTACATGTGCCCGGAGCAGGCGCAGGCGATGCCGGACGTCGATGCACGCGCCGACATCTACAGCGTCGGCGCGATCCTGTTCGAGTGCCTCACGGGGCGTCCGCCGCACACGGGCGAGACGTACGAGCAGATCATCCTGTCGATCTGCATGCGCGATGCGCCCGACGTTCGCGCGATCGATCCGAGCATTCCGCCGGAGGTCGCGAGCTTCGTCGCGCGCGCTCTCTCGCGCGAGCGTGCCGATCGCTTCGCGTCGGCGGAGCGGATGCTCGCGGCGCTCCACGAGCTCGCGCCCGAAGAGAAGCGACGCGTGCCGCTCGAGGTCGGCGCCGCGGACACGATGCTCTCGCCCGGCGTGCTCTTTCCGGCGCCTCACCGGCCGCCCTCGTCGCCTCGGCCGCTCGTCGGGGCGGAGACGCGTATCGCGGGCTCGTCGGCGTCGGATCCGGGCTCGGCGAGCGTACGTGCCGCTCCGGTGGCCGCGCCGCACGTGCGTCAGGGTTCGGGCCAGTCTGCGGGTCAGTCTTCGCGTCAGTCGTCGGGTCAGTCTTCACGTCAGTCTTCGCTTCAGTCTTCGCGCCAGCCCTCGGACGCTGGGGCATCCGGCGAGCGTGCGACGGGCGCTCGAACGGATGCGGCGCTCTCGGATGCGGGGCTCTCGCGACGGAAGCCGTCGCTCACGCCGATCATCGCGACGGCCGTCATCGCGACGCTCCTCGGGATTGGCGTCATGCTCGGCGTCATCGCGCTTCTCGATCGGGGATCGAGCGACCCGGCGACTCCGGGGACGTCGCGCGGTGCGCCCCCGCCGACGCTCTCGAGCGGGAGCACGCCTGCGAGCGCGCTGTCGACAGCATCGCCGCCGTCGGAGGAAAGCGCCTCCTCGGCATCGACCGCACCTCCGTCGTCGGCGGCCCCGCCGAGCGAGCCCGCGACCGCGCCGACCGAGCCCACGACCACGCCGACCGAGCCCACGACCGCGCCGAGCGAGCCCACGACCGCGCCGAGCGAGACGGCACCGAAGCCGTCATCGAGCGACGTCCCGCCGACGACGAAGGCTGCCC
>JAEXCN010000216.1 GCA_023402175.1 Pseudomonadota bacterium | reverse complement strand
GTCGGTTGGAGCGCTGCCCCAGATTGCATGAAGAGGCCCGAGGCCGGATGCATGCACGTACCAAGCGCTTCCGTCCCAGCGAAGGACATTGCCCTCGGTGCTGACCGCCCAGACGGTGCCTTTGCCGTCGCCCCACACTCCTTCGAGGGTCTGATTGGCGGGCAGCACCGTATGGCAGAAGCCGTGGTCGGAGCAGACGCGCGGCGCAGCGTCCGCCTCGACGCCTGCGTCCGCGCTCGTATCGGCGTCCGCCCCGGCTTCGTCCGATGCGGGGGGAACCGTGGTCGTTCCCGTATCGGCAGGGCCCGGCCCCTTCGTATCGGCCTCCGAGTCTGCGCAGGCCACGGTGGCGGCGCCCGCTGTTCCCAGCACGAGCGCGAGCAGACCCGCGCCACCGATTGAGCGCTTCATTTCGCACCTCCGGTGTGATGCAGCGCGATGCCATCGCCGACGATCCAAACGTCGTCGTGGCTGCTGCCCCAGACGCCGTAGAGATGCGGCTTCTTCTTGTTGACCGGAAACGCCGCCATCGACGGCGACCACGACGCGCCGTCCCAGTGGAGGATCGTCCCCGAGTCGCCGACGGCCCACACGTCGTTCGGGGACGAGCCCCAGAGCCCGTGCAACGGCTCGTTCGTCGGCGCGGTGACGATCTCCCATTGTGTATCGCCGGCGCCGATATGACGGATCGTCCCTTTGTCGCCGACGGCCCACACGTCGCTCGCCGAGGTTCCCCACACGGCCTCGAGGACGCCGCTCGACTGAGTATCGAGCTCGATCCAGGCGAAGGCACCCTTCGCCGTACGCGTGCCGCGCATCGACCAGCCGAGCTGCCACGCCACGTTCTCGCTGTTGTCGCCGACGAGCCAGAGATCGTCCGCCGACGATCCCCACATTCCCGTGATCGTCGCGGTACCCCGCTCGAGCGACCAGTCGACACCGCCGTCGCCGTTCGGCTTTGCGACGAACTGGTTGAACAGCGTCCTATCGCCCATGAAGTCGTAGACGACGTGGCCGCGGCCACCGAAGCGCACTGCGCCGCCTGGTGTGCCCCACGCAGCGAAGATCGGCCGCGTGCTTTCCTCTCCCGTTGCGTTCGGGGCGCGGGTCCACGTCGCCGCTCCGTTCACGAAGCCGTCGGAGTGGAAGACCATGTCCGTCGCACTCGCGATCCACACGTCGCGCCCGCTGCTGCCCCATATCGTGCGGAAGGTGTTCTTCACGGATTCGGACGTCGGCGTCGGTGTCCACTTCGTCCCGTCCCAGTGGAGGATCGTCCCGCCGGAGCCGGACGCCCAGACGTCGTCTTTGGCCGACCCCCATACGGCTACGAGCGCATGGAGTGGGCTCAGACCGGAGGGTACCGGGCACCACGAGGCCTCCTCGCACGAGACCGGGGTGGTCACGCAATTCGGATCGGACGCATCGCAGCCACCGTCGACCGGGACCTCGACGGCAGCCTCGAGGCCGGCATCGGCGCCGCTCTCGGGCGCGATCGACGGTTCGACGTGAACGCGGTCATCGCCCTCTTCGTTCGAGGCACAGCTCGCGACCGTCCAGGGAACGATTGCGACCGGCGCGAGGACCAGGGCCGTCGCGAAGGTGCGGCGACGATACGGCTTCATTTCGCGGTCACTCCTCCGTCACACGCAACCATCAGGCACTTGCCCTCGACGCACGGCTGACCGGTGGCGAGATCGCACGTATTCCCGCAAGCACCGCAGTTCGCGGGATGGCTGCCGAGGTTCGTCTCGCACCCGTCGGTGGGATCATCGTTGCAGTCGGCAAAGCCCGGCATGCACTCGTACGTGCAGACGCCTTTGGTGCAAAGGCGCGCCTGATTGGGGCCGGCCGGTCGGCATGCGGCTCCGCACCCACCGCAGTGATTCGCGTTGTTGAGGACGTCGGTGCACTCGACTCCGCAGAGGACCTTGCCCGCCTTCACGCACGGGACGCCGCATTCGGGCCCGTTGCCTTCGTCGATGCAGTCGAGGCCGGGAGCACACTTGATCCCGCACCCGCCGCAGTTGTCCCGAGTGCCGAGCCGATCGAGCTCGCAGCCGTCTCCTCCGCACTGGTCGATGTTGTGGTTGCAGTCCGCCGACGGAGCCTGGCACTTCAGCGCTCCGCACGCGCCGGCACGGCAGCCGTAGTAGGTGCGCGGCGGCATTGGCCTGCATGCATCCGCCGGCGGCGCGCACCGGTTGTTGCAGGCGCCGCAATTGTTGTCGTCGTTCATCGGGTCGACACACGAGCCCCCGCAGTCGATGAGGCCCGGAGCGCACCCGCATTTGCCGCCGGAGCAGAACACGCCGGGCGCGCAGGCGTTGCCGCATGCTCCGCAGTTCTTCGGATCGGTGAGGATGTCGACCTCGCATCCGTCGTCGACGAGTCCGTTGCAGTTCCGCCAGTCGAAGTCTCGTTCGAGCGAGAATGGCGGGCTCATGCACTCGAGCTCGCAGGCACCGTCCACGCATCGGGACGTCATGTGCGTCGGCCGGTACGCGAGACACTTGTTCCCGCACGCGCCGCAGTTGTCCGGATCGCGACTCAGGTCGGTGCCGCACGCGTACGTCGGCCGGTCCTCCGAGGGGCACGTCGCCCACGGCGCCGGGCACTCGGTGCCGATGCAGAGGAGAAGCTCGGGCGGGGCGACGACCGCTGCGTCGCCGCCATCCACGGACGGAGAAGGAGCGAACGTCTGCGCGCCACCGTCGGCGCTTGGATCGTCGGCAGCAACGACCAGGACGTTCTTGCTTTCGGCACACGCGGCTACGATGGCCAGCGCGCCCCCGAGGACGCCGAGGCGCCACGGTCGCGCTCTTTGCCTGTCACCCATGGTCGCTCTATCCGGATGCCCCCCGGTCCCGATCGAAATTTGTTCGCCGGCCGAAGATTTCGCGATCGGAAGTGGCGCGCTTTCGGATTGAGGTCGAAGGAGCGATGGTGCAAGCCCTCGTTGCTTCCGATGCAGACACGAAGGCCCTCTCGCCTCGAGAGGAGCATGAGGTGCCTTCCATCGGGGACCCCACGCGAGCTTCCCACGTGACCCACAGCCTTTCATCCAGGGAACGGATGGTGGAGATCGTGCGGCTCAACTTCGACGCCGCCTGGCAGTTCGCACGTCGGCTCGGGGTACGCCCGAACGACATCGAGGACGCCGTCCAGCAGGTCTTCCTCGTCGTTGCCGAGCGGCTCGACGCGATCGAGCCTGGGCGCGAGCGCTCGTTCGTCTTCGGCATCACCCTCCGCGTGGTCCACAAGCTGCGCTACACGCGCGCTACACGGCCTGTCGTCGCGGGCGAACCGCCCGAGGCCGTCGATCCGTCCCCAACGCCGGAGGAGCTCGCTCATCGGAAGAGCGAGCGCGAGCGGATCGACCGCATTCTCGGAGAGCTGCCGCACAAGCTCCGCGAGGTCTTCGTCCTCTACGAGCTCGAACGCCTCTCCGTACCCGAGGCCGCGGAGCTGCTTGGCCTCCCGGAGGGAACCGTGGCGTCTCGCCTGAGCCGCGCTCGCGACGAGTTTCGGCGTCTGGTCCGCCGCGAGGACACGATTCGACGCGCAGGCTCGCGACGGTTGGAGGAAGCGCAATGAACGAGCGTGCGAGCGTGACGGAGCCGGTGCGCCTCCTCGACGGTGCCGGCGACGATGCAGAGGTCGCCCTGTTGCGAGCCACGACTTCGACGCCTCCGGCTGCTGCGCGGGAGCGAGCGATCGCGCTCTTCGAGGGGGCGCGCGGGGAACCTGCCGAGGTCGCACGTGCGGCGGGGCGATGGGGGATGGGCTCGCATTGGAGCTGGATCGGCTGGAGCTTGCTCGGAGTGACGCTGATCGTCGGTGCGCTCCTGCTCTCGCGCACGTCGAGCGAAGCGCCGTCGCCCGAAGTGGTGCGCGGGGCCGCGGCTTCTGCGTCCGCTGCGGCGACGGGCGATGATCCTTCCATGGTCCCGGAGATGCCGGAGGCGGTTCCTGAACCCGGGACGGCGACCGCCGCGCTGGCGCCCTCGTCACACGAAGCCGACGAACGCGAGCGCACTCCGGTCGTTTCGGTGACGGCGCTACCTTCGGTGCCCTCGTCGGCGGCGACGCGTCCCCCGCTGCATGGCATCGCTTCGGCGGCTCCAGCGCCCGAGACGAGACCCGAGACGAGACCGGAGACGAGACCGGAGACGAGACCGGACGGGCCGACGGCAAACCTACTCGCCGAGGAGGTAGCTGCGCTCGACCGTGCCCGACGTGCGCTCCGCGCAGGCGATACGACAGGCGCTCAGAATGCGCTTGGAGACTACGATCGGAGGTTTCCAGCGGGCGTCCTCGCGCCGGAGGCGACCCTCCTCCGCGTCGAAGCGCTGCTGGCGGCCGGAGACGAAGCTGCTGCGCGAAAGATCGGCGAGGAGTTCCTGGCGAGGGGGCAGGGCGGCGCGTACGTGGGACGCATGAGGAGCCTCCTCCAGAGCGCCGCGTACGCGAAGTAGGCTCACGGCCAGCGAACCGCGATCCCGATCGCGCCGGACACCAGCGTGCGAGGTGTGTGGTGAATCGCGGTCGTCCCCCGATAGAAGCGATCGCGGACGATGGGCGCGATCCCATCGACCTCGAGTTCGATGCGCACGGCATCGGACAGCGGTGTGGTCCATTCGGCACGCGCGCCTGCGCCCCAGGTTCTCCACGGCCGGTCGACCTCGCCGGAGCGCGTCGGGGAGGCCGCTGAGACCGCGTAGCCGCCGGCGCTGCCGAGAGCGCACGGCCGCAGGGCGACGCTCGAAAGCGGGATGGCGATCGGACAGAACGCGAGCTGCACGGCGTGAAGCCGAGCATGAGCGCCCTGATCGAAGCGACCGCTTCGCATCGTCGATACTCCGAGTCGAAGTGACGAGGAGAGCACCGGCAATGCTCGCGGGGCGGGTCGCACCAGGATGCCGAGGAAGAGCGACTCACCGTACGCGATGGTGGGCGCGAGCCCCGACGCGACCGCCGCATGCATCCCGAGCTCGCTGGCGACACGCCATGAGCTTCGCCGAACGACGACGCCTGCGGGCTTTTCGGCCGGTGGCGCCGGCTGCACGTGAGACACGATGGGCTGCTCTTCCGGCGGTGCGTCGATCGAGCCGGTCTGGGCATCGAGGTAGAGCGCGACGAGGAGCGCGGCTGCGTCCGTCACGCTCGAACAGTCGGGGCCGTCGACTGCGCGCATGTCGACGCTCCCGTCGTCGCTCGGCAGGACGACGGTGGCGCGAGCGTGCGCCGAGGTGGTCTCGATCTCCACGTCGACGACGCGCTCGCTCTCGCCCGCGAGGACGATGTGCGATCCGCGTCGTCGAACGAGCTCACGAAAAGCGTCGGCGGTGGGGCAACCCTCGGGTGCCGAATAGCGGAGCGCGATGGGTACCCGCGAGGTCGCATGAACCGGAAGGGCAACAAGCAGGCAGGCGAGCGTCGCCCCGCAGCGCAGGATCCGTCCCAGCTTGGCGCTCCAAGGCGTCGTGCCCCTCGGGCACCTCATTGCCCGTGATGCTAGTTCATGGACGGTACCGGTCGCGAGCCGGAACGGGCGTCGCGCCGGAGGCGGCAGCATCGCCTTTCGCCCATGAAGCAGTGGTGAGCGCGCATCCGTGGTTCAGCTTGCAACGAAGCCAGGACACGTCGGCACTCGCAGGGCCGCTTGCCGGAGACGCGCGGAGGTCGTGGCGGGATTGCCGAGCACCGGCTCGTCCACCACCGCGCCTGGCCGGCACCGGCGTCTACTCCACGCAAGGAGGTTGGCCGCCGGCCTGCTTGTAAGCCTGGACTCGATTGAGGAGGTTTCCGTCGTCGGTCTCGGGCGTCGTCTGCCGATCTTCGCCCGCTCCGAAGAGGAATCCAGCCGAGTGTGCCGCCGCCAACTCGGCCGTGTGCGAAAAGAAGTAGTCGACGCGGTTGTCACGCCATCGCCTCTCGCTGTTCGGCAGGCTCATGTTTCCGACGGGGAGCTGCCACCAGATGTTTGGCTTGTTCATCCGTTCCGAGAGCGCTCGCACCCAGCGGAACGCTTGGTGGAAGTGCGGCAACGTCGCGTTGTTCGCATCCCACCAGACGTTCTCGCCCATGCTCTCGTAGAAGCCGGCATCCCGGTCCGACGCCTCGACACCGACGAAATCCGTATCGGCAGCTCCCAGTGCAAGAAGGAAGTCCGCCACCTTCCTCGCATCAGCCTCGACGTCGTACGACGCGTCCTTGTTCAAGTAGACGTCCGTCCGTGTCGACCAGGAGCTCGCGTGCAGCCCCACTTTCGCTTTGGGCGCGTATTTGCGCGCCATCGCGACCATGCACCGAGCGAGGCCTGAAGCGTTGTTCTCCATCGCGGCGCAGTCCGTCGGATTGGCGCCCGTGACCTGCGCCGGTACGGCACGTGGGTCTTGATTGGATGGAAAGAATTGGAGATATCCCCACAAGTCCGGCTCGATATGCAGCAGCGCTGGCGCCGAGCCCACTTGCTGCAGCAAGAAGCGCCAATCTGCGAGGTATCGGCGCAGCACAGAGACGTCGTTCAGCGCCCCTAGCTGCTCCTCACCTTCCGCTCGACCGCTGCTCAAGAATTGTTGGTAGTAGGTAATGAACGGGATTTGATTCCGCGCCGCGGCAGCAGAAGCGAATCCGCGCAGGTAGTCGCCCGGCGGCTGCGATGTGTCTTGCCAACATCCCCACCACGCGCACCCCGCGCCCGCGCAGCTCTTGCCTCCGCTGGTGCAGCCCGCCGTGCACGAGGAACACGCCTCGTTCGAGTCGAACACGCCGCCGGCGATGTAGAGGTAGGTGAGGTCGAACGCCCGCCCCGCGCCGTTTGCGGTGTCGTCCTCCATCATCGCGCCGACCAGGAGGCGCTGCTTGTCGAGCGACGCGAGGAAGGCCTCACCGGAACATCCGGAGGTCACGGAGCCGGTGTCGTTCGCGCCGCCGTCGCCACCGTTGTTCGTGCCGGGCGTGTTGCCAGGATCGGTGCCGGAGCCCTTTGCCGGCGCGTCGTCATTGGTAGTGGAGCAGCTCGCTGTCACGAGCAAGCCGAGGGCGAGAACAATACAAATTCCGAACCTCGACGAGCGAAGGAGCATCGTCACACGCTACTCGCGGTCCACGCTGATTGCCCAGAGGCGAAGATCAATTCTCGAACGATTTGGGGCCGGCCCTCATGCGAGCTGCGAGCTGCGAGCTGCGGATTCACACTCCTGACATTCCGAAGATTCAGACTCCGACGACGACAGACGAAGCTCTAGCCGTTCGATCCAAGCCTATGAAAGTCCGACGCGCTATTGCGGCGCAGGAGGCGCGCAGAAGCGCGAGTCGAGCGTGTTCGACAGGCGCCGCGACAGCGCCCGGCGCGAGTGCCAGTCTATGATCGCGTTTGATTGCCGAGGTAAAGAGCTGTCGATGGCGCGGTCGAGAGGGGCGCGCTAGATCGGGGCATGATCGACCTTGCGGGCGAACTCCTGATCCTGACCGGCCCGCCGGGCTCTGGAAAGACGACGACGGCACGCGCCCTCGCCGCCGAGCCTGGGTCCCGTAAGGTGCACCTCCACGCCGATGACTTCTGGCACTTCATCAAGTACGGCGCGATCGCGCCGTACTTGCCGGAGGCCCATGAACAGAACGGCGTGGTGATCGACGTTTTGGCCAAGGTGGCGGAGGGCTACGCCGGCGGCGGATACTTCGTCGTTCTCGACGGCATCGTCGGTCCTTGGTTCCTGCGGCCCTTCGTGGCGACCGCCGCACCGATCCACTACGTCGTCCTCTGTCCGCCGCTCGATGTCGCGCTCGATCGTTGCCGTCGACGCGGCGGAGATACCCTGACCGATCCCGCACCCATCACTTCGCTCTACCAGCAGCTCACTTCGCTAGGAGAGCTCGATCGGCACGTTGTCCGAACGGACGGGCACACGCCGGAGCGAACGCTGAGCGCGGTGATCGACGCCGTACAGAGCGGAGCGTTTCGCCTGTCTTCGTGAGGCACGCCCCACCTCCGGAGCGCACGTTCACCGCGACGGCAGATTCTTCCTCGAGGGGCTCATTCCTCGATGGGCTAAGAGCTCTGCGGTTCCCGCTGGCTTTCTGGGTTCGCGGATTGCTTCCTCCGCGCGCCGTGACTTTACTCGCCGCGTGAGATCGTCTCCCTCCGCTCGGTTCGTCATTCCCGCGCTGCTGGCTCTCTTCATGGGCGGGGCAGGGGCCGCGATCCCCGCGTGCGGGGGCGACGGCGGCGTGAGCGTCGCGCCTCCGACGGACGATTCGGATGCCGGATTCGAGGCCAGCGTGCCGGACGGGAGCGCCGACGGAGGCCCGACGTGCGGCGCGTCGCTCGTGATGTGCGGGAGCGCTTGCGTCGACACGCAGAAGGATCCGAAGCACTGCGGAACGTGCGACCACGCCTGCGCGGCGAGCGAGGCGTGCCGGAGCGGCGAATGCCATGTCGTCTGCCGGATCGGGAACGCGACGGTCGCCGCAGGTGAGGCCGACCCGGCGAATGCGTGCGCGCGTTGCGATCCCGCGCGCTCGACGACCGACTGGTCTCTGGATCCCGACGGTACGGCATGCGGGGCGGGGAAGATCTGCATGAACGAGGCGTGCACTCCCACGTGCGTCATCGACGGCGAGGTCCGCGTCGCAGACGCGGTGAATCCGGCCAACGCCTGCCAACGCTGCGACCCGGCGACGAGCACGACGGTTTGGAGCCCGCGACCCAGCTTCAAGCTGCTCGTCGGCGGCACGGACGTCACGACGCAGGGATGGTCGATCATCTCCGTGCCCGTGAGCGACCTCACGAGCGACGCCGACGTAACGCAGATCACGACGTCGACCCCGAACGGAGCGCGTACGAGCGGGCAGCTCTTGCTCTCGCGCGCAAATGCGTACGAGGCCGGAAAGCCGTTCACGATTCAGTTCGAGGTCCTCGTCGCGTCCGTCGACCCGCACAATCCCTTGGACAGCGGGGCGGCGATCCTGGGCTCGTTTTCCGGCGCTGCCGGCATCTCCACCGAGCGCAGACAGATGATCTATCTGGATGAAGCCGCAATCGGCTGGGCAGACGACACGCAATCGGCCGCAGTCGGCGTCAAGAATACGAAACACGTATTCGAGCTATCGGTGGACATCGCCCAGGTAGCCACGGTCAGCGTCGACGGGGTCGCCAAGCTCACGCGAAACGCCTTCGCCTCCAACGGCACGATCGCCATCGGCGATCAGACGAACGACCCGAACGTCGACAGCACGATGCGCATCCGCTCCGTCACCCGAATCTGCCCCTGACGCGCGTCCGCGCCCCATTCGCTTGCGGCTAGGTACACCTCAGGCTCAGCTTCGATGACGCTCGCGAGGCGGATGGCGTCGGAGGATGCACGCGCAGGCGGAATAGGTGCCGGTCCAACTCTGGAGCCGTGAGCTACGTATCGCGCCGGCTCTCGTCGAGCGCTTCTTGGACCCACGCCCTGGCTTGGCCCCAATGCGCCGCCCATGCTGCCCAAGCCGACCGGGCCCACTCCATCGCGAGCCTCTCATAGTCGGCCGCATCCGACGCATCCACCATGGAGGCGACCGTGATGGAACCCCTACCGCGAGCCGGAGGCGCTGCGACACGGACATAGCTTCGGGGGCCATCGACCCATCGCTTGAGGGGCGCAGGCAGATGGAGCGATCGGCCACGCTCCAGCGACCAGCACATCCCGGTCAGGTGCGCGGCGGCCGACTTCGACGACTTCATGAACTGCTCTGGGTGTTGCAGGCTGTAGGCGTCCACGGTCAAACGATGCGTGCGGAAGTAGTCCGGGTCGGAAAACTCACGCTCCCCCAGACGGTCGAACACGGCTCGGCAACCGTCCAGCCCGCCGACGCCAGCTGCGCCGCAGGACGGGCAGTCGCTTGCATCGACAACCTCCCCATCGGGCGTCGTGTTCATCGAACGTCCTTCACGGTCAACATCGGCATCGGGAGCGTAGGAGAAGAACGGCGATCTGCATAAAACGACGAGGGCCGCGGAGACCGCGGCCTTCTCGTTTTCCTTTGCTCCGCAAGGGGAGCCGTTCGCTAACGCGTTCGCAGCGCACTCGGCGGGACGGGGCCTCTCCGCTCGCACCGTCCCGAGAATGCGAACGGTTGCGATCCAGCAGGTGGCGCGCGGCGAGGCGGGACACTCTCTCGGATTCGCGCCCTCCCGCGACGAATGGGCGGCCGTTCGTCGCGTTCCCGATTCGAGTCCAGGCTGTCGTCGTCGGACCCCGAGGCGTCTCTGGGCGTCACCGGATCGAGTCGAGCGGCGTCGTGACGAGCTTGCGATTCGCCATGCCTCCGGGGTACGCGTAGCTCGCGGTCTTATCCCAGCCCCAGAGGGTGGCGGTGAACGGACCGTCGCTCTTCATGCGCTGAAGGCCGGCCTGGCAGGTCTTGTCGCCGAACGTCGCGCCGGGACCATGCCGCCTCGAGAGGTCGACGCGTGTGAACTCGTACTCGCCTCGCGTGCCGATCGGACGAAAATCGATGAGGTTGCCGGCGCACTCGAGCCAGACGTCCTTGAAGGTGCCCTGGCTCTTGGCGCGCACGATCACGAGCGACGTCTCCGCGTACGTCGGATCCGCGTAGAAGCTGTACGCGCTCAGGTACTGGCCGGCGGGGACGACGTTGACGAACTCGGGATCGCCGTGGCCGCCCATGCTCGGCGAGCCGAAATAGAGGCCCTCCGCGCTGGTCATGTACGCGGCGACGTAGATCGGATGTTCGGGGTCCTGCGTTCGAACGACGAACGCTTCACCGGCGCCCGCGGGGAACGTCGCGACCTCACCGGCGGAGAGCTCGGTCGGAGCGCCCGCGGGGATCGCCGGATCGTAGTCGAGGTGCGTGCCGTCCCGGGCGGCGACGATGCGGTACGGCATCGCCTCGTCGCCGCCGAGGCGCGGCCGGTAGCCGACGGCGACGTACTCCGATCCCCAGTGCTCGTAGGCGGGGATCTGTTGCCCAAGGATGTCGCAAGCTATGGTGTTGGTTGGGATGTCCGCGCAGGTGTGACCGCTGAAGAAGGTCGTCGGCTTGTTCGAGCGGACGACGCTCCCCGAGAGCTCGTCGAACTGGACGAGCTGGAGATATTGTCCTCGATCGAGGTGGTACGTCGCGGGCACGTGCGCCGGCGTGCCCTTGACGCCGGGCCCATCTTCGATGGCGCGCGTCGGAAAGATCGTCAGCTCGGTGTCGTCTTCGGCGGCGACGACTTGCGCCGTCGGAAGACCGATGACGTAGCCGTATCGGCGCGCAGCCTCCCAGGGCGCGAAGACGAGATGTTCCTTCGCCCAGTTGACGATCGGAAGGAGCAGCGTCGCCGTGGGGACGAAGCTCGCTGCGCCGCCGAATGGGTACATCGCGACGAGCGACACCGGCGTGCTCGCCTTCAAGCGGAAGGATGAGCCGATCCCGGTGGTCGACAGCGCGTCGTCCTCCAGCACCGCGGCGGTCACGCCGAGCGGGCAGCTCACGTGAGAGCTGGAGCTCGCCGCTGCGCTCGAAGCCTCCGACACGAAGAGGACGGCGCTCTCGCCAGGACCGATGGGGCCGGAGTGCGCGAGCAACGTCGCGTCCCCGGGGTTCGTGCGGAACATCGACTGCGAGATGTCGAGGGCCTTACCCTCGCGCTCCAGCGTGATGTCCACGGGCAGTGTCGACGTGTTGACGATGAACGTCGCGTAGCAAGACCCGGCGAACTCCGCTTGCGTCGCGGGCGCTTGGAAGTAGAAGTCGCAGCCGTTCGAGCTTCGATCCGCGGCGGCGGCAGCGCATGGCTCCTGACAGAGCGCGGCGCCGCACGCCTGCTCTGGCCGACAGGTCTCGACGACCTCGCCGGTGCACGAGCGAACGACCGAGCGGCCGTCGAGCGAGCACTGCAACGGGCACTCGCCGGCGTCCGGCGGCGGGACGGGGTCGAAGCCGGGCGCCGGCGGGGTGAAGCCGCCGCGGCTGTCTCCGCATGCGGCCGCGGTGGCGAAGAGCGCAAGACCGCCGACGGAGAGCGCGAGGACGCTCGCGATGCGCATGTTCATGGAAGCTTTACCTCGACCGGGACGAAGCTCCTCAGCGGAACTTGTCCGTTCCCTAGCTGACCGTTGTAGTTGCTGCCCCAGCAATAGACCTTGCCGCTCGTCAGGAGCGCGCACGTCGTGTTCGGGGTCGTCCTCACGCGTGCGGCGGGCTCGGGGAGCCCGTCGACCCGGACGGCGTTGAACGCGTAGTTCTGCGTGCCGTCGCCGGCTTGTCCGCTCTCGTTGAGTCCCCAGCAGTAGACGTCGCCTGAGATCGAGGTCGCGCACCACCGCGACCGCTTCAGGCCGAGACCCTGAATGACGTGCGTTTGCGTCGTCGCGATGTCGACGATCGGCTCCGGCGTCACGACCGGCTCGGGGATCGCGCGGTCGAGCGGCGATCCCTTGCCCGGGACAGCGGGAGCGCCCCAACAGTAGCCGATGCCACCCGCGGTGGCGCACGCGTTGTCGTGCGCCAGGTCGACCGTGGAGAATCCTGCGAGCGCGACGCGATCGGGGGACGGATCCGGGAAGACCGACGAGACGCGTCCGAGCGGCGGGTTCGCGCCCCAGGTCACGAGCGAGCCGTCCTCGCGAAGGACGAACGTCGCCTCGCCGACGGCCATGGACCGGATCGACGCGCCCGCCGGAATGGCCACCGCTCGCGGCAGGCCCTTGTCGCTCGACGGCGTCGGGAGCGGAGCAAGCTGGGCGTTGGCGTTGTTGCCCCAGCAGTGGACGCCGCCTTCCGCCGCCGCGCACGCGGTGGCGTAGCCGACCGCGACCTTCGTAGCAGGAGGAAGATCGAGCTTCACCGGCGTGCGCTCTGTCGTCACCGCGGCGCCGTCGGGCTGACGGAGGAACGGACCGGTCCCCCAGCACCACACGCCACCGGTCTTGTCGACCGCGCACGTGTGGTCGAGCGCGACGACGTCCGAGAGGCCGAGCACGCGCACGGCGTCTGAGCTATCGATCGTCCCCGCATCGGCGCCTCGTCCGAGCTGCCCGGCGCCGTTCGCGCCCCAGCACGCGACCGTGCCGTCGCTGAGCAGCGCGCAGA
>JAEXCN010000088.1 GCA_023402175.1 Pseudomonadota bacterium | reverse complement strand
GCTCATGATCGTCCCGGTGAGGCCCGTCCGCGATTTGGAGCTCGTGCCCTCGTCGAACGCGGCGGGCAGCGACGGGTCGACCCGGCGCGGCGTCATCGGTACCGTCGGCGTCGGCGGCGCGATCCGTCGGCTGCTGGCCGGCGTCGGGATCTGCGGGCCCGATCCCATCGGCAGCGTGTCGATCGGGGATCCGCCGCGCGCGGAGAGCATCGCGCGCGAGCTCGGGACCGACATGTCCGAGTCGCTCTCGATCTCGTGTGCACGCGGACGGCCGGAGTGCGAGATGCTGATTCCCGCCGAGTTGCTCTCGATCTCCGCGATCTGCTCTTCACGTGCGTTGAGCACGTGACCGACGACTTCCTCGACCCATTCACCGACCTCGGTCGGGCTCGCGATCCCGCAGCAGCGCTCGAGCTCGAGGGCGAGCTCTCTCGCCGTCGTATGGCGCTTCGTGACGTCGCGGTTCAGCGACTTCAGCAGCGGAGCATCGAAGCCTCTCGGCACGCTCGGGACGATC
This sequence comes from Pseudomonadota bacterium, assembly GCA_023402175.1. Classification (GTDB taxonomy): domain Bacteria; phylum Myxococcota_A; class Polyangia; order Polyangiales; family Polyangiaceae; genus Labilithrix. The sequence goes on along the minus strand of JAEXCN010000088.1, from coordinate 22,068 downwards.
GAGCTCGGCGGAGAGACCGGATCGCGGAGGATCTTCGCGAGCGTCTCGCCTTCGGTATCGCCCTTGAAGAGTCGCTCCGCCGTGAGCGTCTCCCACATGACGACGGCCGAAGCGTAGATGTCGACGGCGCGCGTGAGCTCGCGCCCGGCGAGCTGCTCGGGCGGCATGTACGCGAGCTTGCCCTTGATCTGTCCGTCGCGCGTGACCTGGATGCGCCCTGCAGCCTTCGCGATGCCGAAGTCGAGCACGCGTGCGATGCCGTCCGCGCCGACGAGGACGTTCTGCGGAGAGACATCACGATGCACGAGGCCGAGCGGCTCGCCGCGCTCGTTCTTCGCCTCGTGCGCCGCGTGCAGGCCGTGGAGGAACCCGCACATGATCGCGGCTGCGATCCGAGGCGGCACGAGCTTGTCTTGCTTCCGGACTGCGCGGAGGATCTTCGAGAGCGACTCGCCACGGACGTAGTCCATGATGAGGAACAGCTCTCCGTCGGTCGCGACGACGTCGATCGTCGCGACGACGTTCGGATGCTGGACGCGGGCGGCGAGGCGCGCCTCGTCGAGGAACATCGAGACGAACTCGGGATCCTTCGCGAACTGCGGGTGCAGCCGCTTCACGGCGACGGTACGCGCGAAGCCGACCGGCCCGAGCAGACGCCCGAGGTGAATCGTGGCCATGCCGCCCGCAGCGATTTCGTTGTAGAGCGCATAACGCCCCACGACGCGGATCGGCGTGCCTTCCACAGCCATCATCTCGCAAAAGCATACCGCGCCCGCGGCCGCTTTTCTCCTCTGATTCGCTCAGGGATTTCCGGGGCTCGTCAGCGCCGCAGTACCTCTCTACCTCTCTACCTCTGTCCTTGTCCCCTCGCGCCTCTCCCCGCGCGGTTGCGCGAATCCCCGCTCGGCGAGCGTGACGGCGTGCCTCGACGCTACGGCGTGATCTTCGAAGCGAGCTCGCACTGGGCAGCGTCCACCTTGTCGCTCACCCAGCCGTAGAGGCACTGCCACCCGGGATCGGACTGGGTCGGACGCAGGACCGGACCACCTTTGTGCCGGATGCCGCCGTTCTCGATCCCGAGCGGCTTCTTCAGGAGCTGGAACGTCGCGTACTTCGCGCCCTTCGATTCGAAGCACTCCGACATCGCTTCGGGCTCGAGGCCCACGACGGAGAGATAGTTCTCGGTGCGCTCGTCCGCGGTGGTCTCCGAGTTGTCGCGCGTCCCGTCCTCCTTCGCTTTGAGTCGCAGCCCGGTCTGGCTGTAGATCCGAAGCGGCCGTCCGTCCTGGCCGTGGCAGTCGAGCCCGCCGCACCGGACCTCCATGAACAGGGAGACCTTGTTGTCGATGAACGACCTCTTGTCGGGCAGGTCTCCGTACTCGCCCGACTCGGTGCCCAGATTGCAGGACGCGGACGCGGCCGCCGCGAGCGACGCGACGAGCCCTGCAACGAGGGAGCGAAGCTTCGACGTCGACATCATTTGGGCACCGCTCTCAGGAAGATCTGACCGGCGGAGCTGCGGCTGCCGTCGATCTCGTCGTCGGTCGGATCGGCGACGTTCGGCCGGTGACAGAAGTTGCAGGACCCCTCGCGACCGATGAGGGTCTTCATCACGACGGTCGGTGGTTTGTTGACGTCCTCGTAGAGCCCGACGCGCACCGGATACTTGAGATCAGTCCAGTCCTGCAGCGGAACGTAGAAGTTCCCCGAAGGGCCGGTCTGGGGGATCTCGCGCGGAGCGCCGCCGGCCGAGTCGACGAACTGCACGAAGATGCCATCCGCGCCCTTCGATCCGGGCTCATCGGTCTCGTAGACGGTGCCCGCGATGGCGAATGCCGTCTTCGCCGGGCCGCCCTTCGTGTGGCAATGCAGGCAGGGCTGCCCGGGACGATGCTCTGCGTCCGGCGGCACACCCGGATCCTCCGGCCCGAGCGCGGCAATCTCGGCATCGCGTACCGGATCGGTGCATCCACCGACGTTCGCCGCGCCGATCACGACCGCGACGAACAGCATCGACGTCAGACAGCGAACGGCGTTCGGCATCGCGGGCTGCGTGCGCCCGCTCGGCTGAATCGTGTGCTCGAGGTCTTGGCCGTTCATCGCTCAGAACTCCGCGTCGAAGCCGACGGTTCCCCATACGGCGGTGCGGCTTCGGATGAAGAGCGATTCGAAGTAGCGATTGTACATCACGTCTCCGGACACGACGATTGCGTACTGCGTCGTTGCCCTCTCGCTCGTGAGTGCAACGCGCGCGCCTCCGCCTGCCGTGACCGCCGCCATCGGCGACAGCTCGCGATCGGTCGTGCGGTAGCGGGGAATCTCGATCGGCGTGCCCTCCTGGTCGACGGCCGCCGCATAGGCGAGCTGGTAGAAGCTCGCGCCCGACTGGGCGTGCAGCCGGAGGTGTGGCCACACGCGCAGGCGCTCGCCGAGATCGTGCATGTAGCGGCCGTCGGTCGTCGACGCCTTGATTCCCCAGTTGTCCGTGTAGAACCGCTGCTCGGCGCGCAACGTGCCCGAGCTGAAACGATGGTTGATGCGCGCACCAAACGCGACGCGATCGCGTTGCTGCGGGACGAGGTCGCGCGGTCGCGCGCTGAGGCGGTACTCGTTGACCAGAGCGACGCTCGCGCCCGGTTGCACTCTCGGCGCGATGTCGGCGGGGAACATCGGGACGAAGCGATACAGCTTCGAGTTCTCGCCGCGCTCGAAGCTCATCGAGATGCCCGTCACGAGCAGCGTCGTCGGCGACATGACGAACGTGATGCCCGCCTCGAGCGCGTGCGTCGTGAGCGAGCGGTTGAACTGGTCGAACGGCGTGTTGCGATAACCGATCTTGTCCCACGAATAGTTGTAGCTGACGCGCGGAGTGATCGTCTTGTCGTTGAGCTCGGTGCTCACGTTGCCGCCGAGCGTGCGCGAGAGGTAATCGGGCTCGCTCGACACGTTTCCGTTCACGCCGACCTGCGCGAACGAGAACTTGTAGCCGCCGCCCAGCGATCCGGCGTGGCGCTGCTCGCGGAACGGACGCGACGCCGTCGACACGAGATCGGGCGAGGCCGCCGTCACCATGTCGAGCAGGTACGAGCCGCCGACGTTCCATCCTCCGGTCGGAGAGACGACGGCCGCGTTGATCGCGGGCGTGAGGACGTGGACCGCGGTCGAGTCGGTGTAGCCGCTCATCTCGATCCCGACGTGGACGTTCGGGCTCGTCGAGGGCTCCTCGATGCACTTGAGCCGCTCCTTGTACGTCCGCGCGTTGCGGAGACAGGTCTCGACGTCGTCGGCGAGATGATCCTTCTTCGGAAGGACCTCGACTTCCTTTTCCTCACCCTCCTCGATCGAGATCTTCTCCTTGAAGTAGTAGCGGTCGCCCTTCTCCTCGCGCACCGCCTCGACCGTGTATTCGCCGGGATCGACGGTGATGGGGGCCTTGACCTGATTCGCACGCACCGCGACGCCCGCGCCTGCTGCCGGCGTGAGCGTGATCTTGAGTCCCTCCGTCTTGTTCGGGATCGCGAGCTTCAGCTTCGCGAGCTTCGGCAGGAGCTCCTGCACGCGTGACGTCGCGGCGCGCTTCAGATCCTCGTCCTCGTTGCGAATGCCCGCGGCGAGCGCGTCACGCGCGGCGATCAGCGCCTCCTTGAAGCGCCGTTGGCCGGCGAGGCAGCTCGAGATGTGCAGGCGTACGTAGGGATGGTCTTCGAGGACGAGGGATGCCTGATCCTTCTGGATGCACCGAGCAAGGTCTCCGCTCTTCTTCGCTTCGATCCCTTCTTTGGCGAGCTCGAGCGCTTTCGGATTCGACCATCCGCGCGACGGCTTCTCGGGAGCGGGGGCGGGTGAGGGCGAGGGCCTGCCGCGCTGCGCGATTTGAGGGGCGCCGTATGCAGGGATGCAGAGGATCAGCGTGAGGAGCGCGGCGACGAGCCGGACGAATCCCTTCGATGTGCGAGCGATGCGCGTCGCGAAAATACGGCCTCCGAGCCGCGCCGCCTCAGCCAATCCCATTACGCTCCTCGCGAAACACCTCGCGCCACAAGCACGGAGTGGTCCACCCGGTGTGCCCTCGCTCCGATCGTCGAATCGACGCTGGGCGGGGCCGCGCGCCCACGGCGGGGGCTTGCGGCTGGTGGATCCGCGCGCCAGTCATTCGTCGCTCTACAGTACAGAGAATCGCGACGAACGATGCGCGTCAAAACGCGCGCCGGCGAAACTTCACGATCCGGCTACGCTGATCCGTTCGTGGGTGAGCAAGACAAGGAGGCACGCGTCGTGCTCTCTTCTCCATCGATGCAACGGGCATGGGCTCTTCCCACGACGATGCTGCTGGCAGCAGCCCTCGGGGCGTGTGGCCCGGACGAGCCCCAGTTCGGACCCTCCGGCGTCATCCTCGGAAAGCCGCTGCCGAACGAGGGGACGACGAGCGGCCCAGGTGGCGGAGTGTTCGGCGCCGAATACGACGCGAACGCGAACAAGCCGACCACGACGATGCTCGTGTCGCATCAGGGAAAGGGCGGACCAACCGAGGCGACCGACGCGATCGACTGTTTGTCGTGCCACAACGCGGGCGGCGCGGCGAAGGACAAGGTCTTCTCCTACGGCGGTCGCGTCATGCGTGGCACCGCACCGGCCGCCGCGACCGACGTGCTCGTGGTGAACGGCAACGAGAAGCTCGGACCCGTGAAGAGCGACAGCGACGGGTTCTTCTGGTTCGCAGGCGCCCCCGTGAAGGCGGGATCGAAGACGTACGTGAGGAGCGCCGCGGGAACGGAGAGCATGAGCTCCCCGCTCGGCGACGGCCAAGCGGCGAGCTGCGACTCCGCGAGCTGCCACGTGACGGGGAAGCAGGGAAAGATCCACGTTCCGTGAAGCGCTCGACGTGAAGTGCTTCTCGTGGAGCGCTGTCGTGAAGTGCTCGTCGTGAAGTGCTCGTCGTCAATCGCGAGTACGAGTACGAGCACGAGCACGAGCACGAGTGACGCGAGACTCACCCGCGCCATTTCGCGCGCTCGGACGGGTCAGCCGATGACGAGATACGCGTTTGGCTTGCGCGTGGGGAGGGTTCCCTGCCGGATCGAGTCGAACACGTGAGCCGATCGGTTCGACGTGCTTCCCGGCCGGAGCGCTTCCGGCAAGCGGTTCAGTGGGAAGCATGCAAACGCGCGATCGTCCGGTACGAGCGCGTAGGAAGCGAACCCGTCGGGATACGTGAGGTGGACCCACCTCCAGCCGACCTGCGCGCGGAGCTGCTCGCCCCAGAGGACGCCGATCCCGAGCCGCACGTCCTGACTCTTCGGCTCTTCGCGTCTCCCGTTCCGGACGTCGTCGACGAACGCGGCGATGCTCTCGACGACGGCGGGTGGCGCGCCGTCTGCGCCGACGAAGCGACGAGCGGTCTCGCAGACCTTTCCCATCGCTTCGCGCTCGTCATCCGTGAGCGAGCGCTCCGTCGGGAGCTCGGCGCACGCGGCGAGGACGCGCTCGGAGGGCGACGCAAGCGGCACTGCGGCCTGCGTCGTCGGCGAGGATGCCGGTGCGATCTCCGCTCCGGACTCGACGCGTGCCTCGAGCGAAGAACCCCGCGCGCGCGTCGCCGCGCGCTTCGCATGTTGCGCGCGCGATGCACGCTTCGTGGGCCGCGCGGCGGCCTTCTTCTTCGCGAGCGCCGACTTCTTCTTCGGTTTTCTCGACGACGGCTTCGCCGCAGACTTCGGCCTGCGCGCCGTCGCGGTCTTCTTCTTCGCTGCAGTCTTCGTCGCCGCCTTCTTCGGGCGAGCGGTCGTCCTCGCTCGCGCCGTGCTCTTCTTGCGAGCACGTGAGCTCGTCGTCTTCCGCGACTTCTTCTTGGAGGCGGGCTTCTTCGATCTCGCGCGACCTGCCATGGCACAAACGTAGGCGATTGGTTGGGCAGACGACCATCCCTTCGTCACCCGTCACCTCGCTCCGTGGTCTGCCCCCGGGAAACATCTGCGCACGTCGGTATTCCAGCCGGTAAAGGTCAGGTAGTCTCGACCGGTGGTGGATCGGATCGTCGCCGACCGTTTCGTGATCGAGCGGCTCGTCGGGTCGGGAGGAATGGGCGAGGTCTTCCGCGCGAAGGATCGCCTCTCCGGCGGGCTCGTCGCGCTGAAGGTGCTCTACGGTTCGCTCGCGCGCGAGGCCGAACGCTTCAAACGAGAGGCGCAGATCCTCGCCGATATCACCCATCCGCGGATCGTCCGGTACGTCGCGCATGGAGTGCTCGAGGGTGGACGTCCGTATCTCGCGATGGAATGGCTCGAGGGCGAGGACCTTGCCGAGCGCCTCGAACGAAGTGGCCTGACGCTCCACGAGACGTTGACCCTCGCGCGCCGTGTCGCCGAGGCGCTCTCGGCCTTGCACGACAAGGGCATCGTCCATCGCGACATCAAGCCGTCGAACATCTTTCTCCCGCAGAAGTCGGTCGATCAGGCCAAGGTGCTCGATCTCGGGGTCGCCCGGCTGATGCGAGCATCGCGACCGTCGACGCGCAGCGGAGTGATGGTCGGCACGCCCGGCTACATGGCGCCGGAGCAAGCGCGTGGCGCGAAGGAGCTCGATGCGCGCGCGGATGTGTTCTCGCTCGGCTGTGTGATCTACGAGTGCCTTGCTGGCCGGCCGGCGTTCGCGGGCGAGAACGTCGCCGCGCTCCTCGCGAAGATCCTGCTCGAGAGCCCGCCGAGCCTACGCGAGAGCGGCATCGAGATCCCTCCGGCGCTCGACGAGCTTCTCTCTCGCACGCTCTCGAAGCACGCCGCATCGCGACCGGGAAGTGGCTCGGCGCTCCTGAAGGAGCTCGAAGCCTTCGCCGCGGTGAAGGACTCCCCCGCGCAGCGCGCGAGCGCGGCTGCGATGAGGGCTCTCACGGCAGGTGAGCGGCGTCTCGTGTGTGTCGTCATGGCCGCGTTCCCACCGGCCGAGGGAGAATCGTCCGAGATCGCGATCGTCGACCCCGTCCCGCCGAGTGTCATGGAGACGATGGCAGCGTCGTTCGATCCGCGCTCGCTCGTCGCGAGCTTCGGCGCCGAGGCGGAGATCCTGGCGGACGGCTCGATCGTCGTGACGCTCGCAGGCAAAGGCGGCGCGAGTGACCAGGCTGCGCATGCCGCGCGATGCGCACTCGCGCTGCGCTCGCACCTGATGGATGCGAGCGTGGTCCTCGCTACGGGCCTCGCGACCGTGACGGGCCGCAGCGCGGTCGGCGAGGTGATCGAACGCGCGGCGTCGATCCTCGCGTCTGCACGGCAGCGTCGCTTCGGCATCAGCGACGAGACCCTCCACGGCCAGAGCCCTGTCTTCCTCGACGAGACGACCGCGGGCCTGCTCGACATGCGCTTCGACGTCGGCGGCGACGACCGTGGACTCTTCATCCGCGGGCTACGCGAGCGCGATACGAAGGCGCGCACGCTCCTCGGCAAGCCGACACCGTTCGTCGGTCGCGATCGCGAGCTGTCGACGCTGCTCGGGATCTTCGAGGAGTGTGTGGAGGAGCCGGTCGCGCGCGCCGTCCTCGTCACCGGCTTCCCAGGCGCGGGCAAGTCGCGCCTCGTCGCCGAGCTGCTGCGCGATCTCCGCGAGCGAGGCGGCACGGAGATCCTGCTCGCGCGCGGCGATGCGATGAGCGAAGGATCGCCGTTCGCGCTGATCGCACGGCTCCTCCGCCGCGCAGCGGGCATCAACGGAGGCGAGCCGCTCGTCGTTCGGCAGCAGAAGCTACGCGCCCGCGTTGCACGGAACCTCCCCGAGACGGACGTCGCACGCGTCACGGAGTTCCTCGGCGAGATCGCGAGCATCTCCTTCTCGGACGCTGACAGTGTCCAGCTTCGAGCGGCGCGTCAGGACGCGATCCTGATGGGCGACCAGATGCGCCGAGCATTCTGCGATTTCGTCATCGCGGAGTCCGGGGCGGCGCCCTTCGTCCTCGTGATCGAGGACCTGCACTGGGGTGATCTCCCGAGCGTGAACTTGCTCGACGCCGCGCTTCGAGCTGCCACCGACCGGAGCTTCATGGTGCTCGCGGTCGCGCGCGGCGACGTCCACGACGCGTTCCCGCAGCTCTGGGCGCAGCGCAGCCTGCAAGAGGTCCGCCTCGGTCCGCTCGTGCGCCGTGCAGGGGAGCGCCTCGTGCGTGACGTCCTCGGTGAGGATCTGAGCGCAGCCGAGGTCGCACGGCTGCTCGATCGCGCCGCGGGGAACGTCTTCTATCTCGAGGAGCTGATCCGCGCGTACGCCGAAGGGACGGGGCGCGGCCAATCGCGGCCTGGCACCTTCCCGCCAGGCACTGTGCCGCCGCCGCCGATCTCTTCGGCATCGGTGGCGGATCAATGGGCGCTTCCGTCGACCGTCCTCGCGATGATCGAGGCGCGTCTCCAGCGGCTCGACCCGATGGCGCGCCGCGTCCTTCGCGCGGCAAGCGTCTTCGGCGAGAGCTTCTGGCGCGGTGCTGTCCTCGCGCTCACGGGCGGACAGTACAAGGCGAGCGAGGTCGACGCCTGGCTGAGCGAGCTCATGCGACGCGAGATCATCCAGCGGCGCGACGTGTCTCGTTTCCCGTCGGATCACGAGTACGCGTTTCGCCATGCGATCGTCCGCGATGCGGCGTACCAGATGCTCACGCCGGACGATCGGTCCCTCGGTCACCGCCTCGCGGGCGAGTGGCTCGAGCGCGCGGGCGAGCACGACCCGATGCTCCTCGGCGAACACTTCGAACGAGGAGGCTCGTGCGACCGCGCATCTTCGTTCTACGCGCGCGCCGCGTTCCAGGCGCTCGAAGGCAACGACTTCGTCGCGGCCAAGCTGCGCGCGGATCGCGCCATCCAGGCCGGCGCCTCCGGCGTCGAGCACGGAAAGCTCCGGCTCATCTCGGCCGAGGCGTCGCGCTGGTCGGGCGAGCACGACGCTGCGCGCGAGCACGCGCATGCAGCGATGCGCGATCTCCCGCAGGGCGAAGGGGACTGGTACTCCGCAGCTGCCGAGGCGACCGAGGCCGCGATGACGCTCGGCCACGTCGACGAGGCGCGCAGCGTAGCCGAGCGCGTCCTCGAGATCGGTACGGCGCGACCGTCGACCCGCGGGCACACGGAGGTCATGCCCGGGAGCAATCGCGCGATCACGGCCGCTCCGCCGATGACGGCCGCGCGCGTCGTCGCCACCTCGCGCATCGCGATCGCGCTCGGCGTCGCCGGCCTCTACGACGTCGCAGGGGCGCTGCTAGCACCGATCGACCGCGATGAGATCTTCATCGCGAGAGAGCCGGCCGCGCGAGCATTCCTCCTCGCCGCGAACGTCGCGCGCGCTTCGTGGGAAGGCGATCTCGAGCGCGCGGCGACGCTCGCGTCGGACGCGGTAGTTTGCTTCGAGCTGCTCGGCGACGGACGGAACGCAGCGCGCCAGAGGCAGAATGCGGGCTGGGCGTTATCGGAGCTCGGCGCATATCAGATGGCGGAGGCGGTCCTCGGCGAGGCACGCGACTCGGCGGAGCGACTCGGCCTCGCGGTCGTCGCGAACGACGCCAAGCTCAGGCTCGGACATCTCTACGTCCGGACGAACCGCCGCGACGACGCGGTCCTCACGACGCAGGAGGTGATCGCGGCATACGCCGCGCAGCGCGATCGCGTCGGCGAGGGACGCGCGCATGCGTATCTCGCAGGCGTTCACTACTTCGCGAACGACCACGAGGCGGCCGAGGCCGATGCCCTGAAGGCGCTGCCGCTCCTCGAGCATGCGCCGCCGTATCGTGCAGCGCTGATGGCGTTCCTCACGTTGACGTTGATCCACAAGGGCGCCTCACCGGACGAAGTGAGCCTCGCCGGCTCCGAGGCGATGCGCCTCCTCGAGCAGGTCGGTGGCGTCGCCGAAGGCGAAGCGCTGATCCGCGTCGCGTATGCCGAGGCGCTCCACTACAAGGGCGACGCCGAAGGGGCGAAGAAGGCCATCACGGCGGCGCGCGACCGGCTGCTCGCGCGTGCCTCGAAGATCAAGAACGCGGAGCACAAACGCACGTTCCTCGGCGTGGTGCGAGAGCACATGCGAACGCTGGCGCGGGCGGGGGAGTGGCTTGCATGACGCGCTCGTCTCGGTGACGCTGACGTTCTACAGGAAGTCAGGGAGAGACTTGTTTAGTGGGTTGTTGCGGGACGCGGGTGTATTCCAGCCTCTCTGCGCCAGAGAGGCTTCACAGGAAAACGCCTGACCTCTGGTCTCTATCGACTGCTGCCACTGTCGTCTCGAGGAGAGATTTACAGGGAGACAGGGCGACAGTGAGATCAGAGGGAGGGGCCTCCTCTCTGTCTTCATCTGGACCCTTGTCGGACCCTCACGAAACTTGAAGCGCTCGCTTCGCGAGCGCTTCAAGTTTCGTTCGGAAGGGAAGATCTCACATTCGAGCTCCATCCTTGTTCCGCAAACGGTGCGCTCTCCAAGCTTTGTCCCGAGACCTTCGGGAGGAGGAGAGCGGCTCGACTTGCGGACGACATCCACGGCTGTCCAGCTCTTGTGACGATGAACGCTGCCGCGTGACGGGGCCACTCTCCGTCCGAGTCCCGCAACCGGCAAGGACGCCAGTGCCGTGCGGAAGACGCTCGCCGGATGAGTGGGAGGCTCAAATTTGCGAGCAAAACGCGAAAGCGTTTTGCGAGAGGCGACGAGGGTCCAGGTCGGAACCGAAGCAAGGCCCCTCCCTCTCGCCTCACTGTCTTCATGTCTCCCTGTTAATCTTCTTCTCGAAAGGGCTTCATCGCTGCGACTGCACCTTCGCGCGAGAGATGTGCACCCTGTTCATCTCGTGGACTGCGGAGCATTCGTCGCGCGTCCGATGCTGCGCTCGCACTGACGAACTCCGACGCGATGAGATCAACGATCAACGGGACGACCCGTCTGGCGCCTACGCCCTGGGGGGCAGCATCCGTTGCAACGGTCAGCGAAAGAGCGGAAGGTGTATTCCTGATCGCGTCCCCCTTCCGGCTTCCGGCTTTCCAGTGAGAATTTTCTCGTCCGCAGCACTCGTCGGCATCCTCGCGCTCGTGGCGCTCGTGGCGGCGTGTGGATCGACCCAGGCACCCGCGAAGGTGGCGGCGAGCTCTGGCGGAACGTCGAGCGCGACGGTCACGAGCAACGTGCGGTTCAAGGACTACGCGGGGAGTGCGGCGTGCGCGAAGTGCCACGCGGCGTACGTCGACTCGTTCTTGCGCTCGCCGATGCACAACATGACGCGCGACGCGAAGGCGGCGGACATCAAGGGCCCGTTCGACGGCACCGTGTTCCGCTTCCACGATGACACGGCGCTCCTCGAGCGCTCCGGCGGCGAACGTTTCGTCACGATCACGTCGAAGCGGTTCGGGAAGGGCATCTACCGATTGACGCGCGTCATCGGCGGGCATCACCGGGAGGACTACGCCGGAGTGCCCGTCGCGGCGGCGCGCGAGGGTGCGGCGGTGCTCGGCGATCCCACCGAGGAGCACGTGCTGCCGGTGAGCTACCTGCTGGCGACGAAGTCGCTACGCTACAAGGGCTACTCCGTCATGGTGAAGGAGCGTGACGGTCTCAAGGCGGGTCCGGTCTGGAACCAGACCTGCATCTTCTGCCACAACACCGTGCCGTACCTCTCGACGGTGCTCGGGGCGCTCGCGGGGAAGAGCGGCTACCAGGGGCAGGTGCTCGATCCGCTGCTGCCTGCATCGATGCGCGCGACGTATGCGGTGAAGGATCAGGGGGCGCTGAGCTCGGCGCTCGAGGAGGAGCTCGCTCGGCTGGGGAGCCCCAGGTCGAAGCCCACGCTCGCGGACGCGGTCTCCGTCACGCGGTCACGTTTCCGAGTGAGCCATCTCGTCGAGGTCGGGATCGGCTGCGAGTCGTGCCATCTCGGTGCCGCCGAGCACGTGAAGGACCCGACGAAGATGCCCACGTTCGAGCCCGTGAGCGACGCGATCGAGGTCCGCCTCCCGAATCCGCGTCGCGCGGGCGCGGACGGCGCGAGCGACACCCGCGCCGCGACGCTCAACCGTGCGTGTGCGCGCTGCCATCAAGTCCTCTTCTCCGGCTACGATCCGACGTGGGAAGGCGGCTCGCGCAAGCGCGCGCCCGGCGGCAGTCACATCAACTCGGGCGAGGCGCGCGACATGATGCTCGGCGCATGTGCGTCGAAGCTCGCCTGCGTCGATTGCCATGACCCGCATGCGCACGACGGGACGGATACTCTCCGCAAGCTCGAGCCGGCACGACAGGACGCGCTCTGCACGCGCTGCCACGAGAGCTATGCGTCGGCCGATGCGCTCCGCGCGCATTCGCATCACGATCCGGCGGGCGAGGGTGCGCGCTGCATGTCGTGCCACATGCCGCGGAAGAACATGTCGCTCGACGGAAAGCTGTCCCGCTATCACCGCATCGGCTCGCCGAGCGACGTCGAGAAGGTGCTGCTCGATCGGCCACTCGAATGTGCGCTCTGTCATGCGGACAAGAGTGTCGGCTCGCTCGTCTCCACGATGGAGACGTGGTGGAAGAAGTCCTACGAGCGGGGCGCGCTAGAGAAGCTCTACGGCTCGCTCGACGCGAACGTGCTGCTCGCGACCGCGGAGCGCGGAAAGGCCCACGAGCAGGCCGTCGCGTTCCAACTCCTCGGCGATGCGCGCGTGAAGGAGGCGACCCCGGTGCTGGCGCGCGAGCTGACGCATCCGTATCCGATCGTGCGCGGATACGCGAAGCGGGCGCTCGACAGCATCCACGGGAGCCCCGTGTCGATCGACATCGACGCTGCTGATGAGGTCATCACGGAGCAGGCGCGAAGGCTGCAGTAGAAAGATGTAGAGACGTGGTTCGAAGACGTTTCCGCGCGCCAGAGTCGACTCTTTGTGACTGACCGCCGGAATCTCGTTATCCTTCGATGCGATGCGTTACCTCTACGGAGACTCCACGCCGTTTCCGCTCGGGTACAACTTCCTCACGACACTCGAAGCGTTCATGGCTGCGTCGACGCGCATCGTGCAGCTCGACGTCGAAGGGAGCGTCCTGGCGAAGCAGCGAGACGAGGTCGCGCAGAACCGCGTGAAGGGCCTCGAGGCCCTCGAGCAGTTCCACAATGTCGTGATGCGCGCGGTGCAGGACACTGCACAGAAGGTCCAGCACCAGCACGCGCTCGAATACGCGCGCGTCGTCGCCGAATACGCGACCCACTACATCGAGGAGCACCGACGGAACACGCTCGCCGCGAACGAGCGCGAATCGCTGCAGGTGCGAGGGGACTCGGATCGCCGCGCCTCGGAGATGCGCGCCCAGCTCGAGGCATTCCTCAAGGCGGCGCGCTTTCCGGTCCTCAAGACCAACCTGTCGCTCCGCCTCAACCTCGACGGAAAGGAAGCGCGGCACTCCGGAACCGCGGCGTTCGAGCATCCCGACGGGATCACGACGTCCTTCACGATCGCGCCTCATCGCGCGGCGGCGTGGAGCTCGCCGCGCAAGGTCTCCGACTTCGTCCAGGGCGTCGCGCTGCGCGTCGGTGTCGAGAAGAGCTGGCTCCGCGGGACGGTGACGGCGAAGGAGCTCAACGTCGACGACTGGACGATCATGCAGATCGAGATGAGCGAGGAGGCATTCGAGCTCGCGCTCCGCCGGAAGGTCACCGAGAAGGAGATGCTCATCTTCCACCTCGGCCGGCACGACGGCGGCGTGGTGGGCACGGTCGAGCATCCGGGCGCGCCGGGCGCCGAAACGCTGCCCGGAAACCTCGGCGCGCAGGACGTCGCGCAGATCGAGCGGATCTGGGCGGCGCTCAAGGCCGCGACCCGCGACGTTCTCGAACAGAAGGAGCAGCTGCTCAGCGTCTCGCTCGACGGGCAGCCTGTCTTCGAGAACGGGCTCGCGGTTCCTTTCGTCGTCCGTCTGGTCTCGATGTTCGCGCCCACCGTGCGCGAGATCGCAAAGCGGAGCCCGAACGAATTCGAGCTCACGCTGAAGACGGAGGCCGAGGGCGGACGTCGCGAGGAGCTGTATCTCCGGAAGGAGGCCCTCGTCAGCACACTCCAGCCGCTGCCGGCGAAGGGGCGAGAGGTCTTCGCGCCGCTCGGCCTCGATAGCTGGGTGCCGAGCATGAGCGCAGCTCCGCCGCCGGTCATCGTCTCCGAGCGTCCGCCGCGGTTGTCGGACTCGCCGCCGATGCATCCGGCCGTCCCGCCGATCCCGGCGGCGCCGACGTCGACGCGCAAGCTCTCGGGGTGAGCGCGTCTACCCCGGCGAACGCCTCTACACTGGCGAGCTCTCGGGAGCGCGCTGCGCGGAGCGCGTGAGACTCACGACGACGGCGATCAGCTCCGACGGCTCGACCGGCTTCGGGATGTGCATCGAGTAGCCCGCGCTGAGGACGCGCCGGCGGTCCTCGGTTCGCGCGTACGCCGTCAAAGCGGCTGCAGGCAAGCTGACCGCGCCCTCGACGGGGAGCGAGCGGACCCGACGGATCAGATCGTACCCGTCCTCTTGCGGCATCCCGATGTCGGAGACGAGCACGTCGGGGATCTCGCGCTCGAGCGCCAGCATCGCTTCTTTCACGCTGCTGGCGAGCGTCACTTCACAGCCGCACTCGTCGAGGATCGCCTTCACGAGCTGGCGCGCGTCTTCCTCGTCGTCGACGACGAGCACGCGGATGCCTCGCAGGTGCTTCGGGCGCTCGAACGAGCTCTCGAGCCGAATCTGGCGCGTCTCGGACGGCGTCCGTTCGAGCGCGCTCGAGATCGCGGCGATCGGAAGATGGACGATGAACGTCGCGCCGTGACCCTCACCATCGCTATGCGCTTCGATGTTCCCGCCGTGGAGCTCGACGAGCTGGCGCGTGATCGCGAGCCCGAGCCCGAGGCCGCCACGAGAGCGCGTGTGGCTCGCGTCCTGCTGCCGGAACGGATCGAAGACGTGCGGAAGGAACTCGGCGGCGATGCCCTTGCCCGTGTCGGCGACACGGACGACGACGCCCGCGTCCTCGCGATCGACGATGATGCTGATGACGCCGCCCTTCGGCGTGAATTTCACTGCGTTCGAGAGCAGGTTCCAGACGATCTGCTGCAGTCGCGTGGGGTCGCCGACGAGCGACGGAATCTCGGCGTCGAACGTGTGCGTGATGCGGATCGACTTCGCCTCGGCGGCGGGCCTCACCGATTCGATCGCCGCCTCGACAATCCGGCAGAGATCGACGGGCTGGACCTCGAGCCGCATCTTGCCGCTGATGATGCGCGAGATGTCGAGCAGGTCTTCGATGAGCTGCGCCATCGCGACCGCGTTCCGGTCGATCGTCTCGATCGCCCGCACGCGCTTCTTCTCGTCGAGCGTCGACGACGACATCATCTTCGCCCAGCCCATGACCGCGTTGAGCGGGGTCCGGAGCTCGTGGCTCACCATCGCGAGGAACTCGTCCTTCGCGCGGTTCGCGACGTCGGCGCTCTGACGCGCGGCCTGCTCGGCTGCGTAGAGCCGGGCGTTCTCGATGGCGACGGCACAACGACGCGCGAGCTCCTCCGCGAAGGCGAGATCCTCCTTCGAGTACGAGTGTCCTGACTCCGCCCATACGAACGTCATGGCGCCGACGGTGCGTCCCCGCGCGACGAGCGGGACGACCATCGCGGAGCGGAGCTGCAGCTGGTGCGCACTCCGTACGTGTTCCTCGTTCGCAGCAGCTCGACGGAGCAGCTCGTCGCCGATGAACGGGTACAGCTCCGATTTCCCCGTGCGAAGGACGTTTGCGACGCCGATCGAAGCGTTCGGATTCCGCGGGTAACTCTCGGCGAGCTGGCGTGCATACTGCACTTTGGCTTCGTCGACGTGCGCGACGGCCAGGCGCTTCGCGTCATCGCGACCGGGGACGACGACATCGACGGCGCACCAGTCTGCGAGCCGCGGGACCGCAAGCTTCGCGACCTTCGCGAGTGTGGCCTCGTAGTCGAGCGACTCCGAGAGGGCTTTGGTTGCGTCCCCGAGGAGCGAGCGACGGGCCTCCTCGCGCTTCTTCTCTGTGACGTCGCGGAAGACGAGGACGACGCCGGCGATGGATCCGTCCGTGGCGCGGATCGGCGCGGCGCTGTCGTCGATGGGGATCTCCCGGCCGTCGCGATGCGCGAGGACGGTGTGGTTCGCGAGTCCGACGATGGTCCCGAGCTCGAGGACCTTGTCGACCGGAGACACGACGGGCTCGCGCGTCTCGTCGTTGAAGATCCGGAACACTTCCGCCAGGGGCCGCCCGCGCGCCTCGCTTTCCGGCCACCCGGTGAGCTCGTCGGCGATGGGATTCGTGATCGTGACGCGACCCTGCGCGTCCGTCGCGATGACGGCGTCGCCGATGCTCCGAAGCGTCGTCGCGAGAGACGCCTGGAGCCGTTCGGCGATCGTGCGTGCGGCGCGCTCTGCCTCGAGTCGGCGCGCGCGGAGAAGTGCCTCGCTGCAGTATCGGCCGAGCGTCTCGACGAAGTCGCGCTCCTCCGGCGGGAAGTCGCGTGGCTGATGGAACCCCATTGCGAGGAGCCCGATCGGCGCGCCTCCGGCGATGAGGGGGAGCGCCCAGAAGGCTCGTGCGCGCGTCCCCGTGATCGCCGCGCGCGCCAGGTCAGGGAAGAACGCGGCATACTCCTCGTCGTTCTGCACCCAGACGGGGGAGCCGCTCTCGATCGCGCGGTAGGTCGGGTTGTCAGGACTGTGCTCGATGTGAGCCAGCTTCTGGACCATGATCGGGTTGCAGCCGCGCTCCGCTATCACCTCGAGCGCGCGCGTTTGCTCGTCGAGCGTGTACAGCATGCACGTGTCCGCCTTCGCAGCGCTTCGTCCGCGCTCGACGACCACCTGCACGACGTCGCTCGTCGTGAGCGCAGACGAGAGGGCCGCCGCGAGCGAACCAAGCGCCTCGAGTCGCCGTTTTCCCTCGAGCTCCCGAGCGTGGCTCTCGGTGCGTGCGAACGCCTGCGCGACCTGGTTCGCAAACGTCTCCATGAACACGCGCTGTTCGATCGTGAACGGCCGAGCCTCGGCGAAACGGAACACGATGGCGCCGACGGTCCTGTCGCCGACGTCGAGCGGGAGCGCGCACAGTGCTGCAGGCGGATCCACTGTTTCGAGGACGTCGGGGTAACGCTGCACGTATTCTTCGGCGGACTCGACCCATTCGGCCCGGCGATTCCGGATCGCGCTGGCAGGAGGGATCCTGGCGCTCAAGTCGAAGCGATCGAACGTGAGCGAAAACGCGTCGGGCATCCCCGTGACCGCCACGAGCCGGACGCGGTCGCCGTCCCGCACGGTGAAGGTCCCTCCTTCGGCACGGAGCGCGACCGCGCCGTTTTCGACGACGATCGACACGAGCTCGTTCGACGTCGATGCGGCCGCGAGCAATCCGGTCAGCTCTTGCAGTCGGGAGAGCTGTTCGAGCGCACGCTCGGCCTCTTCGCGTGCAGCGGTCACCTCGGCAAGTCGGACGCGGGCCTCCTCGGCAGCCTTGCGCTCGGTGAGATCGCGCGTGACCTTCGCGAAGCCGATGACGTCGCCGTGCGCATTCCGAAGAGCGGTGATGACGACGTTCGCCCAAAAGCGGCTCCCGTCCTTACGGATGCGCCAGCCTTCGTCCTCGAAGCGACCTTCGGCGATCGCCGTCTCGAGCTCCATCTCGCACTTGCCCGAACGGACGTCCTCTTCCGGGTAGAAGCGCGAGAAGTGCTGGCCGATGATCTCGTCCGCCCGATACCCCTTGATGCGTTCGGCGCCGCCATTCCACGTCGTGATGACCCCATCCGGATCGAGGATGAAGATCGCGTAGTCCTTGACGCTTTCGACGAGCAGCTGGAAGCGCTCGTCCATCTCGCGCAATGACTGGCGCGCGCTCTCGAGGGCGCGATCGGGACGATGGACGTTGGACACCCGGCGAGTGTTTTCGCACGAATTCGCGAATGCGACCAATGGCACCGTCGGTGCGGTCGAGAGCCGCGCCTTCGCGAAGAAGGCGCAGATGACTCAGCGCGGCGGCTCCCAGTGGAGCTCGAGCAGGGAGCAGTCGTCCCCGGCCCATGACCGGCTGGCAAAGCGCGCGTGCACCGCTTCTGCTCGCGCGATGACGAGCAGCCGCTCGAAGAACCCCATCGTCTGGTACGCCGCTGCCTCTTCGGCGGTCGGGCCCATGTGGTACCGGACGACGATCGATGCGTGGTCCGACGCAGCCGTCCGGACCTCGAGCGCGTCGAAGTCGAAGAACGTCGACCGGAGGACGCGAAAGCGCATCAGCGTGTCGAGCGGATCGCCGTCGGCGACGAGCGACGGCGTCGAAAGGCGGAGCTGGTCGACCGAGATGCGGCCCCACATCCGTGCCGATTCGACGTCTCCGCTCGCGATCTCGGCGAGAATGGCGTTGCCCATCCGTTCGAACGTCTCCATCGGGTACCAGGCGTCGCTCTCGATGCGCGACACGAGGTAGACGAGGTCCTCGTCCCGGAGATGCCGCCTCCACTCGACGGTCTTGTGACCGCGGATCATCCGGACGTAGTCCGCGAACAAAATCCCCTTCACGTGGCGAGTCACGCGGCCTCGAGCTCGACGAGAGGGAAGAGCCTCAACGCGTCAACGTTCGCAGATATGGAGGACCGGCACAATGCCCGCGAGGGATACACGGTGTCTACGTACGCCCGAGCCGCGCCGCCTCGCGGTGCAGGACCCCGGAGCCCCTTGGGTTTCTTGTCTTCGTGGCCAAAAAGGCGCTTCGATAGGAGCTGCGAATGGGTAAGGCGCTTCGCGTTCTGCTCCTCGTGATCGTCGCCGTCGCCGCAGGCGTGCTCCTGTGGAGGCACGGGCCTGTCTCCCAGCCGGAGGCCTATCACCAGTTCGCCGACACCCGGGCGCTCCATCGGATCCCGAACGCACTGAACGTCGTCTCGAACCTCCCGTTCTTGCTCGTGGGATGGGCGGGCCTCTCGTTCCTTCGGCGAGGGCCCACGCGCGACCCAGACGGACCGTTTCGGCCGGGAGCGCACACCGCCTTCGAGTCGTTTCGCGAACGACCGGCGTACGTCCTCTTCTTCGCCGGGGTGCTCCTCACCGCGTTCGGATCGGCCTGGTATCACCTGAAGCCCTCGACCCCTCGGCTGTTCTGGGACCGACTCCCGATGACGATCGCGTTCACAGCGCTCTTCACCGCGATGATCGCCGAGCGGATCAGCATCTATTGGTCGCGCATGCTCCTCCTGCCGCTCGTCTTCGCCGGGGTCGCGAGCGTCGTCATGTGGCGGATCTCGGAGGACCGAGGCGCGGGGGATCTACGGTTTTACCTCTTCGTGCAGCTCTTCCCCATCATCGCGCTGCCGCTGATGATGCTGCTCTTCCGGCCTCGTTATTCGCGCGCTCTGGAGCTGTTCTTCACGATGCTCGTCTATGCCGGGGCGAAGGTCCTCGAGCACTTCGATGCGAAGGTCTTCGAGCTGACGTCCGGCATCGTCAGCGGGCACACGCTGAAGCACCTCTTCGCTGCGCTTGCGGTGTGGCTCGTCCTCGACATGCTCAAGAAGCGTGGTAGGGCCATCGTACCGTTCGACGAAGTCTTGGCCGCACACGCCGAGGACGATGCGCCGTAGTAGACTGGGCACATGAGAACGACGAAGGCGGTCTCGCGCTCCATCTTGATGACGACCACTATCCCGCTCGCGCTCCTCGTCGCGTGCGGTGGAACCAAGCCGGAGCCGGTCGCTTCGACGCCGCCTCCGGTCGACACCGCGGCTGCGGTCGGCGCGGATGCAGCTGCCGAGGAGCCGACCAGCGCAGGGCACCCTGCGGCACCGAGCACGTCTCCCGAGGCGGCCGCCCCGAGCACGGAGGCGGCGCCTGCGCCGGAGTCGCCCAAGCCGGGCGTCGTCATCGGCGAGATGAAGGACGAGTGCACGCCCGTCGGCGTCGAGTTCGAGAAGCGCGCGCGCCCGAAGCTGAAGGAGTGCTACGCGCAGGGCAAGAAGAAGAGCCCGAACCTCGAGGGCACCGTGAAGATCAAGATCACGGTGGACGTGAAGGGGAAGATCAAGAGCACGAAGGTCGTCGAGAAGACGCTTCCGGATCCGGTTGCCGACTGCATGCTGAAGGTGATCAAGGCGACGCCTTTCCCCGAGGTCGAAAAGTGCTGGGACGCCTCGATCACGATCCCGGTGACGTTCCCGACGCCGAAATGACGACCGCTGCCACCGCGAGGCGGCGCGAGGCAATCGAGGCGTGACCCGTTCAGCTTCCTCGTATAGAGAGCGCGACATGCGTTTTCCTGCCCGTCGCACCCTCGCTGGGGTGTCCATTCTTGCGTGGTCATCGCTGTCCTTTGCTCAACCCAGCGGCGCCGGCGCCGGCGCGCCCCCCGCAGCCGGCCCGTCCGAGACGGTGAAGGCGCAGACCGCGACGACCGGGAAGACCGAGATCGCGAAGGGCGGATTCGTCACGTCGACGGCTCCGGAAGAAGACGACCCGAAGTACGTCAACGACGTGAGCATCGGCCTCGGTGGTCTCTTCTCGGCCGGCAACGCGCGCACGATCGCCATCACGACCCTCGGCCGCGCACGCATTCGCCGCGACGAGCACCAGTTCAGCGTCGCGGCGACCGCCAACTTCGCTCGCGCGGGAAAGCGCGGCGAGACAGTCGACACGACGGTAGAGAACTACCAGGGGCTCCTTCGCTACGATTACTTCCTCACGAACGACGTCTCGCTGTTCTTCCAGTCGACGGGACGGCGTGATCGCTTCCAGGGGCTCGACCTCCGGCTCAACCTCGATCCCGGCGTCGCGTACTACTTCGTCAACACGAAGACGCACCGGCTGCAGGTCGAAGGCGGTTACGACTTCCAGCACGACGTCCGTCGCGACGCGTCGCGCGCCCAGCCCGTCCCCGAAGACGCGCCGCCGGGGACGCTGCCTCCTCCGCCGCTCGACAAGACGGAGACGCTCCACAACGCGCGTCTGTTCCTCGGCTACGAGAACAAGCTTCGCAAGGAGGTGTCGTTCATCGCGAGCGTCGAATATCTGCAGAACTTTGCCGATTTCGAGAGGTACCGGTTCATCGCCGACATCGGGCTCAAGTCGAATATCGCCGAGCGCCTCGCGCTCGCCACGACGTATACCGCCCGCTACGAGAACAAGCCGCTGCCGACGGTCGCGGATCTGGACTCGATCGCGTCGGTCAACCTCGTGTACTCGTTCTTCTGAGAGGACATGCGATGGGACTCATCAAGGAGTTTCGCGAGTTCGCGATCAAGGGCAACTTCATCGACCTCGCCGTCGGTGTGATCATCGGCGCTGCGACCGGGAGGGTCGTCAACGCGCTCGTCGAGAAGGTGATCATGCCGCCGATCGGCCTCTTGACCGGACGGGTCGACTTCAACCAGCTCAAGATCGTGCTCCAGCATCCGGTGCTCGGTCCTGACGGGAAGGAGGTCGTGAAGGAGGTCGCGATCAGCTACGGGGCTGCGATCCAGTCGGTCTTCGAGCTGCTCATCATCGCGGCCGTCGTCTTCCTCATCGTCCGCGCGTACAACCGTTTCCGCACCGTCAGCGCCGCGGAGCCGAGCGCACAGGAGAAGCTCCTGACGGAGATCCGCGACCTCTTGAAGGAGCAGGCCGGCAAGGCCACGAAGCCCTGACGGCCTCGCGCGGCCTCGCGCACTCGGGTGCGCGAGGCGCCGTAGCCTGATCATTGGTCTCATCGCGTCGCAGTTCGTGAGGCCGAGCGCAGCATCGGACGCGCGACGAACGCTCCGCAGTCCACGGGGACAGTCCACGAGATTGACAGGGTGAACGTCTCTCGCGCGAAGGCGCAGTCGCAGTGATGAAGCCCTTTCGAGAAGAAGATTGACAGGGAGACTTGAAGACAGCTGACCTCTGGTCTCTATCGACTTTCTGCCCACGATTTCTCGAGGCGAGATTCACAGGGAGACAGGGCGACAGGGAGATCGGAGGGAGGGGCTTCGTCTCCTTCTTCACCTGGACCCTCATCGGGCCCTCACGAAACGTGAAGTGCTCGCTTCGCGATCACTTCACGTTTCGTTCGGAAAGGAAGCTCTCGGTCGCGAGCTCCATCGT
>JAEXCN010000080.1 GCA_023402175.1 Pseudomonadota bacterium | reverse complement strand
GCGACCTTGTCGCTCGGGATGACCTGCTCCTTCGTCGGAGCGGTGATCGCGACCGTCGGCAACGGCGCCGTCGGATCCGGGCTCGCAGCACCGGCGGTGAGCGTGACGGGCGGCGGCGGCGGCTTCGCCGGAGCCGTTGCCGGCGGGGGCGCCGTCGTCACGGTCGTGGCCGCGTCCGTGGCCGGGACCGGGGGCGGCGGGGGCGGCGGCGGGAGGTTGTCGCTCCCTCCACCGCAAGCGAACAGCACGCCTCCCATCGCGATCGCGGGAGGCGCAAGGACGGTGGCAAGGCGTACGGACCAGCGATGGTTGCGGGGCGTGAGCATGGCGCGGACTTTTGCACTTGAGCCGGCCCCCGAGCAAGGGTTTCGGCTGCGTCCCGGCGCGGCGCGGCACGGCTGCAATCGTCACCTTGACGACGGAAGCCGGGAAGCCGAAGGTGCGGCCTGAGCCTGCGATGTGTTCTCTCCGCGCTTAAGCGGCGAAACGAAGTCGAGGCGCCTGATCACGAATGCCGCACCGCGAACGCTACCTCTTCGTCTGCATCAACCGGCGCCCCGACGACAACCCCAAGGGGTCATGTGCCCAGAAGGGAAGCGAGGAGATCGCCAAGAAGCTGAAGGTAGCGCTCGCAGTGCGCGGGGCCGCGGGGCGGGTGCGCTCGTGCACCTCGAGCTGCCTCGATCTCTGCGAGATCGGCGCGAGCATCGTGCAGGAGCCGGAGCACGTCGCGTACGGACACGTGACGCTCGACGACGTCGACGAGATCGCCGACGCGGCCGTCAAGGGTGAGGTCGTCGAACGCCTGGTCGTCTTCGGCCGGGACAAGACGCAGGGCTGACCGATGGCGCTCGGATTCGAGCTGTCCGAGTCGATGACGGGGAGCTTCAGTCTCTTCGACGACCCGCTCTCGGATCGCGTCGTCCGAATCACGCTTCGGCTGGGCGTCGATGGTCTCCGGCGCTTCGCGCGCGAGCGGCGCATCGATGCCGACGGCGTGATCATGGCCGAGTCCCTCGCCGAGAACGGTGGGGCGGGGCGGTCGGTCCGTGGCACGGTCACTTGGAAGCTGCTCGACGAGAAGCGCGTGCCGTATTCGCTCACGTTCGAGGGCGACGACGGCAAGACGTATCACCTGCGCGGTCAGCGTGACTTCTTCGTCTACAACGCCATCGGCTCGCTCACGACCATGTCCGCGAGCTTGTACGACGACGATCGCGAGATCGGTCGGGCCATCCTCCATTTCGAGCCGCGGATGGAGATCCCGGCGCTCGTGAAATCCTTTCGTCCACGCGTTCACCTGAAGGCCCTCGCGCAGAAGAAGTGAAGAAGGAGGGATCAGCCATGGATCGACTCGACCCGAACACGACGCTCATCCTCGTCGTCGACGTTCAGGAGAAGCTCGCGGCGGCGATGCCGGAGGACGCTCTCGCGACGCTGGTGAAGAACGCCGGGATCCTCGTCGAGACCGCGAACGTGCTCGGGATGCGCGTCGTCGCGAGCGAGCAGTACCCGAAGGGCCTCGGGCCGACGGTGCCGCCGCTCGCAGAGAAGCTGAAGGCCGCGGGCGTGACGCCGATGCCGAAGATGACGTTCGATGCGTGCTCGGATCTCGCGATCGCGCGCGCGATCTCGGACCTCGAGCCTCGCTCGGTCGTGGTCGCCGGGATGGAGGCCCACGTCTGTGTGTTCCAGACGGCGCGCGAGCTCGTGAAGCGCGGATACGACACGCACGTCGTCGCCGACGCGGTCACGTCGCGCCGTGAGGAGAACCGTCAGCTCGGCCTGTCGCTCTGCGAGCGCGCGGGGGCGACGCTGACGACGACCGAGACCGTCGCGTTCGATCTGCTCGGCAAGGCGGGGACCGAGGCGTTCAAGACGGTCTCCAAGCTCGTGCGCTGAAACGATCGCCGGCGGTGGGCCGACCGAATGGTTGGGTTGGTGGAGCGGCAGAGCGCCGCGAATGCCGGCCTTCCATGGACATCAGCTGGCTGACGCAGGCCCAGGCGCATTGCGCGCTTCGTGCTTTCACGCACTTGCAGCTCGGCCTTGACGAACTGTCGCTCGGTGACAAACTGGAAGCGTGATTGACGAAAAGGCAGGGCCGGAGGACAAGTCGTCAGAGTCGGAGCGGCCAGGCGGCGCCGAGGAGGGGACGACCGTGCTCGTCGTCGACGACGAGCGATCGAACGTCGAGTCACTCGAGAAGATCTTCCAGCGCGAGAGCATGCGCGTGCTCGTCGCCTACGACGCGAAGCACGCGCTCGAGCAGGTCAGGAGCCACCGCGTGCACGTCGTCCTCACGGACTTGATGATGCCGGGCACGACCGGGCTCGAGCTGCTCCGCGCGATCAAGCAGGTGCAGCCCGAGGTGGAGGTCGTGCTCATGACGGCTTACGGCTCCGTCGAGGTCGCCGTGAGCGCGATGCGTGAAGGCGCCTACGACTTCGTCGAAAAGCCGCTGAAGCGGATGACGATCGTGAAGAGCGTCCGGAAGGCGGCCGAGCGAGGCCGGCTCCTCGAGGAGAACCGCACGCTCAAGGACGAGATCAAGATGCTCACCAAGCGTGAGATCATCGGCAGCTCGCTCGCCTGGCGGCGTGTGATCGAAGTTGCGACGCAGGCAGCCCCGAGCATGGCGACGGTGCTCGTCCTCGGCGAGAGCGGCACGGGCAAGGAGCTGCTCGCGCGGTACATCCACGAGCGCAGCGCGCGGGCGAAGAGGCCCTTCGTCGCGGTGAACTGCGCGGCGATCCCGGAGACGATCCTCGAGAGCGAGCTGTTCGGTCACGAACGCGGCGCGTTCACGGGCGCCGTCACGAAGAAGGATGGCCGCTTCGCGAAGGCAGCCGGCGGCACGCTCTTCCTCGACGAGATCGGCGAGCTCTCACCGCAGGTCCAGGTGAAGCTCCTTCGCGTGCTCCAAGAAGGCGAATACGAGCCGCTCGGCGGCAACACGGTCAAGGCCGACGTCCGCATCGTCGCGGCGACGAACCGTGATCTGCTCGCCGAGGTCCAGGCGGGCCGCTTCCGCGAAGACCTCTATTACCGGTTGAACGTCATCGCCGTCACGGCTCCGCCGCTCCGCGCGCGTCGCGAGGACATCCCGCTTCTCGTCGATCACTTCGTCGGCCTGTACGCGAAGAAGAACGGCAAGGCGCGCCTCGGCGTCGCGCGCGCCGCGCTCGAGCGGATGATGGACTACGCCTGGCCGGGAAACGTCCGCGAGCTCGAGAACGTCATCGAGCGCGCGGTCGTCCTCTCGCGGGGCGACACGCTCACCGAGCACGATCTTCCCGAGGCGATCGTGCAGAGCGCCAGCTCCGCGCCGCGCGCGCTCGACTTCCCCGTCGGCACTCCGCTCGCGGAGATCGAGCTCCGCGTGATCAAAGAGACCTTGAAGCACACGAAGGGCGACAAGTCCCTCGCGGCGCAGCTGCTCGGGATCTCGACGCGCACGATCTACCGGAAGCTCGACGAGCTCGGCGCCGTCGACAGCACGCAGACGCCGTCCGAGTAGCGACGCTCGAACGCGTGGAGGCGCGGTCAGTCCTGCAGTGCGGCCTGCGCCGCGCTCGCAAGGACTTCGAGCGACGTGCCGCGCGGGAAGCGGCCCTCTGCGCGCTCGGGGCGGCCACCGCCGCGTCCGGCGCGCACCTTCGCTTGGGCCTGGATGAACGCGCCGCAATCGAGCTTCGCGCCGCTTCCTCGCTGGACGACGAGCACGAGCTCGCCCGTCGCCGGATCGCTGGCCGCTGCGAGCGCGACGACGCGCGGATCGGCGGTCAGCTTGCCCGCGAGGACGCGCAGCGCGCCGACGTCGTCGCTCGGGCGGAGCATCGGGAAGACGATCGGTCCGGGCGATGCGGAGGCGGATGGCAGCCGCTCGACGGCGGCTCGCGCAACGAGCTCGGCGAGCTCCGCGCGGGCCGCCTCGAGCTGCGAGCGCGCGTCTTTGAGCGACGTACGCAGCTTCGTGACGGCTCCGGGCACATCGGGGATCCCGCACGTGAGCTCGGCGGCGATCGCGGCGAGCGCATCGTGCTTCGCACGCGCGTCGGCGAGCGCGCGGAGCCCTGCGTGGAACGTGATGCGCAACATCCCCTTGTACTTCTCGAGCCCGACGATCCGCGCTTGCCCGATCTGTCCGGTGCGCGTGCAGTGCGTCCCTCCGCACGGCGTCATGTCGAAGCCGTCGATGTCGATCACGCGGACGACGCCCTCAGTGACCTTCGGTTGCTTGCGCAGCGGGAGCTTCGCGAGCTCGTCCGGCTGGGGGTACAACGCGCGGACCTCGACGTCGCTGCCGACGAGCGCGTTGACGAGGTCCTCGGCGCGATGAAGCTCCGAGTCCGGGATGCCAGGACGGGCGACGTCGATCGTGCACGACGTTGCGCCGAGGCGCGACGATACCGTCTCGGCGCGGGCGACGTCGGCGAGGGCGCGCGAGAGCGCGTGCTGCGCGGTGTGCTGGGCCATGTGATCGCGCCGGCGCACGGCGTCGATCGTGCCGCGCACGCCCACTTCCTTGCCGAGCGACGCGGTGAGGTCCTGGGGCGGGGGCTCGGCGAGCACGTGGAGGATCGTGCCGGCGTCGTCGACCTGCGTATCGGCGACCTTCACCGCGAAGGAGCCGACAGTGAGCGTGCCGCAGTCGCCGAGCTGTCCACCGCCCTCGGGGTAGAAGAGGGTGCGCTCGAGGACGAGCGCAGGCTTGCCCGCGTGCTCGACGAGCGTGGCGCTCGTCACCGTTTCGAACGACGTCAGGTGGGGATCCGACCAGTAGAGCTTCTCGGTCATGGCGAAGGATGCCCCATCCATCGGGGCAGGCGACGAGGCTGGCTTGACGCCGCTGCCGGTGTGAGCCTCTCATAGCCCGCTTTCATGAAGCTGACCATCAACGGAGCCGAGAAAGACGTGCCGGACGACCTCACTGTGCGCGGGCTCGTCGAGCACCTCGGGCTCGGCGGCGGTCCCGTCGCCGTGGAGCAGAACCGCGAGATCGTGCCCCGAGCCGAGCACGCCACGCGACGCGTGAACGACGGCGACGCGATCGAGATCGTCCACTTCGTCGGCGGCGGCTGATCGTCTCCTCCGGCGATCACTTCTTCAGGTAGTCGTTGCTGAGGGGCTTCGCAGGCCCGGGCTTGCCCGCTGCGCCCTTCATCATCGTCTTCGAGCCGAAGGCGTCGGCCGATTCCTTGTACTCGTTCACGTTCGCGGCCGGTGTGTCGCGCTGCTCCTTGATCGCCTGCGTCTCGACGTTCTTCACGAAGGTGTCGACCGAGGCAGGCGAGGGTGCCGGCTTCGTCACGTCAGGGCGGCCTGCGCTCTTCGCCTCTGCGCTGGCGGTGATCGCGTCGAGCGCGATGCTCGCCACGACCTTCGTCCGGGCGAGCTCGAAGACGGCGTGATGCGCGAACCACCGGGCGCCTCGGACCTCGCCGTCGATGGCGTACGCGACGCCGACGAGATCGGCCTGCGGTGCCACCGTCGCGAGCGCGCCGTCGATCCGGGCAACGAGCGCCGTCCGCTCTTTGACGATGGTTGCGTCGTCGATCGTCGCCATCAGGGTGTCGGAAGACGAGCTCTTCCTGTTCGCGGCATTCGTCGACGAGACGTTCGACCAGACTTCGCTCTGGCTCTTCTTGTATTGCCCTGCGGCGCGCACCTTCGACGTCGCGACGACGCCCGACGAGTCGAACTTCCCGCTCGTGACCTGCCCGTTCCGCTGCCCGCTCCAGCGTCCGTGCTCGACGCAGAACGCATCGACGGGCGTCGTCTTCTTGCTCTCGATGATGAAGTCCTGCCCGATCTGGCGGTCCTGGTTGCCGCCTTTCACGACGGTCCCGGCGAGCACGAAGATCGGGATCGAGCCCTTGTTCTCGATGACGAGCTGGTTCACGGTCCCGCCGCCGTTCTCGCGGACCTCGGCCTGGCCTCGTGCGAGCGCATCGTCGAGGGAGACGAGCGGTCCGACATCGACCTGCGCCCTCGAGGTGACCGGATAGATCGCGAGATTGCCGAGCACGGTGGGCGGCCCGAACGTGCGATCGTCCATCGCGAGCGCAGCATGGGCAGGGCCGTCGCCGCGGGGGAACGTGGTCTTCGACACGTTCGGCGTCTGTGCCTGCGGCGTCACGGGCGCCGTCTCGCCGCCGGCGACCGCGACGGAAGGCGCCTGGGCCTGCTTCGAGGCCGCGTCCTGAGGGGATCGTTTGCAGGCCATCACCGACACGGCGAACGTGACGACCAATGCGAAGCGGGCACCGAAGCGCATGGACTCCTCCCATCGGGCGCGGCCAGCGCCCATCGGATGCCCGCGCGCCCGTCATCGGACGCGCCAGGCCAGCGATAGCTTGGGTCACCTCGCGACGCTCGCGCGATGACTCGAAGCCTCGTCGGCCGGCGTCGTCATTCTGTGACGTGCCTCGAGAGAGGGGGAGGCTACGGACCGGAGATCGCCCGCGCGTCGAGCACGAGGCGGCTGACCTCGGCGTGTGTACGCTGCGCGAGATCCGTGGCGCGCATGCCCTTCGCCATGATCGGAGCGCCGACGGCGAGGCC
>JAEXCN010000011.1 GCA_023402175.1 Pseudomonadota bacterium | reverse complement strand
CACCTCGAGGCCTACGGCGTCGCGCGAGCGTGTCAGCTCGCGTCCGTCCGCTGCGCGATCGTGCTCGGCGTCGCGAACGTCGTGGGCTCGCGCGGGCGCGAGGAGTGGCGCGCGAATCACATCGCTGCGTCGGCGCGCGCTGCCGAAGTCGCGTCGGAAGCGCTCGTCAGAATGTCCACCAGATCGCGCTCGCCGGCGTGATCGTCAGCCCGCGAACGGTGACGGCGTTCGCGTTGTAGCTTCCGCTGACGCTCTGGTAGGCGAGGCCTGCTTCGAGCGCCACGTGCACGTGGTTGAAGCCCGTCGCGAACCCGATCACGCCGCCGGCATACCAGCGCGTTGCCTCGAGACGGATCGGCGGCGTGCCGAGCGGCACGTCCTTCGGCTCGCTCGTCAGCTTCTCGACGGTGACGTATTCGATGCCGCCGCGAGGGCCGATCCAGAGCGAATAGAGGTCGTTCAGGCTCTGCCAACCGAAGAGCACCGGGATGTCGGCGCCGTAGCCGTGGAGCGCGCCGAGATTCACGTTCGGGAGATCGGCGCCTTGCTGCCGACCGTAGAGCGCGCCCGAAGCGCCCAGGCCGACCGAGAGCGAATACTCTTCGCCGAAGTCGAACGCACGACGCATGTCGACGCGAACCGCGCGGCCCGTGTACCCGAGGCCGCCTTCGAACCCGCTGCCGATGCCGACGCGTGCGCCAAGCATCGGCGCGAGGCCCGGAGCAACGGCAGCCGCGACCAGCGCGCCCTTCGCGTAGTCGGGATTCGAGCCGGGGGCGCCAGGCGAGCTCGTACCGGCGACGTCCCGCGCGGCGATGTCGCGTGCTCGGCGCAAGTCTCCGCCGAGCGATCCGGGCACGACCTGTGCGCTGACGCCGCCTGCGACGCGGACGTCACCGCTCTTCAGCGTGCGCGCAGGGTGAAGCAGCGGCATCCCTCCTCCGCAGCCGGTGATCGCGGCGGCGAAGGCGAGGAGGGTACAGCTGGACGCGCATCGAGCGCGGAATGTCATCCGCGCGCGCGCTCTACTTGCGGAAGCGCGAGGGGTAGTTGTTCGCATCGACACGGCCCTTGAGCTCCGTGTCATCGGGGTGCAGACGCACCGCGCGCTCGACGAGCGCAGTCTCGTCTTCGACGTGGTTCGGATCGGGCAGGCAACACTCGACCGGACAGACCGCCTGGCAAGCCTCGTGATCGTAGAACCCGACGCACTCGGTGCAGAGCTCGGGGTCGATCACGTAGATCTCGTCGCCCTCACTGATGGCCTCATTTGGGCACTCGGGCTCGCAAGCGCCGCAGTTGATGCAATCTGCGGTGATATGGGTCGCCATGTCGGCTTCTTTACGGGTCGCGGCGCTTGATGTCAAACGGCAAACAGGTCTAAACACATGACCTTCGCTTGACTCGAACCTCGCCTCGCCGCCCCCCCTTTCTCCTCTCAATCGCCCGTCGTCCGCGATGGGTGATCGCTCGTCTTGCAGCCGGGCTCGCGCTGCTCGCCGGCATCGCCGCCTGCACGCCCGAGATCGGTGACAAGTGCCAGGTCTCGACGGACTGCTCGGTTCGAGGAGATCGCCTCTGCGATACGTCCCAGCCGGGCGGCTACTGCACGCAGCTCAATTGCGGAGCGAACAACTGCGCCGATGAGGCCGCGTGCGTCCTCTTCGGCAGCGCGCTGCCGGGCTGCGGATTCGACGACCGCTCCGGCCCGTACGGGTCGCGCGTCGCGCGATCGTTCTGCATGGCGCAGTGCGAGTCGAACAGCGACTGCCGCGATGGCTACATCTGCGCGGACCCGCGCAGCACTCCGTGGAACGCGGTCATCCTCGACGACAACCAGAACAAGCGTGGCTGTCTCCCTGCTGCCCGTGAGGGACAGGACGCCGGCGCGGCGGGTTCGGAGACGTCGGCGCCCGTCTGCGGTCCACTCGCGCCTCCGATGAGCCCGATCGACGCGGCGCCTCCGAGCATCCAGGAAGCGGGCGCAGCGCCTCCGCTCTTCCCGGACGGCGGGACGCAGGGCGACGCCGCGAACGACGGGGGCTGACTTGCAGCGCGTCGCCCGCGCGGTGCTCGGCCGGATAGCCGAGGCGGCGCTGGTGGTCCTCGCGCTCGCGACGCTCGTCTTCCTCGCGCTGCGGCTCTTGCCCGGCGATCCAGCAGCGCTGGTGCTCGGAGATCAATCGAGCGAGGCGGAGCGCGCGCTCCTGCGCGGGAAGCTGCATCTCGACGAGCCGATGTGGCTGCAATATGCACGGTTCGTCAAAGGCCTCGTCACGCTCGATCTCGGCGAGTCCGTCCGGCGTCCGGGCTCATCGGCGGCCCTGCGCGTGCTCGATGCCGTAGGGCCGACCGCGTCACTCGCGTCGCTCGCGGTGCTGCTCGGCGCGGCGATGGGCATCTCGGCGGCCGTGCTCGGCGCCGGTCCGTGGCTCGGACAGCGGCGTCATTGGGTCGACCGCATCGCGACGGCGCTCGCGGCGACGCCGCTCCTCGCGTTCGCGCCCGTGCTGACGTTCGCGCTCGCAGCGCGCCTCCGCGTAGTGCCGCTGCCCGGCGATCCCGAAGCCGGCGCTGCGGGGCTCGTCTTCGCGAGCAGCCTCCTCGCGCTCCCGCTCGCGGCGCACGTTGCTCGCGTCTCGCGCGCCGCCCTCGACGACGTCGCGCGCGCGCAGTTCCTCGGCGTCGCGCGCGCGAAGGGCGGAAGCTACGCGCGCATGCTGTGGATCCACGCGCTTCCCGCGTCGATCGGCCCGATCGTCACCGTCGTCGGGACGCAGCTCGGCGCGCTCCTCGGCGGCGCGGTCGTGCTCGAGCGGCTCTTCGAGCGTCGCGGCCTCGGGACGCTCATCCTCGAGGCCTACGCTTCGCGCGATCTTCCGGTGCTCGAGGCCGCGGTCGTCTTCTCGGGGGCGCTGTTCGTCGGCGCGCAGCAGCTCGCCGCGGCGATCCACGCCGCCGTCGATCCGCGGGTGCGCCGATGAGCCCGTGGCTCGCTCGAGGGCTGCGCGGACCACAGCTGCGCGTCCTGCCGCTCGCGATCGTGCTCACGACCTCGGTGATCATCGCCGCGAGCATGCGCTCGCCCGTGCGGCTCGAGCCGGAGCTCTCTTGGGCGGCGCCCTCCTGGGCTCGCCCGCTCGGATGCGGCGAGGGCGGCGTCGACCTCCTCGCGCTCGTTGCGCATGCGAGCCTGCGCGCCGTCGTTCTGGCGACGTGCGTCGCGCTCGTCGGCTTCGTCATCGGCTGCCCGCTCGGAGCAGCGGCCGCGATCGCTCGCGGGCGTCTCGAGCGAGGCG
>JAEXCN010000575.1 GCA_023402175.1 Pseudomonadota bacterium | reverse complement strand
AGCTGCTCGACGATCGAGACGCGCAACGACGGCGTGACACCTCGATTGACGTGCATGTCGAGCAGGCCGTCGAAGCGCACGCCGAGGCGCGTGACGGCGATGCTCGCGAGGCTGATCGCAACGCCGGCGCTCGCTGCCGTTCCTCCGCCGAAGCGCTCGAAGGGGTCGATGAGGAGCGCGAGGCCGGCGCGCGACGGCGTTTCGCGCATCGCCGCGAGCAGCCGCTCCCCTTCTTCGGGCGCGACGCTCCCGGCCGCCATCAGTCGTCGAACACGTTCCGCGGGTGTCATAGCCCTACCTTTCGCAGCGCGACTTCCGCTTCCTTGGACGAGAGCTTGCCCTTCTCGAGGGCGTCGAGGATCTCGTGACGGCGCTTCTGCAGCCCGCGCTCGAGGTCCTCGAGACGCGCGATGATCTGGTCGAGCCGATTGCGAACAGTCGGGTAGCTGCGGCCTTCGAGCTTGGCCATCGCTTTCAAGCTGCCGGATGCGCGCACGAACTCTCCGATGAACGCGAGGTCCTCGGCCGGCAGCTGGAGCAGCGCGGGCAGCTCGAAGCTGCCGTCGAGGTTCGTCCCGCACGCCTGGCAGGCGAGCCGCGTCACGCGGAGATCGCCTTTGCAGCTTGGACACGTGACGACAAGCTTCGCCATCGGGTTGCCCTCTACGTAGGGCCGGGCTTCATGAAGTCAATTCCCGGATGAATAAAATTCAGTTCGGACCTTCATTTTTTGCAAGTCGGCGGATCTGCCATTCGTACACGTCGAGCCCGTCCCGCTCGAGGTTCGGCAGCAGATCGCCGAAGGCGTTCGCCTCGAGGACCCGGTGCCCGTCGAGCTCGGCGGTGAACATGACGTCGACGCCGATGTGATGGCAGTCGTGCGCGGCAAAGACCCTCCGGCAGCTCTCGTGCGCGCGTTCGATGACGTCCCTCGGCACCGTCGCCTCGAGCTCCGCGAGCGTGCCGCGGATCCCCCCGAGATGCAGGTTGGTCACCGGATGCGGGCTCTTGCGCACGACCGTGAAGGCGACCTCGCCATCGATGACGAGCATGCGCGTGTCGAAGAACCTTCCTCCGATGCGCGCTTTCGGCACGTGCTCCTCGACGTGCGATCCTTCGCGGAAGAGGAGCGCGAGGAGCCGCTCGATCGAGGCCGGATCGCGGTACCGCCGCGGACGGAGCGAGTTGTAGAGATTGTCACCCGCGATCTCCATGCTCGTGAAGAGCCACCCGTCTCGCGGACGCGACGGATGCCAGTCGTAGAGCGCGAGGCACGATGCCGAAGACCCGCACGACAGCTTCACGAACACGCGTGACGTCGCCATGTCGGACATTCGCGCGCGGAGCTCGTCGGGCGAGCTCACCTCGCCGAGCGGTCGCGCGATCGGCACGCCCACTTCCGCGAACGTGACGGCGCACGCGCGCTTGTCGAAGAGGCGCTCGATGCTCTTCGGAGCACTGAGCACCCTGAGCCACGGACGCTTCGCGAGCGCGCGATCGACCTCCTCGAGCACGCGGAGGAAGCCGCAGTGCTGCTGCCGCGGCGCGAAGATGCGCCCTCGATCGTACGGAGCTCGACGCACCTCCTCCGGCGGGACGGCCCAGGCTCCGAGCGCGCGCGCGTCTTCATACCCGCGCACGAGAAGCTCCCGATCGACGTCGAAGTCCTCGCCGAACGAGTCGATGCGGACGAATGCAGGCTCCTCGCCGAGCGCCGCGACGAGCGCCTCGGGGGCTCCGCGATCGCGCGCGAGATCGAGCCACCGGATCACCCGCGCGGGGGCCTGCCCCTGGCGCGCGAGGGCCTCCTGGAACAGCCGAACCCGGCGATTCTCGGGGTTGCCGATGATGACGAAACCGGCGGCCATCAGGCTGACGCACCAGACCCTAGCTCATCGAGGTCGAGGCCGGATACCCTCCGGCCGTGGCCACCTTGTCCAACTCCGAGCTCGAAGCACGCATTCTCGCCGATCCGGACGACGTCTCCGCGTACCTCGTGTACGGCGACTGGCTCGCCGAGCGCGGAGATCCACGCGGTGAGCTCATCGCGGTCCAGGCAAAGCTGAAGGAGACGCCCGGCGACGCGGCGCTGCACGCGAACGAGAAGAAGCTCCTCGCGGAGAACGCGACGGCCTGGCTCGGCGATCTCGCCGGCAAGGACGACAAGGACCTCGCGATCAAGTGGAGGCTCGGCTTCATCGACTCGGTGCGTATCGGTCCGCCGCTCGACGATTACGAGACGAGCGAGATCGATTTCGCAGAGGCGGTCGAAACGCTCCTCTCGCTGCCGGGGGCGGCGTTCATTCGAGAGATCATCGTCGGCTCCCAGTACGTGGACGACTATCCGGCGAGCTGGCAGAACATCGTCGACGCGCTCGCCGAGCACGGGCTTCCGAAGGGCCTGCGCCGCCTCGAGTTCAATCGCGGCGGCTACTGGGACATCTCGAGCACCGAGCTCGGTGACGTCTCCACGCTCTACCCGCAGCTTCGGAGCTTGCGTGAGCTCGCGATCGAGATGGGCTCGATGGAGCTCGGCGCGATCGATCTTCCATCGCTCCGCTCGCTCGAGATCGTCACCGGCGGGCTCACGCGCGCGAACCTCGAGTCGATCGCCTCGGCGCAGTGGCCATGCCTCGAGCGCCTCTCGCTGTGCATCGGCGAGACGAACAACGAGTACGGGTGCGACGTGCAGCTCGACGACGTGAAACGCCTGCTCGACAAAGGCGACCTCGGGCGCGTGCGTCACCTCGGGCTCGCGAACACGAGCCTCGCCGACCAGATCGCCGCCGAGCTCCCGCAGAGCCGCGTCCTCGCGCAGCTCGAGACGCTCGATCTGTCACGCGGGACATTCGGCGACGAAGGTGCTCGGGCGATCCTCGACAATGCCGCGGCGTACCGGCACCTGAAGGAGATCGATCTGACGCACCACTACGTGACGGAGGCGCTCCGAGCCGAGCTCGAGAAGATCGGCCCCCGAATCGTCCTCGCGGAAGCCCAGACCGAGGACGAATACGACGACGAGCGCTACCGCTACGTCCAGATCTCCGAATGACGATGATGCCGGCGGCGCCCATCGCCGTGCTCGGCATCGCCGGCGTCGCGCTGTCGATCGCAGGCCTCGTCACGTACCAGGGTTGATCGACGACGTCTTCGATCAGGAAGCGCCACGCGCTCTCGCGCCGCGCCTCACGCTCGCCGCGGCGTCGGCCAAGCCTCGCGTCAGCCGGCAGCAGGCGGACAGCCGCCCGAGCACGACGTCGGGGCCGGACCTATGCTCTTCGAAGGCCGTGACGCAGCTGCGACGAAACCCCGAGCTCGAACGCGTGATCCTCGAGGACCCGCTCGATCCGGACGCGTGGCTCGTCTACGGAGACTGGCTCGAGGAGGCCGGTGATCCCCGTGGCGAGCTCGTCGCCGTCCAGGCACGACACGCACGCGACCCCGGCAATCCCGAGCTCCTCGCCGCGCAGCGCGCTCTCTTTCGCCGGCACGGAGACGCGCTCCTCGATGGTCTGCACGAGTACTTGTCGCCACGCGGTCGACTTGGACCCTTGTTCCGGCTGTCGTGGGAGTACGGGTTCATCTGGACGGCGAACGTGACTGCGGTTGGCCATTCGATCGACCAGTTCGCGAGCGGGCTTCGCGCGCTGCTCGCGCATCCGTCGGCCCGCTTTCTCAACGTCCTGGCGCTCGGGGCTCCGCCCGAGAACGACTGGCGGCGCGTGATCTCGATCCTCGGCGAGACGGGCGACCGGCCACTGCGGATCTTGCTCCTCGGCGACAGGGCGCCCGCTTCACCGGATCCACGCCCTGCGTTCTCGCCGATCGGCGATCTGTCGACCCTCTGGCCCGCGCTTCCGCGTCTCCGCTGCCTCGAGCTCCGCGGAGGTGCGGTCACGGTGGGCCGCATCGAGCTTCCGGAGCTGCGCGAGCTCGTCATCGAAACGTCGGCGCTCCAGCGCGAGGCGGTGCGGTCGCTCTGTTCACGCCGGTGGCGTCATCTCGAGAAGCTCGAGCTCTGGTTCGGCGATCGACGGTGCACCTCGACGCTCGCAGACCTCGAGCTGCTGTTCGACGGGACGTTGTTCCCTTCCCTCCGCCATCTCGGGCTTCGCAACTGCGCCTTCGTCGACCGCATCTGCCATGCCCTCGCCGGAGCGAAGATCACGGGACAGCTGCGCGTCCTCGACCTCTCGCTCGGCGCGCTCACAGAGGTCGGCGCGAACGCGCTCCTCGCCGCGCGCTCGGCGCTCTCGAACCTCGCCATCCTCGATCTTCACCATCACTACATCGCGCCCGGTGCTGCGGAGGGGATCTCCGAGCTCGCGCGCTTCGTCGACCTCTCCGGAGGTCCGCACGTCTTCGATGGCGAGCTCGACGCGGGCCCGCCGCAGGTGTGGCTCGACGCTTGACCGCGCAACTCGAGCGTGGAGATGCAGAGTCGATCGATCGACTCGCCGCGCCGGTTCGCGCGTGGCATGCTCGCGCCGTGAGCGATCGCGACACGCCGAAACCCATGGAGGCACCGCCGCCGGAGGTCGATCCGGGCCGCTATGAAGGCCCGTCGCGCGCGGCGCCCTATCCGCTCAGCCGGACCGCGCCCTCGTACGATCTCGTCGACGTCGCCGCGCAGATCCAGCGCGCCGATCAGACGCTCGCGACGATGACCGGCGGCAAGCTCGGTGTCATCGCGGAGCAGATCGCGAAGCTCCAGGAGCAAGCCCGCACGCTCCTCGAGAAAGCGCGCCGCGATGCCGAGCTCCACCGCGTCCGCTGCAGCTTCGAGAAGAAGCCCGGAGGCGAATACCATCTCTATCGGAAGGAAGACGGCGAGCTGTGGTTCTCTCGCATCGGTCCGGACGAGTGGATCACGCCTCGCGCGGACACGTTCGAGGGCACGTACCGGCTCGAGCTCGACATGACGTTCACGCGCATCGACGTCGCGGAGGACGCACCTGCCGTCGTCCCGATCGCGACGCTCCTCGGTCCCCGCGGCCGCTGACGACCTAGCGCCCAGTGCCGGCGAGCGGCTCGTCGCCGCTCGCCGCCGGCGGAGTCGACGCGGGCGGTCGCGCGGCCGGAAGCCGTAGGCGCATCGAAGTCTGTCGCGGGCGCGAGTCGACGATCAGATCTCCGCCGAGCGAGCGGACGATGCCGAGGCAACGCGAGAGCCCAAGGCCCATTCCATGGCCGAACGGCTTGGTCGTGTAGAACGGCTCGAACAGACGTCGTTTCGTCTCCTCCGACATGCCCGGGCCGTTGTCGGTCACGCTGATGACGATGTCGGCACCGACGGCGTCCGCGCGCACGACGATGTGACCGCCCTCTGCTCCGCCGATCATCTCGCCCGCGTTGACGATCAGCTCCACGAGGACCTTCATGACCGAAGCGCCTTCCGCGCGGACGAAGAGGGCTTTGCCGACGTCCGTAGTGATGGCCGGCGGAGACGAGAGCGTCGCCCGCGCGGTCGCAACCGCGTGCTGCACGAGCAGGCCCACGCTCGTCGCGTCTCCGGCCGGCGACGCCGACGCCGCCGCACGTCCGACGTCGAGCAGCTGTCGCACGATCGTCGCGATCCGGTCGACCGCCTCGAGCGACTCGTCGATGCACGCGAGGGCCTCCGCGCTGACGTGCTGCTCTTGCAGCTCGTCACGCAGGTACTCGAGGTTCCCGGCGATCGCGGCCGCGGGGTTGTTGATCTCGTGGGCGACACCGGCGCCGAGCTGACCGAGCGCTGCGAGCTTTTCCGCCCGCAAGAGCGCGCTCTCGGTCGAGACCAGCTCGTTCGTGCGCTCCTCGACGAGATGCTCGAGGCGCCTCGTCAGTAGATCGAGCTCCTGGGCGTCCGCAATGAACATGCGGATGACATTGATGGCGAGCGTGCACACCGCGATGATCAGCGAGAGGCACAGCAGGAAAGGTCCGTGGATCGCTCCCGACGTGACGACCACGTCGTAGGCGGCGGCGCCGAGCCCAATGCCGAGGACCGCGGCATGGCTGAGAGCACCGTCGACGCCCGCCCGCGAGGCACGGACGTAGCGCGCGAACGCGAAGGCGAGCAGCCCGACCTCCGCCACGAACGCGACGATGCCGAGCGGGGTCGGGTTCGCGTACTGATACGTGGCGCCGAGCGCCGGAACGGCGTAGCGGGTCGTCGAGCCATCCAGGAACGCGCCCGGAAGGAACCAACCTGCCCCGACGAACGCGACGGCGATCCGTGGCAGAAGCTCGACCTTGGATGGCGTCTGCCGGAGGTGCCTGTCGGCGTAGAAGTGCCAGGCCACGACGTCGAACGCCCCGATCGCGCTCTGGAGACGCGTGATCCGGAGCAGGACCTCCGGCGCGAGCTCGGCCGTAGCGATGACGTCGAGCCCGCAGTAGACCGCTGCGAGCAGCGCGATCAGCCACAGGAGCCGATAACGAGACCATCGCGGCGAGCGCCCGACGCCGAACGCAAGCCCAGCAACCCCAAGGCCCGCAACCGCGGCTGCGAGCGAGATGGCCCCCGGCACGTTCATGGGTTCGGATGTACGAACGGCCGAGCGCGCTGCGAGTTCAGCCCCGACGTCGCGCTCCGACGCCGGGACGATATATCATTTCACGGGCGGCACCGGCTTCGGGCCGACGCACACTCCCACCTCGAGCAGGATGTGCATGAGCGCCTTTTCCTGCGCGAGGAAGTCGCCCTGGCCGAACGCCGAGTCACTACCTTCGGCGTGGTACGTGCTGTAAAGAACTCGGCCGCAGCGGTCCTGGAACGAGACCGTCGCCGGGCGCGTGCTTCCGGGCTGCTTCACCGAGGCCCAGACCTTCGGCGTCTGCGTAAACGTGTTTCCGTTCTCGTCGATCGACGAGATCGGAGACACCTTGTCGATCGCGGTCCAGGCCGCCTTCAGCGACGCGTTCCCCTCGCCGATGGCCGTCATCCAGTCACGGAGCGAGGCATCGTCGAACTCGGCGGGCCAGTCGCCGCCGCCGCCCTGGCACGCCGATCCGAGCTGGCCCGTCTGGCCGACCCACGCGATCGCCCCCGGCCAGCCCTGCCGGACGTATTCGTAGCTCCAGTCGGAAACGTAGAGCTTGCCGCCGAGCTCGACGAACGCCTTCGCGGCATTCTTCAGGTCGGGATCGACGGTGACGTCGCACGCCGGACCCATGCCGGGGTCGCGAACGCCGCCGGAGCACGGGAGGAAGACGACGTGATAGTTCGGGAGCTCCTTCAGCTTGTTCTTGTACGCCGTGAAGCTGAACCCCGGGTCGAACTTCTCGAAGTCCTCGAGGCCGATCTTCTTCAGCGACTTCTCCACGTGATCCCACTGGCCCGGGAGGATCAACATGCGCGGCGTGGTATCGCCGAGCGCCGCATCGGTCTTGCCCGGAAGGCGCGTCAGCTCGGCAGGCACGGCCTGCGTGCCCGCGCCGACGTCGATCGTGCGGACGCGCCGGAACTGCCCCTTCTGCACGACGAGGTACTGCTGGCCGGCCTGGTACGCGGGCAGCTCGAACGTCCCGTCCGGCTTCGAATACGTGAACGCGTACGAGTCGAGCCCGACGCACTTGTCGCAATACGCGTTCGGCGGGATGGGCGCGGGCGGGGACGCCGTCAGATAGACGAGCGCCTCCGAGAGCGGGATCGTACCCTCCGGCATGACGACCTTGCCCGTCAGCGTGCCGATGCGCGGCGGCAGTGCGCCGTCGGCGCTCGCATCGACGTTCCCGAAATCATCCGCTCCGGGTGCGCCGGACGACGATCCGCCGCTCGGACCTGCGGACGATGTCTCGTCGTAGCCGCTGCGGGTCGACCCGCACGCGATGATCCACGCCGTCAGGAGAAGGCCCGCTGCTACTCGCTTCATCGCGTAGACGGATAGCGAACGCGCGGAGGCGCGCGCATCTCAATCACGTCCAGATTGGAGTATTTACTCTAGAGGCCAAAAGGCCTATTTCTTGCTGCCGAGAGCGGCTTTTGCCTGCTCTGCGTCGAGCTGTCCCTCCCACTTCGCGACGACGATCGTGGCGACGGCATTGCCCACGAAATTCGTGAGCGCGCGCGCTTCCGACATGAACCGATCGACGCCGAGAAGGAGCGTGATCCCGACGACCGGGACGTGCCCCGTCGCCGAGAGGGTCGCGGCGAGCGTCACGAAGCCGCTCCCTGTCACGGCCGCCGCGCCCTTGGACGTGAGCAAGAGTACGAGGAGGAGCTGCAGCTCCTCGCCCGGCGTGAGCGAGACGTCGAGCGCCTGCGCGACGAAGAGCGCAGCGAGCGTGAGATAGATCGACGTCCCATCGAGGTTGAACGAGTACCCCGTCGGCACGACGAGGCGCACGACCGGCGGCGCACATCCGAGCGCCTCGAGCTTGCCCATCAGCTTCGGGAGCGCCGACTCGGACGACGACGTCCCGAGCACGATGACGAGCTCCTCGCGGAGGTACCTGACGAGCTTCACGATCGACAGCCCGAGCGCGCGCATCACGGCGCCGAGGACGACGAACACGAAGAGGAGCGCCGTCGCGTAGAACGCCGCCATCAGCTTCGCGAGGCTGCCGAGCGTACCGACGCCGTACTTGCCGATCGTGTACGCCATCGCCCCGAACGCGCCGATCGGCGCCGCGCGCATCACGATCCCGACGATGCCGAAGACCGCCGTCGCGAATTGCTCGAGGAGCTTGGTCAGGCCCGCGCCTCGCTCGCCGAGCCCCGCGAGCGCGGTCCCGAGCAACACGCCGAGCACGAGGATCTGCAGGACGTCGCCTTCGACGAACGGCCCGACGAAGCTGGTCGGGATGAGCGCGAGGAGATGCTCGACGATCCCGTGCGGCCGCGGGCCGGAGAGCGTCTTGTCGAGCGCGGAGCTGTCCATGCTCGCCGCCGACGCGTGGATGCCGCTGCCCGGCCGGACGATGTGCGCGATCGCGATGCCGATGACGAGCGCGAGCGTCGTCATCACCTCGAAGTAGATGATCGCCTTGCCGCCGACGCGACCGACCTTCTTCAGGTCCTTCATCCCGGCGATGCCGACGGCGACGGTCGTGAAGACGATCGGGCCGATCAGCATCTTGATCAGCTTCACGAAGCCGTCGCCGAGCGGCTTCATCGCGATGCCCCACTCGGGACGGAGCCATCCGAGAAGCACTCCGATCGCGATCGCGACGAGGACCTGGATGTACAGGCTCGGACGGCGCTTCTTCCCCGGACGCGCCTCCCCTTCGGCGATGCGCTCGGCGTTCTCCGGCGTCAGATCCATCGGGCATCAGCTCTCGAGCGCAGCGACGGCTTCTCCGCTGTAGACCGCGAGGCGCTGGAGATGCGGGAGCGTATCGCGACAACCGGTGAAGCCGAAGTTGAGCGACCCGGCATAGCTCTGGACGGTGATGTTGAGACCGTACCCGTGGAACGGGATCGACAGCGGATACATCTCCTCGAGCCGCCACCCGCGGAAGTAGAGCGGGCTCTCGGGCCCGGGGACGTTCGAGATGACGACGTTGAACGCGGGCCGGATCCGGCCTGCAGCTCCCGGAATGAACGAGAGGACCATCGGCGCGAGGACGAGCGCGCTGTACTGGAAGATGGCGTTCTTCGACATCCCCTGGAGCTGCGCCTTCGCGCGCTCGGTCGACGCGATGATCGCGTCGAGCGCCTTTCGCGGTTCCTCGATGTCGGTCGCGAGCGTCGCCAGGATCGCGCCGAGGGCGTTGCCACCTCCCGGATCGTCCTTCGGACGGATGTTCACCGGCACCATCGCGACGAGCGGACGATCGGGGAGCGCGCCCTGGTCGAGGAGGAACCGCCGGAGCGCGACACCGCAGATCGCGAGCACGACGTCGTTCAGCGTGCCGCCGGCCTTCGCGGCGATCTGCTTCACGCGCTCGAGCGCGATCTGCTGCGTCGCGAAGCGCCGGCTCCGCGTGATCCGCTGGTTGAGCACCGAGCGCGGCGCCTGAAGCGGAAGTGCGAGATCGCGGTCCTCGTCGCGGCGCGCTCGAACGGCGTTCATGATCGCGCGCCCGACGTCCTTGGCGATGTCGACCTGATCGCGTGCCGCGCGGAGGAGCGCGTCGAGCGTCGGCTCGAGGTCCTCCTTCGGATCGTCCTTCACGTCCTCCTTCTCACGGGCGGCGCGCTCGAGCGGGGCCTGGGTGAAGAACAGCGGCGTCTGGAGATTGCCCGGGTCGGACGAGAGGCTCCGGGAGAGGATCCTCATCCCCGTGTAGCCGTCGAGGAACGCGTGATGGACCTTGAAGTAGATCGCGAGCCGGTTGCCCTGCAGTCCTTCGATGAAGTGCGCCTCCCACGGCGGGCGGTGGAAGTCGAGCGGGGCGCTGTGCAGCCGCGAGACGAGGATGCCGAGCTCACGCTCGTCGCCCGGAGATGCCAGCGCCGATCGCCGGACGTGGAAGTCGAGCTCGAAGCTCTCGTCCCGCACCCACGACTGGATCGGGCTCTTCAGCAAGTCGGGATGCGAGAGCCGCAGGTTCCACGGCGGCTCGACCTTCAAGTCGCCCTTGAGCTCCTCGCGCAGCTCACGCGACAGATCGGAGGCGGCCCCATCCGTCGGCCCGAATTCGAGCAGCGCGCCCACGTGCATCATGACGTCACGGCTCTCCGCCGCGAGGAACGCTTGGTCGAGGGCGTTCAGGCTCTTCTTCCCGGGTAGGGCACCCATTTGGCGCGCAGCCTACTGCAACCCGGGCCAAGGTGACGGCCATCCTCGGGGACACGCTGCCGAGCGGGCATTTCGGGCCTCAGCAACGTCTGCCGTGGTTCCGGATGCCGCCCGTGCGGCACCGGGCAGGGCTCGCTGCGAATCGCGGTCGAGCGGACACCGCGGACGTCCTCCCGCTCGGTCTTGATGGGCGACATCGAGCTCGCATCTTGCTCCTCGTTCCCCCGTGGTCCTCGTCCTCGGCGCGACCGGATTCGTCGGACGAGCGCTCGTGCCGGCGCTCCTCGGAGAAGGCGAGCGCGTGCGTGCGGCGTCGCGAAGGCCTCCGGCGCGGTCCAGCCATCACGCCCTCGAGTGGGTCGCGTGTGACGTGACGCGGCCGGCCACGCTCCGGCCCGCGCTCGAAGGCATCGAGTGCGTCTACTACCTCGTCCACAGCATGGGCCGCAGCGGAGAGCGCGACTACCGCTCCGCAGAGCGCGCTGCTGCCCGGGAGCTCGCCCGTGCTGCTGAGCAGAGCGGAGCCCGCCGCATCGTGTACCTCGGCGCCGTCGCGCCGAAGGACAAGTGCTCCCCGCATCTCGCGAGTCGGCTCGAGGTCGGAGAGATCCTGCGATCGGGCGGAGTGCCCACGATCGAGCTCCGAGCATCGATGATCGTCGGCGCCGCGAGCGCGTCGTTCCAGATCGTCCGCGACCTCGCGTTCCGACTGCCGTTCATGATCCTGCCGCGCTGGCTCACGTCGCTCAGCCGGCCTCTCGCGCTCGCCGATGCCGTCCAGGCGCTCCTCGACGCACGGCGGATCCCCTGCGACCGGAGCGAGAGCTTCGACATCCCCGGTCCCGAGACGCTGAGCGCACGGGAGCTCCTGATGCGAGTCGGCGCTCTCGACGGCCGTCGGATCCCGAGCATCGAGGTTCCCGTCCTGACCCCGCGCCTCTCCGCGATGTGGCTCGCGCTCGTGACGAGCGCCGACTACCACCTCGCTCGCGAGCTCGTCCTCGGCCTGACGAGCGATCTGCTCCCGCGCGATGAGCGGTTCTGGGCGCTCACCGGGCACACCCAGCTGCAGTGCTTCGACGACGCCGCGCGAGAGGCGCTCCGCACGATGCCGAAGCCACGCGGCCTTCGCGGACTCTTCGCCGAGAGCGAAGAAGCCGTCGTACGTCGGTTCGCTCCGCGCGCGACCCATTGAGATCGATCCCTGCGATCTTCCGCGCTTCCCGTGCGATCTCTAGATCGCTCACCACCGATACGCGCCGACCGACAGACCAATCGCTCCCGGTGCGTCCATCGGACGGACGAAGATCGATGGTGAGACGGCGCTCGCCTTCGACGACGACGAGTCCTTGTCGACGCGCTCGTACCGGCCGAAGGCGATCCCGCTGACCAGGGTGACGAGGCCGGCCGCCTGGATCCCCGCGCTCGCGTAGAGGAGGCCTTTCGTGACGCCCGAGATCGGCGTGCCGCTCTCGTTCAAGAAATGGTCGTGCGGGTGATTGTTCGCGTAGAGGATCGGCCCTGCGACGGGCACGAGGAGCTGCATCGCACCGTGCTCCGCGTCGCAGATGTACGAGCTTCCACCGCCGCCGAAGTTGAAGCACGCGAGCCCCAGGGTCAAGAAGATGACCGCGACACGCCCGGCGAGACCGAGCGTGCTCGGCAGCGCCGCGCCGGCGACCGGCGCATACCCGGCCGCGAAGAGGACCG
The DNA here is from genome assembly GCA_023402175.1 of Pseudomonadota bacterium. Taxonomy (GTDB): domain Bacteria; phylum Myxococcota_A; class Polyangia; order Polyangiales; family Polyangiaceae; genus Labilithrix. The sequence goes on along the minus strand of JAEXCN010000575.1, from coordinate 14 downwards.
TGCCCGTCAGGACC
>JAEXCN010000517.1 GCA_023402175.1 Pseudomonadota bacterium | reverse complement strand
CCCGGGCACCGGGCGCCGCCGGTCACCGGGCACCGCCCGTACCCGGTCACCGGGCACCGGGCAGACGTACCGACGTTATGTTGGCGTTGGCGTGGCGCGTGGCGTGGCGCACGCAGCGTGGCGATGTTGGCGCGCGGCAGGCGAGCGCGCGCGCGGTGGTGCGCGAGACATACCGACGTTATGTTGGCGTTGGGGCGTTGGTGGCGTTGGCGTGGCGCGCGCGCGTGGCGGCCGCGGCCGCCCGCCGGGCACCAGGCATAGACTGGACACCGTACACGGACGTCATGTTCTTCGGCGCCCGTGGCATTGGAGGCACACGACGGGGCTACCGGCGCCGTTGCCGGCCGGCTTGCGGCTGTTCGAGCGGCTGGGGAGCCTGGTGCAGACGCGCGTCGGCCGACGGCGCCGGGCGCCGCTGGTTACAAGATGATGGGACGGATCGACGACTGAGCGGGAGACTCAGACGCTAGGCCGCTTTGCCCGCGCGCTTGGCGTGCTTCGCTGTCGTTGCTGCCGTTCCTGGCTTTGCGTGCACGCGCGGGGAGCAGCCTTTGCAGCGGAGGCCGAGGAGCCGCAGGCGGTACGTGCCCTCGGGGAACTCCACCCTTCCCTCGCCCGCTCGGAGGCGCCTCCGCATCTCCTTGTACTTCGCGCGGAACTCTTTCAAAGCGCGACGCTCCTCCTTCATCCGCTCCTTGTTCTTGCAAGCTAGATGAGGCCGAAGCTTGCGACGCGGGGCTTCGGTCGTCGGATGCGCGAACGGGTCCATTCTCAAGACACGCTTGGGCCCGAGCACGCCACGTCGCTTCTTTCGTCTCTCCTCCTCGAGACTGGACTGCCGCTGCTTCACCGCATCGCGGACCCTCGCGATCCACTTCCCGTAGCTCTCGCCACGGAGACCATTGGGGGCGACGGCACGCAGCTCGACCTTCGCCGGCATGCGGCCGTTCTCGCGGAAGTACACTTTCGGCCGGTCGATCATCCCGGCGTCACGTCCCATGCGATCCCACGACGAGGATCCTGGCCATTGCCCGATGTGCTCGACGAGGTGTGCAGCTGCAGGGTTGGACAGCACGTAAACGACCTTGTCGAAGACGTCGCTCATGGTCACGAGTCGCGTGAGGCACGTCTGGTCCCTCGACCAGATGCTCTCGAAACGCCGATAGTGAACGCTGAGGACCTTCGCGAGCATCTTGTGGAAGCGCTCGATGAAGGCTGGCACCCGCCCTCCCGGGTCGTAGATGACGGCGTGATAGTGATTGCTCATCGCACACCACGCGATCAGCTCGATGCCGTAGCTCTTGGCCGACTCGGCCAGGCAGTACTCGAACATCCTGTTCACGTTCGAGTCCGGCCTCAGGAAGAACGTCCGCAGCATCGTTCGCCGCGTCACCAAGTAGTACTCCCCCTCCACGATTCGGCGCGGCGCTGTCATCGTGCCCACCATCGGCCGCAACGCCGCATCGGTTGCGCGAATTCGATCGTTCGCGCGCGAAGGGATTCCTACCGACGTTACGTTCCGCGCGTGTTCCGCGAAGGGATTCCTACCGACGTTACGTTGCCCGCGCGCGCGTGTTCCGCGCGCGCGGGCGGCTAGGCCAGCTCGCCGCGTGGGCGCGTCATTGCGCGGACGACGAGCTCGGCGGCGACGAGGGCGAGGAGGGCGAGGGCGATGGTCCACGATGCGTCGACTACCGATACGCCTCCGCCGAGGGAGGACGACGTCGCCGACGGGGCGACGGCGCGCGGGCGGAGATCGAGCTCGCGCTGCGCCGGCGCCGCGACGCGGAGCTCCTTCGCGCCGTCGACCGTGAGGCGATACGGCCCGATGAGGGTAGGCACCACGCGGAGCGCGCCGTCGCCGCGAAGGGCTGCGAGGCGACCGCCGGGTCCCTCAGCTTCGACTTGCTTCGCGCCCGCGAAGGCCCACGGCACGCCGACATCGCCTCGGAGCGGCGCCGAGTGCTCCTTCGCATCGACGACGATCGCGTCGAGGAGCGAGAGGAATCCTGGCCGGAGCGGCAAGTCCGAGGCGTCAACCGAGAACGAGAGCGTCGTCAGCCACACCTCGCCGCGGCCACGGGCACGACGAAGGGCGAGCGGCGCGCCGTCCGACCACTTGAGCACCGACTCGAACGCCGCCGCGTCATCCTGCGCGAGCGTCGCTCTTCCGTTCGCTCCGAGATCGCCCAGGCTTGCGGCCGCTTCCCCGACGAAGGGCGCGCCGCTCGCTGGGTCCGCGCCTTGCGCTTGCGCCGGCGTCGGGGCGAACGTGACCGCGTGCGAGAGGAACGGCTCGAACGTCGCGCCGAGCGGAGCCGAAGCGGCCCGACGTCCGAGCGCGAGGACGAGGACACCTCCACGATCGACGAACGCGGAGAGCGCATGCCGCTGCTCCGGCGTGAAGCCAGGCGGATCGTCGACGATCATCGCCGCGAACGGGACGGTGTCCTCGCGCCGATCCGGAACCTGTGGAAGCGGCCGCACGGCCATCTCGATGTGCAGCGCGGCGAGCGCCTGCTCGACGACGGGCGCGCCGCCGGTCGAGACGGCGTCGTCGTTCCGATCGCCGACGACCGCGAGCGCCGCCGGCCCGGATTCGACGACGAGGAGCGCGCGATCGTCGGCGGCAATCGCATCCGAGCCGCTGAGCACGACGTACAGCTCGCGCGCATCGTCGCCCGCGAAGGGCACCATCACCTCGCCGAGCGCGGTCTGCGGAAACGGCGACGAGGCGACGACCTTCTCGCCGTCCTTGATCTGCACCTCCCGACCCGCGGCCGCTTGTGGAACGGAGCACGCGAAACGAACGCGCGCCCGGGCACCGGCGCGATCGGCCGAGAGGATCCCGCAGTCCGAAGCAGTCGCCTTCGAGAGCTCGTTCGAGAGCTCGGGCATCGCGACCCATACGCGAACGGCCGTGTCGCCGCCTTCACCGAGCGGTGGCGCATCGGGTTTGCCGTCCGCGAGATCGGAGAGGACGACGACGCGGCGATCGATCTGCGGTAGCTCTCCGACGAGCGTGCGCGCGATCGCGAGCGCGCCATCGAGATCGGTCGCCCGATCGCTCTCGCCGACGCCCTCGAGCGCGGCGCGCGCGGCGCTGATGTCGGTCGTCGCGGCGAGGCCGACACGCGCCGGTGCTCCGGCGAGGACGATCGCAGCGGCATCACCATCGCGGAGCGACGCGAGGACCTCTTCGGCGCCCTTCTTCGCGCGCTCGAAGCGGGTCTTTCCGCTCTCGTCCTTCGCGCGCATGCTCATCGAGTCGTCGATGACGATCGCGATCGCGACGGACGCGCCTCCTCGCGAGAGCGCAAGCCGCGAGCAGCGGACGAGCGGTGAGGCGCCGAGGAGCGCGAGCGCGACGATCGCGGCCGCGCGGATTCCGAACAGCGAGCGATCCTCGAGACGCGAACGACGCCGGGCCTTCGGCGGCGTCGGCGGCACGAGACGCGCGGGCGCAAACGGCACCTCGTCCGCGCGCTGCCGCCGGAGACGGTGCGCCAGGTACGGCGCAGCGACGAGCACCGCGACGCCGAGCGCAAGGAACGTGAGGAACGTCACGGCGCGACCCCGGGCAACGCGAGGAAGGGCAACCTGAGGAACGTCACAGCGCGGCCTCGACGATCGCGCGCACGGCGGAGACCGGATCGCGATCGGTCGTCATCGTGACGAGCTTCGCGCCTCGCGCGACGAGCTCCTGCCGCCAGCGCGCCTGCTCGGCTCCGAGCGCCGCGAGGTAGCGCTCGCGTGCGGCCTCGTCGGTCTCGACGGTGACGCCGCCCTCGAGCGACTTGAGCCGCACGGTCTCCTTGAAGGGGAAGTCGGCCTCGTCCGGATCGAGCGTCTGCACGACGACGACCACGCATCCGCGCGTCGCGATCGCGCCGATGGCCTGAGGCGCCTGCGCAGGCAGATCGAGGAGGTCGCTCAGGATGACCACGACCGAGCCTCTTCGTGCCGAACGCGCGATCGAGCCGATGGCGTTCTCGAGGAATGCGGGGCTCGAGCCTGCTTCTCCCTCGGCCGACTGCGCCTCGAGGGCATCGACGACGCGCTCGAAGACCTCACGCCCGCCGCGGACGGGGACCGGACGGGCATCTTTCGATCCGCCGATGAACGACATGCCGATGGGATCGCCGCTCTTGATCGCCACGCGCGCGAGCGCCGCCGCGACGAGCGCAGCCCATGCGAGCTTCGCGCCCGGCGCACGCGAGCCGCGATAGCCCATCGAGGCCGATGCATCGACGACGAGACGAAGCGCGCGATCGGTCTCGGTCTCGAACTGCCTGACGAGCAGGTGATCGTGACGAAGGAGCGAACGCACGTCGAGGTGACGGAGGTCGTCGCCCGGCGTGTACGCACGATGCCCGCCGAACTCGACGCCGGCGCCCTTTCGCGCGCTCCGGTGCGCACCGGCGTAGACGCCTTCGGCCACCATGCGCGCTCGGATCCGGAGCGGCGCGAGGCTTCCCCAGTCGATTGCGCGGCGGAGCCCTTTCGCGGGTCGTGCGGATTCCACCGCCCCACGCGCCGTCGCCATTCGAAAGCTGGAACGTGCACCCATATCCGGTCACGCCGCTACATAGCCGCGATCAGGGCAGGCCCACCTCGGGGACGGGGCCGCCGACCTGCGCGCGCGTGCCGCCGAGGATCTCGCGCGCGAGGCTGAACTCGACGAGATCGAGCCCAGGAGAGCTGATGACCTGCTTGAGGCCTTCGTCGGCGCCCTTCGCATCGCCGGAGATCTTGCGGTCCATCGCAGCGTAGAAGAGCGCCTCCGTCCTCTGCGTCGGCGTCTGAGCGGCGGCGACGAGATCGGCCGCCTTGATCTTGCCGGCGCCGAACGCGGCGACCTTTCCGATCCAGCGCGGATCGTCGGACGCGCCGAGGAGGATGCGCTCGGCCGTCGGATCCTTCGCGTCGCGCTGCTGCCTCTCGAGGAGACGAACCCAGAGCGCGTCGTAGACGATGTCGTCGCGGCCGAGCTCCGCGACCTGTCCTCGCGCGAGCCCTTCGCGAGCCGCAGCGAGATCACCACGGACGAACGCTCGCCCAACGATCTGGCCGATCGTCGCCGCGGCCTGACGCTTGTCGCGCGGAGCGGCCTCGAGCGCACGCTCGAGCGCCTTCTCTGCGCTCTTCGTCGCGCCGAAGCGATCGAGCACGCGCGAGATGAGCCGCTCGACGCGGGCGCGGTCGTCCGCTTCGGTCGCGGCGCGAGCCTTCGCGAGGTCCTTCAGCGCGTCGGCGAGCGGCTTGCGCGCGCCGTTCGCGTCGCCCTGCTCGCGCGCGATGTCGCTCGTCAGGAGGAGCACCTCAGCGCGGAGCGCGGGATCTTTCGCGACGTCCTCCAGCGCGAGCGCTCCCCCGAGCTTGTCGAGCGCGTCCTTCGTGCGCCCGTCGTGCCAGTCGATCCGCGCGAGGTTCAGGAAGACCGCGCCGGATCGCTCGCGGTTCATCGACCCGTCGAGCAGCTTCTTCGCGTCGTCGAGCCGACCTTCGCGGATCTCGATCTCGCCCATGAGCGCGTAGAGGCGCGCCGGGCTCGGCTGGACCTTGCCCTTCGATGCGTCCGCGACGCCGACGAGCGACTCGGCCGCCTTGAAGGCGCGGCGCGCGGTGTCCGGCTCCTCCGCGTCGAGCGCGCGGCCCATCGCCTGCATCGTGACCGTCATCGCGAGCGACACGATGCGCGGATCCTTCTGCGCCTTCACTGCATCGGAGAGGACGGCTGGAGCGGCCTCGCCCATCCCGAGATCGACCAGCGTCGCCGCGACGAACGCCGCCGGCTCGGGCGAGGTCGAGTCGAGTCGGTACGCCTCGCACGCCGAGACGAACGACGCCACGCGCAGCAGATCGGTGTCGCGGCCGAAGTCTTCCTCGTCACCGCGGCCCTGTCCGCGCGGCGGTCCGGGGCGGAGCATGCGCGCGATATCGAGCCAGCGATCGGAGTCGGGATGCTCGACGACGGCCCGCAGCGCGCCCATCAGCTCCGGGCGCGTCATCTGCGGGTCCTTGAGGTTTGCCTTCTCGAGCGCCGCGAGAGCGCCGTGCGGATCGCCGTTGCGGAGGAAGATGGCGACGAGCACCGTCGTGCCCGTCTCGAGCGCACGCACCGCCTCGAGGCCTTCCTCGCGCGAGATCTGCATCCCGCGCGTGCGGCGCGCGTTCTTCACCTGGACGGCCTTCTCGATGAAGTCGAGCGTCTTGGCGACCGCTTCGTCGCGCGCCTCGATGCTCGGCTCGAGGAGGTGACGCGTGATGGCGGCGGCCTCGAGCGCTCCGGCCGTCTGCATCACGCCGCCACCGCCGGTGTCGCGCGTCCACGCCGCGATCGCGTCGAGGTGGCTCTTGATGTCGGCCTTCTCCTTCGGAGGCGCGACGCGCATCAGCATCTCGTAGGAGGCGCGCGCGCGCCCCTCGTCGCCCTTCTTCGCGAACTCCTCGGATGCGCTCCGGAGGGCGTCGTATCCGTTCGGCCCGAGCATCTCCGGCGTCAGCTCGCCCGCGCGTACGAGATACATCGCGCCGGCAAAGGACGAGACCGCATTGTCACGGTTCTTTGCCTTGAAGCGGCCCGACACGCGCGTCATCTGGCGAGCAACGACACCTGCAAGGCGCTGCTGGCGTTCCTTCGATTGCGGCTCGCTCGCGAGGAGATCGCGGACGGCGCTCGGAAACTGCTCTTCGCTCACCGCAACGTCCGGGCGCGTCGCGCGCTCGGCGTGGTGCGCCGGATGCCCGTAGCGGCCGGCGCGCCCCGGTCCACATGCGGCAGCCGCCAGCGACAGAGCAACGAGGACAGGAAGGGCGAGCCGCGTCATGGGGGTGCAGTAAGGGAGAGAGGTCCTCCACCATAACCTGGGCAGCGGGTCACGGGCTACCGCCGGGGCACACGAACCGTCGGAAAAGACGGCTCATGGCAGAGAACGATCTGCGGTCGGGCACGGCTGGGATGAGCCGGGCCACGGCTGGGGCACGATGGAACAGCACGGCTCGATATCTCGCGCCCGAGTCGCCCGGAATGTCCGGTCGGGTTCGTGCGTTGTCGGATCCCCGCTCGTCCGGGGCTCCACTCACCTCCCCTCGACTCGCCTCGTCCGCGGCCGTTTCGTGGTCGCGGCCTCTCTCCCTGACGTTCCGTTGGGCTAGCCTGCCGTCATGCCGCACGCGCATCTCCTCGTCGTCGACGACGAGCCGTCGATCCTGACGACTCTGCAGAAGGCCCTCACCCTCGAAGGCTATTCGGTCGACGTCGCCGGAGGCGTGAGGGTCGCCGACGAAAAGCTCAAGAAGCGGAGCTACGACCTCTGCCTCTTCGACGTGCAGCTTCCGGATGGCGACGGCCTCTCGCTCCTCGCCCAGCTCCGCGCGGCCAAGAGCGAGGTGCCCGTCATCATGATGAGCGGGCACGCGACGATCGACACGGCCGTGCGGGCGACGCGGCTCGGTGCGCTCAACTTCCTCGAGAAGCCGATCAACACCGACGCCCTTCTCATCGCGGTCGAGACGACGCTCCGCCTGCAGAGGGCCGAGAACGAAGCGCGCGAGCTGCGCGTGGCGAGCGGCGCGACCGGCGAGCTCGTCGGCGAGAGCATCGCCATCAAGAAGCTCGTCGAGCAGATCGCGCGCGCCGCGAAGAGCTCGGCGAGCGTGCTCGTCACCGGCGAGCGCGGAACGGGCAAAGAGCTCGTCGCTCGCGCGATCCACCAGCTGTCTCCGCGCGCGAAGGGCCCGCTCGAGAAGCTGAACTGCGCGGCGCTCCCGAGCGAGCTGATCGAAAGCGAGCTCTTCGGCCACGAAGCCGGGGCGTTCACCGGCGCGACGAAGCAACGCCGAGGCAAGTTCGAGCGCGCGAGCGGCGGCACGCTCTTCCTCGACGAGGTCGGTGACATGCCGCCGCCCATGCAGGCGAAGCTGCTGCGCGTCCTGCAGGAGCGCGAGATCGAGCGCGTCGGCGGCAACGAAACGATCAAGGTCGATACGCGCGTCGTTGCCGCGACCAACCGTGATCTCGTGAAGGCCTGCGAGTCGGATGCGTTCCGTGCGGACCTCTACGACCGCCTCAACGTCGTCCCGCTGCACATCCCGCCGCTCCGCGCGCGACGCGAGGACGTGCCGCTGCTCGCGCGCCACTTCCTCGAGCTCGCAGCGAAGGCCAACGACCGCCCCGGCATGCGCATCGAGGAGGACGCGATCCAGGTGCTCGTCGCCTACAGCTTCCCCGGGAACGTGCGCGAGCTCCGGAACCTCTGCGAGCGCCTCGTCATCCTGACGCCCGACGATGTGATCCGGCCCGCCGACGTCCGCACGTGCCTTCCCGGCGGAGCGTCGCCGAAGGCGCAGGGGCTCTATCGTCCCGGCGTCCCGTTCCGCGTGCTCGTCGAGGAGGCGGAGCGGCAGATCCTCCAGGACGCGCTCGCGCACCACGGCGGGCAGATGGCCGCGACCGCGCGCGCGCTCGATCTCGAACGGAGCCACCTCTACAAGAAGGCACGCGCGCTCGGTCTCCGGGGCGACAGCCGCGAGAGCAGCAGCGACGACGACGACGCGGGGTGAGCCAGAGCTCGGGCGGGCGCTCGCGGGCGCAGAGGATCACTGCACAGTGGGCGGCGGCGCGTCGTTGATCGGACGGCTTCCGCTGCCGCCCGGATAGCCGTAGCTCGCGTCGAGTCCGACGCCCCACACCGTGACCGAGAACGGGCCCTCGCTCTTGGCTTCGTGGCGACCGTAGCCGCAGGTGCCCTTCTCGAACGTCGACGGGACGAAGCCCTTCGTCAGGCTGACCCACGCGTATTCGTACTCGCCCGAGGTGCCGAGCGGCTTCCAGTCGGTTATCTCGCCCGCGCACGCGAGCTCGACGGGGAGGAAGCCGCGCGCCGTCTTGCGGCGGACGATCGTGAGCGACGTGTCCGGATATGTGTAGTCCGCAAAGAAGACGTACCGGTCGAGGAACTGATCGGACGGCACGATGTTGACGAAGTCGGGATCGCCGAGCGTGCCCGGCTGCTGCCCGGGATTGCGGTCATCGCGCGGCTTGCCGGTGCCGCCGTTGAACCTCGACCCGGTCATGTAGACGGCCGCGTGGAACGGGTGCGCCGCATCCTGGCTCTTCACGACGACGAGCGAGTCGGTGAAGAAGCTCACGGCCTGCCCGGGCTCGAGCGTCTCCGGCGCGCCGAGCGGCCGCTCCGGCTCGTAGGTGAGCCGCGTACCGGAGACTGCGCCGACGAAGCCGTACGGGACGATCTCGCGGGGCTGTCCCGTGAGGGTCGGGGTCCGAGGCGCGAACGGCGCGAGCGCGTACTCGCTCCCCCACTGCGAGAACGGCGCGATTTGCTGCTGGGTGAGATCGCAATAGTCGTACTCGCCGGGAAGGAATGCGCAGGACGAGCCGCCGAAGACGCCCACGGGCTTGTTCGCCACGATCGGGCTGCCGGTGAGGTTGTCCGACTGCGTGATCTGGAGCACCTGCCCGCGCGACAGCGTCCACGACTGCTTCTGCCCCTGCTGCGCGCCCGCGACGTCGCTGCCGTCGATGATGTCGGCCCTCGGGCGCATCTCGACGATCGTGCCGTCCTCCGCGGCGACGATCTGCAGCGTGCGCGGCTCGGTGCCGGGCTGGCCGACGCGCGCGAGGTTCGCCGTCGACACGGCGAGATACGACGTCTCCCACGAGGACTCGGGCAAGAGCAAGGTTGCCGTCGGGTAGAACGACTGCGCCCCTCCGTAGGGGAAGATCGAATAGGCCGACGCCGGCGCGTCGGTCGTAATGTGGAACGCACGCGTCTTCGCGGTGCCGTGGGCGATCGGATCGGCCGAGAGCGCCGGGACCACACCGGCCGGGCAGCGCGTGGCCGCGTTGCTCGAGACGTTTTCCTCCTGCGCGAGGAAGACGAGCGCGACCTCCCCCGGGGGCAGCGTCCCGCCGAGCGGCGTGTACTTCGTCTCCTCGCCGTCCTTCGTCGCCACGTAGGTCGATTTGGAGATGTCGAGCGGCTCGTTCCCGTGCTCCGCGTTCAGCGTGATCGGGCGCGTCCACGTGTTCGCGATCATCGCCACGAAGCACGCTCCTCGCGCTTTCTCGGCATCGTCCGGAGGCAGCGTCCAGAAGGAGCAGCCCACGGATCCCTTCGACAGCCGCGCGCTCTCGCACGGGTCGACGCACGCGCCGGCGCCGCAGCCTTTGTCCTCCGGGCACGTCTCGATGACCGCTTCGCCCGCGTCCGGACATGCGTTCACCACGCTCCGGAGATCGCGCGAGCACTTTCGATCGGTGCATTGCGTGCCGCCGTCGCCGTCGCCGAACCCGGGCGGCGTCCGATCGACGAAGCCCTCGCGGCTGCTGCACGCAGCGACGATCGCGAGGATGCCGCTCGCGCAGAGAATTCGCGACGGACGAAGGACGAGGCGCAGATCGATGCTCATGGGGGATCTAGAAGAGGACCTTCGTGGCCGAGGGATGTGGGTCGTCGTCGTTCGTTCCGAGCCCGAGCTCGCCGTGGACGTTGCCGCCCCAGCACGCGACCGTGCCGCCCTGGAGCAGCGCGCAGACGGTCTCCTTGGCGACCGCAACCTGGACCGCGCGGCCGTTCAGCGTGATCGCCGTCGTGAACGCGCTCGCGAACAGACCAGCCGCGCCCGTGCCGAGCTGACCGCGCTCGTTCTCCCCCGTGCAGGCGACGTTCCCGTCAGTGAGCCGCACGCAGGTCGTCTCGCCACCGGCGGCGATCTGCTGCGCGTAGGCGGTCGTGCCGAGCCGAGCGATCGTCGGGAGCGGAACGACGGCGTCGGGCAGACCGCTGCCGAGCGCGCCACGCTCGCTCTTGCCCCAGCAGTAGACGTCTCCGCCGCTGATGGCGCACGCATGCTGGTTCGGGGGCCCGAGCTCGCCCGGCACTCCGTTCACCGGGGGAAGGCCGGGCATCTGCCCTGACACCGCGAAGCCCGTCACGGACGCGAGATCGTGCACCGCGCCCGGCACCGGGTTCGGCGAGATCGACGTCACCCGGCCCGAGAGGACGCCCGGCAATCCCGCGACCGCGCCCCAGCTGAGGACGGCGCCCGTCTCGTCGATCGCGAAGCCCGTGTCGAAGCCGGCGGCCGTCCGCTTCACGACGACGCCGATCTGCGCCGGCCCAGGCGAAAGGCCCGGGCCTGCGGGCTCGCCACGCGCGAGCTGCGCGCTCTCGTCGTTGCCCCAGCAGTAGACGGCGCCCGCGGCAGTCGTCGCGCAGACGCTCCGATGTCCGACGTCGACGCGTGCAGCAGGATCGATCGCGACGGGCTCGGGGATCGGATGCGCGTCCTCATCGAACGGCGGATCGATCGCGCGCCCGAGCTCCGCGTTCTGATTGCCTCCCCAGCAGAGGACGCGTCCATCGTCGACGCGCGCGCACGTCGTCGCGCCGGCCGCGCTGATCTGCGTCGCCCTCGCGATGCCGGTGACGCTCACCTTCGGAGCTTCGTCGGGCTCTCCGCCGCCGCTCGGATCGATCCCGCGCTGGCCGCGGCTGTCGTCGCCCCAGCAGCGCACAGTGCCGTCGCTCAATCGAGCGCAGAAGTGATCGTCCCCCGCGACGATCTCGACCGCACACGGAGTCGCCTCGCACGTCACCGGCTCGTCCTTCGGATCGAACACGCCTCGTGCGTCCGGCGCCGGACCATCCGTCTGGGGACCGGCCTCCGGCAGCGCTGCTTGCGATGCGTCCGGGTCGAAGCGAGGCCGCGCGGGAGCATCGCCGTCGCCGCACGCGACGAGCGCTCCGAGCGGGACGAGCGCGAGCGCCGAGAGCGATGCGACCGTCCGGAAGCGGCGGACAGAGAGAAGAGCCACGCGTCGAACGTCCGAGCTCACCTTCACGGCTCCTTCTTCGGCATGCGATGGATCGCGGTGTTCTTGCCGACGACCCAGAAATCGTCCGGCGCGGTCCCCCAGATCCCGTAGAGCGGCTCGACCACCGGCAGGTCGGCGATCATCATCGCCGCCTGCGTCCACTTCCCGCCGCTCGGGCCCTTGCTGCGGAGACGGCCGTAGTCGCCGGCGATCCAGGTGTCCTTCCCGGCGATGCTCCACACCGCCCAGAGCGGCACGTCCGCCGGGGTGCGCAGTTCGTACGTCCACGTGAGCGCGCCGCCGTTCGAGATCTCGCCGTACCAATACGTGGCCGTCGAGGACGTCGTCTTCCCGATCACGACGACGCGTCCATCGGCCATCATCCCCCCTCCGGAGACGAGCGCGGCGACACCTGGCTCGGTTCCATTCGACGGAGAGGCGTCGATCGTGACGGGCGCGAGCTCGTCGCTGCCTGGCGCACGCATGAACACGGCGGCCACCTGCGACGACTCAATCCCCTCGTCGCCGACAATCCACGTCCCGCTCGCAGCCGAGCCCCAGACGCGCGTGAAGACGACCGGCTCCGACGAGATCGGATCGAGCTCCCAGCTCGAGCCGACACCGCCGTCTCGATGGCGAAGGACGCGAGCGTGAGGCAGGAAGTCGAGCCCGATGTGCCCGCCGACGGCGAAGACGTCGTCGGGCCCCGTCCCCCAGATCGACAGGATGGGGACGTCGGGATCGCCAGGCGCATCGACGTGCTCGAACACGATCGCCTGCGAGCTCGCGCCGGTGCCGTGGTAGACGCCGCGCGCGCCGCCGATCCAGATGTCGGTCGGTCCGCTGCCCCAGATCGCGTAGAGCGCGCCGAGCTTCTTCGTGTGGATGCTCCACGCTTGCCCGTCCCAGCGGAGCACGTCGCCCTCTTCGCTCACCGCCCAGACGGTGGTGCCGTCGCCCCAGACGTCGCGCAACGTCTCCTTCGGCGGGAGCACGACGTGGCAGAAGCCTTGATCGGAGCACGTCCGCGCGGCGCCATCGCCGGCATCCACGTTCTCCGCGTCGCCGCCTCCGTCGACAGGAGCGGCTTCCGGCGTGCCGCCGTCGTCGAAGATCGTCCCCGATGTGTCGTCCGAGTCCGCGCACGCCGCGACGGCGGCGATCGCGATCGCCGAGAGCGCGGCGATCATCACGCCAGGACGATGCGCGAGCATGACCTGTCTCACTGGCCCGCCTTCTTTCCGGTGAAGTGGAGCGTGTAGCCGTCACCCACGACCCAGACGTCGTTCGGACCGCTGCCCCACACGCCCACGAGGTTCGGTTTCTTGCCGAGCGGGAACGCGACCGTCGGCTCCGACCAGGACGTGCCGTCGAAGTGCAAGATCGTGCCGGCATCGCCGACGATCCAGACGTCGTTCGGACCGCTGCCCCATACGTGATGCAGGGCCTCGTGCGTCGGCACGTCCACCACGGCCCAGGTCGATGTCTTGGCGGAGAAGTGGCGGACCGTTGCGTTGATCCCTACGGCCCACACGTCACCGGCGGACGAGCCCCAGAGCGACTCGAGCACGAAGGACGACTGACTGTCGACGGTACGCCACGCGAGCGGCTCGCCCGGGGCCGGAGGAGTACCGTGCACGAGCGTGCCGCGCGCCCACGGCTGATCGCGCGAGTCGTCGAGCGAGAGCCAGATGTCCTCCGGCGAGCTGCCCCAGATCGATCGGACCGTCGCCACAGGATACTTGCCGTCGAAGCCCTCGAGCAGGCTCCAGGCATCACCTGCGCGCTTCAGGTGATTGCCGAAGATCCAAAGGTCCATGTCGTCGATGACCTGGCTGAACGGCTCGCCGCCCGTGCGAACGTCGGCAGCGCTCGCGCCCCAGAGCGCGAAGAGCCTTCCGGGGTGCACTCGCCCGATCGTGAACGGGGCCTCGTTGGTCCATCCCGCTTGCCCGGCGGGAGCGGGGCCGTGCAGGATCGTCTTCGTCGAGCCGACGGTCCACACGTCGCCGGGGCCGCTGCCCCAGATCGCGTAGAGCGTCTCGGTCGTCCCTGACGGTACGCCTTTCCAGACGGTGCCGTCGTTGTGGAGGATCGTCCCGCCAGATCCCACGGCCCAGACGTCGGCTGCGCCCGATCCCCAGACGGCGGTGAGCACGTAGTGGCGATCGAGCCCGTTGGGGACGGGGCAGAAGTCGGCCTCGTCGCACGAGAGGACCGTCGAGACGCACGACCGGTCGCCGGGATCGCACGGCTCCGCCGCGTCGGCGGCGTCCACGTCGGGCGTGCCAGAGTCGGATGACTGGATGACCGACGAGGCGTCCTCCTCGCGCGCGTCGGCAACGTCGGTGCTCGCGCAGCTCGCGATGACGAACACCGGAAGCGCGAGGAGCGGCGCGACGGCGAGGACCGTGATGCCCTTCGACCAGCTCATCGGGTCGCCTCCCCTTCGCACGGCTGCATCAGGCACTTGCCCTCGACGCATGGCTGCCCGAGAGCGACATTGCAGGAGGCCCCGCACGCGCCGCAGTGCTGCGGATGAGCGCGGAGGTCCGCCTCGCAGCCGTCGGAGGGATCGCCGTTGCAGTCACCGAAGCCTTCGGCGCACTCGACCTCGCAGACGCCCTTCTTGCACGACCTCGTCTGGTTCGGGCCGGCGGTCGGACACGCCAGCTCGCAGCCGCCGCAGTTCTCCGGATGGTTCAAGATGTCGACGCAGAAGCCGCCTTCACACGCCGTCAAGCCTTGCTTCTCGCACGTGGGGACGCACTGAATCCCGAGCTCCGTGAGGCTGCACTGCTCGTCGGCCTTGCACTTGTTGTTGCACGCACCGCAGTTGTTCGGGTCGACGAGGGATGTCTCGCACCCGTTCGACGCGCATACGAGCCCGAGGTCGCCGTCGCAGTCCGCCGTACCGGACAAGCACTTCAGCTGCCCGCAGTCGCCCCCGCTGCAGCCGTAGGACGTGTTCTCAGGCATCGGATCACACACGGGGTCCGGGTCCTCGCAGAAGTGGCCGCACCATCCGCAGTTCGCGTCGTCCTCCGACGTATCGGTGCACCACTCGCCACAAGCATCGAGGCCCGTCGGACACCCGCACTGGCCGTTGATGCAGGCCTTCCCTCCTGGACACGCGTGGCCGCACGCGCCGCAGTTGTCGGAATCCGACAGAACGTCGATCTCGCAGCCGTCATCGAGGATGCCGTTGCAGTTCTCGAAGCTCGTCGGGACGAAGTCGCCGACCGACGCAACGTAGCGCGGCGGGCTCATGCACTCGAGCAGACACGCGCCGTCGACGCAGCGCGAGCTCATGTGATTCGGCTCCATCATGATGCACTCGTGCCCGCACGCCCCGCAGTGCTTCTGATCGCGACGCAGGTCGACCGAGCACTTGTACGTGGGCCCGAACTCCGACGGACACGTCGTGAGCCCTTCCGGGCACTCGGTGGCGATGCACATCCCGCCGTCGACGCTGCTCGCGTCGCCGCCGCCGGCGTCGTCCGCTGGGGTGAGCACGCGATCGGACGGAACGTCGCCGAGATACGCCTCGGTGCTTGCGCAGCTCCAGACCGGGACTGCCACGGCGAGCGCAGCGATGGCGCCCATCGCCTTCCGCAGCGGGATCTTCGTCATTTGCCAGACCATTCAGATCGTCCTCACGCCCGCGCCGTCGCCCGAGCGATGAGCCTCGTCGCGATCAACGAGGCGGTGCATGGGTCGCGCCCGGGTCCGCGGCCCCCTCCTTCGGGGGCGCGAGCACCGCGCGGATGCGCTTGGCGTGAACGCTGTTCGGATGACGCGCGAGGATCTCGTCGCCGAGCGCAACGGCGCGCGCGCGCTCGCCCCTCGCGAGGAGAGAACGGATGCGGAGAAAGCCGGCCTCCGGCTTCAGCGTGCCGGCCGGGAACTCGGTGTCGTACGCGTCGAGAGCACGCTCGGCGGCGGCAGGATCGCCATCGCGAAGGGATTGCTTCACGGCATCGAGCAGCTCGACCTCTCGCTGCAGCGATGCGCCCGTCGCGGGAGCGGTGACGTCGTCGGCAGCGGCCTTCGCGACGCCCGCACCCGGCGCCGTCGCCGCGCGCGGCGTGACGGGCAGTGCAGCTCCGACCGCGCGAGGCGCAGCGGACGGCGGCGCGGTCGGAAGCGCATCGGGGGTGATCACGGGGGCGATGTCTTGCTCCTCGGCCTGCTCGCTCGTCGGCACGGCAACGGTCGGCGACGCCTCCCGCGGCTCGGTCGCCGCCGTGCTCGCGAGCTCCGGCGCGAGTGAGCTCGCCGCTGCGAGTGAGGTCGCCGTCGGGTGTGCGCCCCGCTCGATCGCGCTGCTCGTCAATGCTGCCGCGCCCGCGCCGAGCGCGACGATCGCGAGATACTGCGGGCGGAGGAGCCGCGCGATGAGCGACGGCTGCACGAGCGCGCCACCTGCTGCCGATGCGGTGCCGAATACGGCGGCCGCGATCACGCGTCGCTCGTAGTCGCTCGATGGACGGTCTTCACGTCCGGCGCGGAGTAGCGCTCGGTCGAATGCCGTACCGTCCTCGATGAGGCGCTTCGGGCCGGTCATGGCTGCCTCGACTGCATGCGAAGTGTCGCCTTCTGGAACTGCTCGCGCCCCCGGCGCAGCCGCGACGCGACGGTGCCGATCGGCACATCGAGCACCTCGGCGATCTCGGGCATCGACATCTCTTCGAGCTCGTAGAGGATGAAGACCTCGCGCATCCCGTCGGACAGCGTCGCGAGCGCGCGATCGAGGAGCGCGAGCGTCTGCTGCCGCGCGATGAGCTCCTCGGACGACGGAGCGTCTGCCTCGACGGCATCGAGATCGATGTCGACGGCCCGGCTCGTGAACGATCGCGCCGACCGTCGCCGACGCGACGCGACGCGGACCGCGATCGCAAAGAGGTAGCGCTTCTCCTGGCCCGGGACGATGGAGTCGATCTTCCTCATCGCGGTGAGGAACACCTCCTGCCCGGCGTCCTCCGCATCCGCGGGAGGCAGGCCGAGCCGGCGGAGGAAGCCCCAGACCGGCGTGAGGTGCGTGCGGATCAGGGCGATCTTGCGCGCTTCCACATCCCGCGCGCTCGCGTCCGTCCGGACCGCCGGAGCCGGCAGCCCTTCTTCGAGCACGGTGGGTGACGAGGCCATCACCCAAGCCCTAATCCCAGGCACCGGCCGAACCGATCCCAAATTCTTCGCCCAATCAGCGGAACCATGCCGTCACGGCCGCGGTTGCCGTCGCAGCGACGACCGGAGCGCGAAACAGCGTGACGTCCGGGCCCAGGAAAAACCGAGTCTTCACGAGCGGAAACGAGAGGCCGCCCTCGAGCTCGACGCTCAGCGTCTTCGCAAGCGACAAGCTCGCGTGGACGGACGCCACCGGCGCGATCCAGGGCTTGTCCTGGTCGCGCGCGTTCGGCACCCCCTGGCTCGTCCCGCGATGGGCGCCGGCTTGAACCGCGGCGCACGGACCGAGGTGGAACGCGGGCACGACGGCGACGTCGACCGGGCAGAGCCGGAGGGTGCCGGCCGCGAGGACGTAGCGTTGCGATCCGGCCACGACGTCACCGCTGCTCGTCGCCGCCTCGATCGACAGGCGAGCGGACGGACGCGCCCAAGACAGGCTTCGATCGATCGCTTCGCCTTCGAGCGCCATCTCGCCGAACACGCGACCGAGCGGCGCGGCCGACGGCCCGATGCCGCCGAGGAGCCCGCCGCCGATGCCTCCGCCGATGTCGAAGGCCCTGCGCGCGGCGGTCTCCGGCGTGCGCGGAACGTTCGGTCGCGGCGAGGTCGCCGTGGGCGGTGGCCGCGGGGGTGGTGATGATCGTGCAGGCGGTGGCGGTGGCGGAGGAGGCGCAGGTCCCGCGATCGCGTCGGGATCGAGGTAGAGCGCGCCGACGAGCGCGAGCGCCTGCGCGACCTCGTTGCACGTCGCGCTCTCGACGCTTCGCTCCTGACGCATGCCGTCCGGCTCGCGGATCTCGAGACGCCCGACGACGCGGCCCGCCGGTCCTGTCGTGATCCGGACCGAGAATGCGACCGCGGTCTCGTCACCAGGGGCCGCGATGCGCGCACGCTCGGTCCGCGCGCGGATCGCGCCGAGGAACGCGTCGGCATCGGGGCACCGGTCCGGAGGCGCGTGGTAGGAGAGCGTGAACGGTGGCGAGAGGGCGGCGTCGGCAGGCTCCGCCCGTGCAGCTCGTGTCGCCCCCGCGAGCGACACGAGCGTGAGCAGAACGGCTCGTGCACGTGCGCTCCAGGACATCGCTGTCCGCGAGCGTAACGCACTCTCCGCTCCGGTTCGCCGTCGACGTCGGAAAGGATGAGCCGCGGTTACGGGACGAGGTCGGTCACTCCGCGGCCGCGGCCCCTGGCTCGTGGACGAACGGCGGCGTGCTTTGGGCACCCGCGAGCTCGGCCTTGACCTGGTGCTGCTTCGCGATGAGCACGTAGAGCGAGGGGATGACGAACAGCGTGAACAGCGTCCCGATCGCCATGCCTCCGACGAGGACGATGCCGATCGAGTTACGTGCGACCGCGCCCGGGCCGCTCACGAGCGTGAGCGGGAAGTGACCCGCAACGGTCGCAAAGGTCGTCATGAGGATCGGGCGGAGGCGCGTGCTCGCTGCTGCACGGACGGCCTCGAGCTTCGAGAGCCCCTTCTCTTGCTGCGCGTTCGCGAACTCGACGATGAGGATGCCGTTCTTCGCGACGAGGCCGACGAGCGTGACGAGGCCGACCTGCGAGTAGATGTTGAGCGTCGTCGTCCATCCCTCGGTGAGGCCGAACTTCATCCCCGGCGGCCCGGCGAACTTGAGGAACGTGAAGACGAGCGCGCCGAACATCGCCAGCGGCACCGACCCCGCGAGGATGACGAACGGGTCGCGGAACGAATTGAACTGCGCCGCGAGGACCAGGAAGATGAGGAGCACGGCGAGGCCCATGGCCGGGAGGAACTTGCCGCCCTCTTGCCGGAGCTGCCGCGACTCGCCCGTGTAGTCCACGCGGTATCCCGGCGGGAGCTTCTTCGCGGCGGCGTCTTCGATGACCTTCAGCGCGCCGTCGAGCGACTGCGTCGGCACCGCGGACATCTTCACGGCGTTCAACTGCTGGAAGCGGTTCAACGTCCGCGGCTCGACCTTGTTCTCGAGCGTCGCGACGGCGCTGAGCGGCATGAGCTCGCCGTTCGGCCCGCTGATGTGGAGCTTCGTCAGCTGATCCGGTGTGAGCCGCGCTGCGCGTTCGATCTGCGGGATGACCTTGTAGCTACGGCCCTCGATGCTGAAGCGGTTGACGAAGTTTCCGCCGAGCGCCGCCGACAAGTCAGCGCCGACCTGCTGCATGCTGAGCCCCATCGCGGCGATCTTGTCGCGATCGAGGACGATGTCCGTCTTCGCCTGATCGATGCGGACGTCGATGATCGGCGGGAAGGCGAACTGCCCGCTCTTCATCGCCTCCTCGGAGAGGACGTCGGTGAACCGAAGGATCTCTTCGTGGCTCGCAGTCGACGCGATGACGATCTCGATCGGGAAGAACCCAGGGCTCGGCAGCGCCGGCGGGAGGAACACCGGCGCACGCACGCCGGTGATCCCCATCGACTTCATGCTGAGCTCCTCTTGAATGGCGAAGATGTCGCGCTTGCGATCCTTCCACGGCTTCGCCTGCATGCCGCCGAAGCCCATGTTCGCGAACGTGATCTGGAAGGAGTGGTCGAACTCCGGCACTTCCTTCCACTGCTCCCCGACCTGCTCGGCGTACGCCGTCACCTGCTCGAGGCTCGCGTTCGGAGGCACGTCGAGCGCGCCGAACACGCCGCCCTGATCCTCGTTCGGAGCGAGCTCTCCCGGCGAGAACAGATAGAGCGGGACGACGAGCACCGTCAGCGCGACCCAGACGGTGTAGACCTTGGGACGATGCCGCAGGGTCGCGGCGAGCGCGCGGTCGTACGTGCGCCGGATCGCATCGAAGCTGCGATCGATCTTGCCGGCCAGCCAACCGGTGTGGTGGTCGGCACGCAAGAGGCGCGACGCCATCATCGGAGAGAGGGTGAGCGCGACGATGCCGGAGATGAAGACGGCTCCGGCGAGCGTGAACGCGAACTCGCGGAAGAGCGCACCCGTCAGGCCGCCCTGGAAGCCGACCGGCGCGTAGACCGCCGCGAGGGTGATCGTCATCGCGATGAGCGGGCCGACGAGCTCGCGCGCGCCCGCGATCGCTGCCTGGAACGGCGACTTGCCGTCACGGATGTTCCGCTCGACGTTCTCGACCACGACGATGGCGTCGTCGACGACGAGGCCGACGGCGAGCACGATCGCGAGGAGCGTGAGCAGGTTCAGCGTGAAGCCGAGCACCTGCATGAGGAAAATCGCGCCGATGAGCGAGACCGGGATGGCGACGACCGGGACGATGACGGTTCGGAAAGAGCCGAGGAAGAGGAAGATGACGACGACGACGATGAGGATCGTCTCGACGAGCGTACTTGCGACCTCCTGGATCGCGTCGTTGATGTACTCCGTCGAGTCGTAGGCGATGCCGGCTTGCATGCCCGTCGGCATCTCGCGCTTGATGTGCTCCATCTCGGCGTGGACGCGGCCGATGACGTCGAGCGAGTTCGCATTGGGCAGCACCCAGATGCCCATGAAGACCGCGCGCTCGCCCTTGAAGCGGACGTCCTGATCGTACGTGTCGGCGCCGAGCACGACGTCGGCCACGTCGGAGAGCCGCACGAGGGTGTCGCCGTCGCGCTTCACAACCAGCTTCCGGAACTCGTCGACCGACTGGAGATCGGTCCCGGCGCTGAGGTTGACCTGGACGAGAGCGCCCTTCGTCTGGCCGACGGCGGAGAGGTAGTTGTTCTGCGCGAGGGCCTGCCGCACCTGCGTCGGCGTCACGCCGAGCGCCGCCATTCTCTCCGGCTTGAGCCACGCTCGGATCGCGAAGGACTGGCCGCCGAGGATGTCGGCACGCTGGACGCCTTCGATCGCCGAGAGGCGCGGCTGGACGATGCGGGTCAGGTAGTCGGTGACCTGGTTGTCTTGCAGAATCGTCGAGCCGAACGACAGGTACATCGCCGCGACCTGCGCGTCGGACGGCTCGATGTTGATCGCGGGGACCTCCGCTTCGGGCGGCAGGTCCGCGCGGACCTGGTTCACGCGCGCGCTGATGTCGGCGAGCGCGGCGGCCGAGGGGTAGTTCAGCTTGAGCCTGACGCTGATCGTCGAGAGGCCTTGGACGCTCTGCGACTCGATGTAGTCGATGCCGTCTGCAGCCGCGATCGCACGCTCGACCGGGGTCGTGATGAACCCGCGAACGAGATCCGCGCTCGCGCCGACGTACGGCGTGCGCACGGTGACCGTGGCGCTCTCGATCTTGGGATACTGCCGGACATTGAGCGATCGGATCGCCTGGATGCCGGCGACGAGGATGACGAGATTGACGACGATCGCGAGGACCGGTCGCTTGATGAAGATGTCTGTGAGCTTCATGCCGCCTCAGCGGTTCTCGGGACGCGGATCGACCTTGGGCGTGGGCTGCTTCGTGTTGTCGATGAACACGGGAGCGTTGTTCCGCAACTTGAACGCTCCTGCAGTGACGATCTCCTCGGACGGCTTCAAACCCTCGAGGACCGCGGCGAAGTGACCGCGTGCTTCACCGACGCGGACGAATTGCTGCCGTGCGACCTTGACGGGCTTGCCGTCGGGCGTGGTCGCGGCACCGGGGGCATCGGGCTTGCGCGGCTCGACGACGAACACTGAATCGCCGTAAGGGGCGTGGACGATCGCCGTCGCGGGGACGATGACGGATTTGCTCTTCTCGGGCAGGATCACCGCGACACGGACGAACATCCCCGGGCGGAGGGCGTCGGTCTTGCCGCTCAGATCGGCGCGCAGCTTGATCGTGCGCGTCGTGTGATCGATCGTCGGATCCACGGCGGCGATCGTCCCGTCGAGCGGGGCTTCCGATGTCCCGTCGAGCGTGATGCGCACCGGCTGGCCCACGGCGACCCGCTGGAGCTGCTCCTGCGGAAGCGAGAAGTCGACGTGCAGCGCGTCGGTGGTCTCGAGGACGGTCACCGACGTGCCGGGCTGGAGGTATTGCCCCAAGTTCACCGAGCGGATGCCGAGCTTGCCCGCGAAAGGCGCGCGGATCGTCTTCTTCGCGATCTGCGCCTGTAGCCCTTCGACATCGGTCGTGGAGGTCCGCAGTGCGGCCTCGTCGGCATCGAGCTGCGCCTGTGAGATCGCGCCCTTCGAGGCGAGCGCGCGCGTGCGCGCGATCGTGCTCGTCGCGAGCTCTTTCCGGGCGAGCGCCGACGCGAGCTGCGCGCGCTCGACGTTCGTGTCCAGCTCGACGAGGACCTGCCCCTGCTTGACCGTCGCGCCGGATTCGAAGCTGATCCTCGTCACGACGCCGGGAACATCAGCCGCGAGCGCGACGCCCTTTCCGGAGGCGACGCTGCCTACGGCTGTGATTGTCGACTCCCACGCCTGCTCCTCGGCAATGGCCGTCCCGACGGCCTCCGGTGGCGGTCCAGCCGCTTCAGCTTGCTTGCCGAACGCGATGAGCATCCCGATCTGGGAGCCTTTGACGGCGACGAGCGCGCCGATGGCGACGAGAATTCCGACGACGGTGAGGATCCAACGAATCACGCAGCGACTCCGAAGACACGGCGGCCGATGCGCGGCCGCGCGTAATGGACAAGGGGGAGAAGGGGCCCCTGGCGGGCCGGTCGGCGCTACGATGCCGACAGGCTGCGCTTCGTAGCGGAAGAGAAGCGACAACCGTGTGTCAGGATTGTCAGGCGTCCGAGCAGGTCGTCGTTCGGCCCCTGACGCAAGTCGCCGAGGCTCGCCCTTCGGCAAGCCTCGGCGCCTATTTTCCCCGTTCGCGCGCGATCGAGCGCGAGCGTCAGTTCACCGGCGGCGGAGGGGCATCGTTGATTGGCCGGCTGCCCATTCCGCCCGCGTAGCCGTAGCTCGCGTCGATGCCGATGCCCCACACGGTGATCGAGAACGGCCCGTCGCTCCGCGCCTCGTGCCGGCCGTAGCCGCACTCGCCGTCTCCGATCTTCTGCGGGGCCGAGCCCATCGTCAGGTTCACCCAGGCGTACTCGTACTCGCCGCTCGATCCGAGCGGGACGAAGTCGCCGATCTGGCCGCACTCGAGCTCGACCGGAAGGAAACCCTTGTCGGTCTTCCGGCGCACGACCGTGAGCGTGGTCTCCGGAAAGGTGTAGTCGGCGAAGAACACGTAG
>JAEXCN010000468.1 GCA_023402175.1 Pseudomonadota bacterium | reverse complement strand
ATGAAGAGCCGGGCGCCGGAGCCACGGCCGACGAGCTCCGGAGCGCACCACTCGGGCTCGACGACATGCGAAAGGTCGCACAGCCGGCGGGCATGCCGAAGGCGTGGGATCAGCCGGACTCGACGGGCTGGTTCGACGAGCGCGGAAAATGTGGTCCCACGGCCGTCGCGAACACGCTCCGCCTGTACTGGATCGACGTTTCGCCCGAGCAGGCCGACCGCGACGGCGTCCACTGGACGATCGGGACGATGGGCCGGCAGATCGTCCGTTACCTCGACGACCATCATCCCGAGCTCGGATGCACGCTCGAGCACCCCACCGACGGCGCGGCGTTCCTCCGGAGCGAAATCGCTTCCGGCCATCCCGTCATGGTCTGGTTCAACACGGCCGGAGGCTGGAGCTCGCACTGGGTGACGGCCGTCGGCGTCGTCGGCAAGGGCGCCAACGAGGACGTGATCGTGATGTCGTGGGGTCGCTACTACGCCATCAAGATGTCCAAGCTGGTCGCCGCGTGGCGCAACGTCTACGGCATCCACAACCCCGCCGTCGTCTGCGACGCCCGCACACAGCTGCTTCGCTGAGCGCGATCCTTCGACGTCGAAGCCCTCCTGCCCCCTCCTCGCCGGAAGCTCGAGCGTGAGCGGCGGAAAGTTCGCGTCGCACGATTGGGCTACAACCGGCCCATCCATTTTTGATCATAAAAAACGCAGCCGGTGGGGATCTCTCATTCCAAGGGTGCTTTCGTGGATGTGGGAGAGAAGCTAGACCTCGTTCGAGTGAGCCGGGCGGAAGAGTATGGGACGTCTCCGGCCAAGGGAGGTCCGGTCGAGCTCATCGCGATCGTCGATGGCCGCTCGTCGGTTCATCGGCTGCCGGCGCGCGGAGCGGTGTTGCTGGGCCGCGGCGGGAAGGTCGACCTCGCGATCGACCATGCGTCGGTCTCCCGTCGCCATGCGTGCCTACATCTAGGCGACCAGATCATGGTCGAGGACCTCGGGAGCGCGAACGGAACGCGCCTCGTCACGACACGCCTCGACGCGCAGAGCACGGCGCAGACGGTCGATCACCGGCTCCAGCCGCACGTCCGGACGCCCGTCGCGAAGACCGCAGCGATCCATCTCGGCTCGGTCGTGATCCTCGTCCGGCAACTGCCGGAGGAAGAGTCGCAGCCGACACCGCCCGAAGGGATGGTCATCGCGTCGCCCGCGATGAAGAAGCTCTTCGAGCTCGTCGACCGCATCGCGGTCTCGCCGCTCAGCATCCTCCTCGTCGGCGAGACCGGCGCAGGCAAAGACGTCGTCGCGCGTGCGATTCACCAGCGCTCGCCGAGGGACCGCGGACCGTTCGTCGCCGTCAACTGCGCCGCGCTACCCGACCAGCTGATCGAGGCTGAGCTCTTCGGACACGATCGCGGTGCGTTCACGGGCGCGACGATCGCGAAGCCCGGTCTCCTCGAAACGGCGTCGACGGGCACGGCGTTCCTCGATGAGATCGGCGAGCTTCCGCTCGCGCAGCAGGGAAAGCTCCTTCGCGTGCTCGAGGCGGGCGAGGTGCAGCGAATCGGCGCGCTGAAGCCGCGGCCGATCGACGTTCGCTTCATCGCCGCGACGAATCGCGATCTCGTACGCGACATCGAGTCGGGCACGTTCCGCCGCGATCTGTTCTTCCGACTCGCCGGGATGACGCTGGTCATCCCTCCCCTTCGCGAGCGCCGCGAGGACATCCTCCCGCTGGCCCGGTACTTCGCGGCACGCGCCGCGAGGACGATTGGCCGCTCCGCACCGGAAATCTCGCCTGAGGCGCTCGCGGTCCTCGAGCATCACAGCTACCCAGGCAACGTGCGTGAGCTTCGTAACGTGATCGAGCGAGCCGTCGCGCTCGCCGGAACGAGCGCCATCGAAACGGAGCACCTGCACCTCGAGCCGCCGTCCGGGAGCTCGTTCGCCGTCGGCGCCGTTCGCGAGGAGATCGATCCTCGGCGGAGGGACGAGCGCCAGCGCATCATCGATGCCCTCGCCCAGTGTGCCGGAAATCAGACGCGCGCCGCCGAGCTGCTCGGGATCTCGCGGCGTACGCTCGTGAACCGGCTCGGCGAGTACGGCTTCGCGCGACCGCTGCGCGACAGGAAGTAGCTCGACATGGAAGTTGTCGTCGACTCCTCTCGGCCGCCGACGGCACCGACGGTACGCGCCGATCGCGCCGAGGATGACCCGTCGCAGAGCGGGCCGCGCGCGATCAGCCCCGAGCACGAACGAACTCGACGGCGCGCCGATCCCGAAGAGCGCAGATCGGTCCGCCGCGCGATGATGCTCGGTGCGTTCGTCTGGCCCCTGTTCTTCCTGGCGGACCTGTACCTGGGGCTCGTCGTCTATCCCGGCGCGCCGCTCGCTTTGTACGCGCTGTTCCGGATCGTCGGCGAGCTCGCGATCCTGGGCGTCTACGCGCTCAGCCTGAAGCGCGAGATCTCCAGCCGGAAGCTCAAGACGGCGAATGCGCTCGTCTGCACGCTGTGCTCGGTCCTCATCTCGATCATGGCGCTCCGCTTCGGCGGGCTCGGCAGCCCCTACATCCACGGGCTCTCGCTCGTGATCATCATCGAGGCGCTCGCCGTTCCGGCTCCGTGGCGGGACACCGTGCTCTATGCCGCGCCATCCGTCGCGAGCTTCCCTGTGATCCTGTTCGTCGCGTCGCTCTTCGACCCCACCGTCGCGAGCGCCTTTCACGACAGTCATCAGCTCGCCGTCCTCGGCGCGCACTACATGATGCTGCTCGCTGCAGCGACGATCTCGGCAGCAAGCGGACA
This sequence comes from Pseudomonadota bacterium, assembly GCA_023402175.1. GTDB lineage: Bacteria > Myxococcota_A > Polyangia > Polyangiales > Polyangiaceae > Labilithrix. Next base: position 30,466 of record JAEXCN010000468.1, on the reverse strand, counting down.
GGTCGGCTGGCGCGCACGCATACAGCTCCGCAAGGCGCGTCAGCTCGGGCGCTACCGGCTCGAGGCGCGCATCGGTGAGGGCGGCATGAACGAGGTGTGGCTCGCGTGGGACGAGCGCCTCAAACGCAACGTCGCGCTGAAGATCTTGCGTTCGAGCGCCGACACCGACGAGCGCGTGATCGCCCGGTTCGAGCGCGAAGCGCGCGCGCTGAGTCGCCTCACCTCGCCGCATACGGTTCGCGTCTTCGACTTCGGTGCGAGCGACGACGGCTTCTCGTACATCGCGATGGAATACCTGCCAGGAGCGGACTTGCAGCAGCTCGTCCGCGAGTCTGGCCCGATGCCTCCCGAGCGTGCGATTGCGCTCGCCATGCAGGCGTGTCGCTCGCTCGCGGAGGCGCACGCCGCCGGCATCGTTCATCGTGACATCAAGCCGGCAAACTTGTTCGCGACGCGGCTCGGAGATCAGTTCGATGTCCTCAAGATCCTCGATTTCGGCATCGCGCGACTCGTCGCCGACGCCACACGGACGCAAAGCGTTCGGGGAACACCCGCGTACATGGCGCCGGAGTGCTGGATCGACGGCGAGGCCGACGCGCGGAGCGACATCTACGCGCTCGGCGCGACGCTCCATTACCTGCTCTCCGGCCGTGCGCCGTTCGACAACATCGACGCCGCAGAGCTCGTGCGTGCGCACATGCTGAAGCCAGCGGACCCTCCGAGCAAGCTGCGCGGCGAGCCGCTCCCGAAGTCGCTCGACGGCCTCGTGCTCCGCTGCCTCGCCAAGTCCCCCGACCATCGCTTCCACAGCGCCGAGGAGCTCGAGCTCGCGCTGCAGGACTGCGCCGCCGAGCTCCGGACCACGTGGACGAACGAGGACGCCCGAGCGTACTGGCTCGCGCGTGCGCGAGAGAAGGACGAGGAGCGGGTGAGCATGGTCGCGTCGTCAGGCCTCCTCTAGTTGCTAGTTGCGCTCCTCATCTCGGGGCCGCGCTCAGGGCAACTTCAGCTCCAACTCGATGTTGTAGATGGGAAGCGACCCGTACGGTGCGGCGAAGTCCGACGTGACCTGGTTCTCGTAAGTCGTCCCGCCGTTCCGGATCCGAGCGACGAGCGACTTGTCCCCGACCTTTGCCGTGATCGTGTAGCGCCCGAGCGGGATGTCTTGGAGCGCTTCCCCGTCAGCGGTCGATACGAGCTTGCCGGTGATCGTCTCTCCCGCGGAGCCGTCCACGATCGGCCCGTCCGGAGTGAGCGTGAGCTCGACGTCCTTCAGATCGAAGCTGAAGTCGGCAGGTTCGGTGTAGCCGACGACGAACGCGCCGTAGAAGCCATCGTCCGGCCGCGTGCCCGTCAGCTTCCATTCGAAGTTGCGGATACCGCCCGTGTCGCCGGCGAACACGGAGTCGTCGCTCGGGTGGAGCGGAAACGAGTACGTCGTGCCATGGTACTCGACGTAGTGCGTGGCAGTGACGTGCCACGTCGTAGGATCGTGGGGCAGCTCGATCCGATAACGGCCATCGCTGCCCGACGTTCCGAGTACGTTCGCGTCGTAGCGCGCCTGGTTGTCCACGACGACCTCGACGTTCGACAGCGGCTTACCTCGCGTATCGACGATCGAGCCCGCGGCGACGTAGGCGGAGGCTTTGACGTTCGTGTCCCCGCCCTTTCCGTCACCGGCGTCATTGCCGTTGCCGTTCACGCCACCTGATGTCGTTTCATCCGAGCTCGAACCACCAGAGGTGCACCCTGGCAACACCGCGAGCACGGCCGCGACGGCGAGCGCATACGAGGTCCGCAAAGAGAAGCAGGAGCGTTCAAGTTTCATCATTGGATGTCTCCCCAAGAGGTCTGGCTATCTCGGAGCAAGCTCGGTCAGGGCACGACGATGTCGCCGTTGCTCAACATGAGGAACCGGTCGGCTCCCGTCCCACGATGGATCAGAGCGACGGCATGATCGCCATCCGCGCCCAGGTCATGTCCGTCCCCGCGGTGCACTTCGGCTTCGACGGATCCGGATTCTTCCAGCCGCCGCTGATGTCACGTGCCTGGTAGCCGACGCGCGGCTGTCCTGCGGGCGTGAGCGCGATCGACGGATCGTGGAGGAACCACGCACCAACGGTGCAGTTCGGCTCGAGGAAGATCGTGTCGGGCGGCATGTCGCTGCCCCGCTCGACGACGCTGAGATCCCACTTCGAGCCCTCGCCCGAGCACGAAGGCTGGTCGCAATACAAGATCCCGATGTCGTAGTTCAGCGTGAACGCGAGCCGCGGGTGGTCGTTCTGATCGAGGGCGAGATCGAAGCCTGAGTCGAGCTGGTCGTTGTCACCGAGGGAGATCGCCGTCCAGGTGTCGCCCGACGTGCAGTTTTCGTTGCACTCGAAGTAGACGACATCCTTCTTCCCGGCGTCGTTCTTCATCAGGAACGCGATCCGCGGCTGGCCGGCCTTCGTCAGCGCCATCGAGATCTGCGGCTTGATCTCCACGACGGCGAGATGATCGGTGAACGCCGGGCCGAGCACCGGGCCCGTCCAGCTCTCCCCCTTGTCGCAATCGGCAGCGCAGTACTGATAGGCGCCGAGGAGCTGCTCTTTTCCGTCCTCGTCCTTCACACGCGCGACGGTCGCAACGTGCGCGTGACCTTCGGCGTCGTAGCGGAGCTGCGAGCCCTCGAAGTTCTGGGTGGCGATCACGCTCGCCTTCCAGCTCGAAGGCGAGGTGCAATCGGAGTCGCACGATACGAGCTCGGTCTGGAACGGCTTCTGTCCGATCCCGGCGAAAGCGACGTACGTGTGCATCAAGAAGCGCGGATGGCCCTGCGGATCGAGGGTGAACGCCTCGCCGGTGACCTCCTTGTCGGAGCCGTGCTCGATGATCGGCTGCACCTTCCATCCGGCCGGCGTCGTGCAGTCGCCGGTACACGAGCCGTAGTAGACGCGGCTGAAGGACGAGAAGAGGACCTGCGGCTTGCCCTCCGCGTCGAGGGTGAGCATCGCGTTCGCGACCGTGGCGCCGTTCGTATCGAAGCGCACGACCTTCACGGCCTTGTCGCCTGCGCAGTCCGCCGGGCAATACGCGTAGTACGCGTCGCCGCCCGCGTAGGCGGGATAGACGCTGTGGATGCCTCCGCTTCCGTCGATCTCGATCGTCGGCGCGCTCGTGTTGTCGACCTCCTCGCCGGTCGGAAGGAAAAAGCGCGCCGCGGGGGCGGACGAGGGAGGGCCGCCATTGCCGTCCTTCCCTCCGTTGTTTCCTCCGTTGCCGGAGGTCGACGTGGTGCAGGCAGCAAGAGCGAAGCCGAGAAGCGCAAGCGAGGTGAGGCCGAAAGAGCGAAACACGAGTCCTCCAGTCGAAAGTTCGAAGCGCCGCTGACCGCGCGGCGTCCCCGGGCCTTCGCAACCGATGTGCCGACACGCACAGGCCGAAAAACCGCGAATCGCGAAGCGCCCACTCTGCGCAGGTGCGCACGCTGCGCAGCCCGTTCCTGCGCAGCGTGCGCAGGTCGGGATTCGATCGCGGAAAGGACGCTGCGCCGTGTCGCCCGAACGCGCTACGACGAGCGATCAGGTCCGAGGCCCTGATTTGCGCGAGGATCGTGCGCTGCGACGACCTCTGCCGTGAGAGGCCCGCACGCCGCCGTCTCGCCGCTACAGCACTCTGCCTGATTCACTCCGAACATGGGACATCCACTCCGGACGCACGCGGCGTGCCCGTGGACGTAGGCCATCTCGGTCTTGCAGAGAGCGCATCGCATGCGCGCGCAGCATAGCCGAAGCCCGAACGAGACGACGGAGCTCCGTTCGCCGTGCAGCGCGAGGCGCGCGGCGGGCGGACAATGACACGGAATCGCGTTCGAGCTCATTCCCGATATCCGCGATTCTCTGACTGCTGCTATCGATGCACTGATGGCAACGTCCCCGCGCCTCCTTGGTCTCGTGTTTTTCTCCGTCGGGCTCGCCATGGGCGCCTGCAGCAGCGGCGACGAAGCTCCAGGGCCCGGTCCGGGCGCCAGCAGCACGGGCGGCGACGGCGGTGCCGGCGGCGATTCCGAAGCGGCGTGTGTCGGCGACAACGGCGCGATCGCAGAAGACGACTCGGAGAGCTGCTGCTCGGGGCTTTTCAAGTCCTGCCCCAACATCCAGATGGCGAACAATCCGAAGCCGTGCGTCTGTTCCACCGTCGAGTGTGGAACGGAGGATCGGCAACCGCCGCCCAACGTGAATTGTTGTCCCGGTGTCCGCGCCCACTGCACGTCAGTGCTCGGTTCGAATCAGATGAAGTGCGTCTGTGGCGACCCTTGAGACGACCGACGTCCGTAGGCCGATACCTGCTGCGAAGTCGTCCGTCGTGTTCGCGGACGACTTCGCTGCTGGGTAGAGCGCGCTCAGGGCGTCGGCGGGCTTGCCGAGTTCTGGGGGTTGGCCGGCGTCGACGTGATGAAGTCCGCCCCGTTGTTCCCCGTGTCCATGCAGTTGCCGGCAGTGCCGCCGGGCTTGCGCTCGACACTGGCATCGATGTTCGTCGAGTGGTTGTCGAGGATGGTGCCTTCACACGTGTATCCGGCACCCGCGAGCGTCTGCTTCGCCGATGCACTGACGGCCAAGCAGACGGCGTCGACGACCGCAGTCGAGTGCTTCAGAACCACGCTCGACGAATCGGAGATGCCGGAGTTGAGGGATTCGTCCTTCGCGGGCGATTGGGTGTAGCCCGTCCCTACGATGAGGAAATGCCCGTGCGCCGGGATGACCTTTCCCGTCCCCGTCCAGCGAACCTGGTAGCTTCCCGCCGAATCGCTCCTCGCTTCGAGCTTCCACGTGTTGTCGAGCGTCACCGGAGCGTTCGTCGGGTTGTAGAGCTCGACGAAGTCGTCGTTCCCGCCGCCCGGCGCAGGGCCGCGCGTGCGGATCTCGCTGATCAGGATGTCCGTCGCCGTGCACGTGCCGGCGTTGGTCGTCGAGATCGTCGAGCTCGCCGTGCTCGCGCCCAGCATTGCGGTCACCATCGCGCTCGTCACCGTGTTGCCGTCCACGTAGTCGAACGTCGCCGTGAGCTGGTTCGCCGGCACCGTGACCGTCGCCGGGAGCGTGCCGGCATTCGCCGGAGTGACCGTGAGGTCGACGACCGCGCCGCCGGCGGGCGCCGGGATGTCGAGCCTGACGGTCAACGTCGTCATTCCACCCGGCGGCACACTCGCGGTCGCGGGCGTGAGCGAAGCCACCGAGGGCTGCTCTCCCACGCCGATCACGCGCACGTTCGCCGTCTTCGAAACAACCCCGAGCGTGGCCGTCAGCGTGACGTTCGCCGATTGCACGATGCCGTTCACGAGCACGGGCGCGCTGGTCTGTCCCGCGGGGATCGTGACGCCATCACCGACGACCGTGAGGCTCGCCGGATCCGACGACGCGATCGCAATGAACGTATCGCTCGTGGGCGCGGGCGCGACTTCCACCGTGAGTGGTGACGGGAATGTCGGCGTGCCCGCTTGCCCCTCGTCCGTGTAGCTCTGCGACGGTCCGAAGCCGACGAGCACGGGCGCCCCGAACCCGACGTCGCCTTCGCTGCGCAGCTCGAGCTTCGAGTCATTGTTGCGGTAATCGAGGATCCCACGCAGGTAGCTGAACTCCTGCGAGACGGTCGGGAAGGGCGTGATCAGGTAGAGGAAGTCGTTCACGCGCAGGCTGCTGTCGACGACGAACTCGTTCGTCGGCGCAGTGTCCCCGGATCCGACCGGAGGCGCGATATTCGTGACGGTGACGTCGTTCACCTGCACGATGACGCCCTCGAGCGCCGTGGCCTTCGCACCGTTCGTCGCGACCTCTGCCGGCGTCACGACCGTCGGCGCAGGCGGGGCCTCGTCGTTCGACGTGACGACGTTCACCGTCGCCGACGTCAGCTGAATCTGGCCGAAGAAGTTCGCCACCGTCGCGGTCGTGAGCGTGACGCGATCGCCGACCTTCACGGTGTTCGACGACGCGAATACGTACACGCCCGAGTAGCTCGCGCCCTTGTTCGTGTCGTAGTCCGGATCGCCGGGCTTGATCTGGAGGAAGAAGCCCGCCGAAGTGCGCCCGGTCACGAGTTGGTTCGTGAGCGCGACGGTGCTGCCGGCGGGGATCGTCCCGTCCTTCACCTGGTAGATCGTGCCCGGGCATGCGGCTGCGCCGGGATTGAATGCGTTCGGGCAGGGATCGCACGCGTCGCCCTTTCCGTCGCCGTCCGTATCCTTCTGATCGGGGTTCTTCACCGCCGGACAGTTGTCCGTCGCGTTGGGAACGCCATCGCCGTCGGCGTCGTTCGGATTGGACCCGGAGCACTGCGTGGTGTTCGCGTCGAGCGGGCACGGGTCGCAGACGTCACCCAGGCCGTCGCCGTCGAAGTCGGCCTGCTTGCCGTTGTCCACCGGCCGGATCGGGTTGAACACGGTCGGGCAGTCGTCGTTCGCATCGGGAATGCCGTCGCCGTCCTTGTCGTCCGGGGTGATCTGACCCGTGTAGATGGTCGAGCCCGAGACGGAGGCCGGACGCTTCGGCGAGCAGCTCGGCTCATTGTCGGGAGCTCCGCAGAAGAACGCCGCGTAGATATTTCCGAGAGACGTCTTCAGGTCGGGGAAGCTCTTCCCGATTTCGCTCTTCAGACAGACCTTCTTCGTCGCCCCGCACATGTCGAACACATCGCACGTGCTCGTGTCCGGCATCGCGGAGAGGACTAGCTCGTCGCCGTAGAGCGCCTTGCCCCCGCGGAGGACGAGGAGGACGTCCTTCGGCTCGGCGTCGATGACGGCGCGGTAGTCGGTGTGCTTGCTGCCGTCGAAGATCGCGATGTCTGCGACCTTGCCCTTCGCGAGCGTGCCGATGACGTCGTCGACGGCGGTGGCGGACGCGGCATTCGCCGTGACCATCATCCAGAGGTCGTAATCGGTGAAGAAGCTACCGAGGTGGTTCTTGTTGAACGAGTCCGCGCAGCGCAGCTCGCGAAGGAGGTTCATCGAGCCGGTCGGCATCCAGTCGGTGCCGAGGGCGATGTTGACGCCCGTCCGGGCGGCCACCGTCACCGCGGCCGTCTGGCCGTAGAGCGTGATGTTCGACCGCGGCGACCAGATCAGCGACGTGCCATTTTCGGACATCGCGCTGTAGTCCTTGGCCGTGAGCCCGACGCCGTGGATGAACGCGCTCTTGTCGATGAGCACGTTGCTCTTCGGATTGTCCGGACCAAGACAGACGAACTCCATCTCGGCGCGCGCGTCGATGCCCTCGGCGACGTGCGGGAGGTACGCGTCCTCGTTCGCGATGTCGCTCGCCTGCACCGGGCCCGAGTACTCGGAGCAACTCGTCGGTTTGATGGGCTTGCCGCTCGAGTCCCTGAGCGGGAACACGTCGAAGTTGACGGCCTTCTGACCAGCGAGGCCCTCGAACATGTTCGACTTGTCGAGGTTGCGGAGAAGCCCCGTCTGGCCGCCGGAGCCGACGGTCGAGACCGCACCACCGAAGAGGAAACGGAGCTCGCCCCAGCGCACCTGATCGGCGGTCGCGTTGCCAGGCGCCGGGATCTCCTGATGGCCGTTCTGGCCCTTGCGCCACTCCTGACGATGCTCGTAGCGCTCGCCCTTATCCGTGTACGGCGAGTTCTGCGCGTACGTGATGTGGTCGTGCGTGTTGATGAGGCCCGGAGAGATCACGCCGTTCGGGCACGTGATGGAGGTCGCCGTCGCCGCCGCCGCGCTGCACGCCGGATCGGCATCGCAGTCTGCCTTGCAGCCGACGAAGACGATGTTACCGGACGCGTCGGCGACGACCTGGCCGCCTCGGTAGATCTTGTCCGGCGTGAGCACCGTCCCGACGATCACGCGGCCGGCATCGTTCGCGTCGACTGAACAGAACATGCCGTTCGGCAACGGAGAGAGCGTCTGACAGACAATCTCAGTGACCGGCACGGTCTTCGTGCAGTTCTTCTCGCAGCCGTCGCCGTCGACCTTGTTGCCGTCGTCGCAGGCCTCACCCGGATCGAGCTTTCCGTCGCCGCAGTTCGCGAGCCCGTCGTTGCACGTCGACGGGCAACCGTCGCCGTCCTCGCGATTGCCGTCGTCGCACGTCTCACCGGGATCGATCTTGCCGTTCCCGCAGTTGGGGTTGGCGTCCCCTTCCTTCGTGCACGTGGACGAGCAGCCGTCGCCGTCGTCCTTGTTGCCGTCGTCACATGCTTCGCCCGTGTCGAGTTGGCCGTTCCCGCAGGCGGCGGATGCAGCGTTGTTCGGATCGCTGCTGCAGCCGGAGAAGACGCAACCGAGCACTGCGACGAGCAGCGGCAAGAGGGAGATGATCCTGCGCATGGTGTTTCCTCGCGAGAATGGACGTACCCCCGAGCGCTCACGCGCCCACGCCCACAGCGCGGAACGATAGCGTCAGTCCCGTCGCCCGGCCGCACGTTTTCGGCGAGCGCGGTGCTCTTTCACCGAAGCGACACACGTTGCATAGACGCCGACGCGGCGACACATGCTCGAGCTCGCTCGCAGTCACGTGACACGTGATCATGTGGTCACGCAGCGACCGCGTGCATCCGTGAGCCGGCGTTGCGTCGCCGACCGCGCTGACGACGAAACGGTGTCAGGAACCGTGCGGGCCCGTCGCGTCGTAGACTTCGCGAACGAGATCCATCCCGGGCTTCTTCTTGCCGTTCGCGATCGCCCACACGGCGTCGCGCAGGCGCTGGTTCACCGGGACGCGGAGGCCGTGCTCGCGCGCGTGGTCGACCACCTCGCCGTTCAGGAAGTCGACCGCGGGCGTGCGACCGCGCTCGATCGCGGAGAGCATCGAGCTCTTCATCCGGCGGAAGCGGAATCCGACCGCAAGCAGAAGACCGTGCTTCGCGACGAGGCTCGGCGAGCCGGCCGCGCGCTTCTCGTCCTCCGTGAGCGCAATCCACGAGAGATCGACCGTGCCCGACACCTTCTCGAGACGAACGCCTTCCTTGCGCGCGACCTCGACGACCTCGGTCATGATCTCGAGCCCGAGCCGCCGCACCATGCGGTGCTGCATCAGCGCGCCGAGGCGATCGCCGCCGATCGTGCCGAGCGAAGAGATGGCACAGTTGATCGCGAGCTTGCTCCAGCGTTTGCCGCTCAGGTTCTGCGTCGTCTCGACGGGCCCCACCGCTTCGAGCGCGCTCACGAGATCGTCGTGATCGGCGCCGAAAGGATCACCGCCGGGATACCCGAGCGTGAAGCCGCCAGCGGCGGTCTTCTCGTACAGCCCCGGCTCGGGCATGGTCGCGCCCCAGCCGACGACGGCGCCGATGACGCGATCGTCGCCCGCGATCTTCGCGATGCGCTGCTCGCAGAGGCCGTTTTGCAGGCACACCATCGCGCCGTCGTCCGCGAGGACCGGAAGCGCCGCGCGCGCGGCTTCTTCGACCTGCGGGGGCTGCGTCGCGAGCAGGACGTAGTCGAACTTCTCTCCTGCCGGGACGCCAAGCGCGACCTTCGTGCGGATGTGACGCGGCGCGCCTTCGCCGACGACCTTGAGGCCGCGATCGCTCACGGCAGCGTGAATCGTCTCATTGGTCGTGCACGCGGTGACGTCCTGACCGGTCTCGGCGAGCGCAGAAGTGAGGACGCCTCCGATGGCGCCGCAGCCCATGACGAGGAACCGGGGAGAAGCGAGGACGTCGGACATCGTGTTGCCTTTGCTGCGAGCAGCCAGCGTTGCTGCGAGAGGCCAGCTTTAGCACCTTCTTCCCTTCCGGCCAGCACGCTCCGGCACATCGAGTCGGCGCGGTGCGTCGTCCTCACCCTGGCAGGAACGCGCGCTCGACGTTCGCGTAGTCGACATCGACATCGAGGCGTGCCAGCACGGAGTAGAAGCCGAACTGCAGGCGATTCATGAACAGCATGTGCGGCGGCATCGAGAAGACGTGCTCGGCAGGAAGCTTGCGAGCCGTCATCGCCATCGACTTCAACGTCTCGACGAGGCTCGCCGCGTACTCGCGCGTCATCCGGTAGGGCGATACGAAGAGCGGCTCGAAGCAGAGGCGCGCGTAGCGCAACGCGAGGACCTCGAGCTCGCCCGGCTTCGCGTCGAGGACGCGCGACATGTTCTTCTTGAAAGCGTCTTCGTCGCGATCGATCGCGGCTCGATGCACCGCGACGACGAGCGTGCGCTTGGCATCGGGGATCACCTGCACGCAGCCGAAGTCGAGGAACGCGACGCGTCCGTCTTCCTGGAACAGGTAATTGCCCGGATGCGGATCGGCATTGAACATTCCGCCGACGAGGTTCCCTTTGAAGACGAAACGCCAGAGCGTCTCGGCCCACGCATGGCGCTCTCGGCTGCTCTCGTTCGCGACTTCGTCGAGCGAGCGCCCGCGTACGAGCTCGGTGGTGAGCACGCTCGCGCTCGAACGCTCGCGGACCAGGCGGGGGATCTTGATCGATGCGTCTCCCGCGTGGATCCGGGAGAAGTCCTCGAGACGTGTCGCCTCGAGCGCGTAGTCCAGCTCCTCGCGGAAACGCGTGCGCAGGACCTCGAGGTTGCCCTTCGTGTCGAAGCGACGACCGCCGAGCGTTGCGCCCAGGGCTTCGAGGATCGAGGCGCTCGCGAGATCGCTCTCCACCGCCTTCCGGATGCCCGGGTGCTGGACCTTCACGGCGACCTCGATGCCGCCCATGACGTCGCCGGGGAGACGCGCGCGGTGAACCTGTCCGATCGAAGCGCTCGCAATGGGCTCGTCGTCCCACGACGCGAACAGGCGATCGACGGGCGCGCCGAGCTCCGTCTCGACGACCGCGCGGATGTCGGCAGGGCTCGAGCGCGGGGCTTGGGCGCGGAGGACCTTCAGCGAGCGCTCGAACGCATCGCGCTTGTCTTCAGGGACGATCCCGTCGACGTAGCTCGCCATTTGGCCGACCTTGGCAGCGAGCCCTCGGAGATTTCCGAGGACCTCTGCCGCGTGCGCGGCCGCCTCCTCGGGCGCGCGGCGGCGGACGACAGCGCTTGCAGCACCAACGGCGAGCGCGCCGAGCCGCGCCATGCGACCGATCCTGCTGGCGGGGATGGGCGAGTGATCGAGAGGTTTACCGCGATCGTCGAAGTCGTTTTCCATGGAGGACCCGCCGGGCGGCGTGGACATAGGGTCGCGGCGGCGCGAGGCAAACCCCGAACCGCGATGCGCCGAACGGAGGCGGGCGCTTGCAACCTTCTTCCCTTTCGGTCGCCACGCTTCCGGGGCATCCTCGGCCCGTTTTCGATGGCATATCAGCCCTGGATCCACCGCATCGGCGTATTTGCTCTGGCGCTCTCGTCCGTCATCGCGAACGGGTGCGGGGCCGCCGCTCGAGAGGCGTCGGCCCCCGCCCAGCGCGCGAACGAGAGCACGCGACGCCTGCACGCGCTCTTCGCCGAGGAGTGGGATTACGACATGCGCGAGCACCCGGTCTGGGCGTCCGACCTCGGCGACATGCGCTGGGCCGATCGCTGGGACGACGTGAGCCTCGCCGCGCAGGCGCGACGCGACGCACACGACAAGGAAGTCCTCGCCAAGCTCGCGACGATCCCGCGTGCGGAGCTCTCGCACGAGGACGCGCTCAGCTACGACCTGTTCCGCCGTCGTTACGAAGAAGCGGTAGAGGGCCAGGCGTTCCGGCTCTACCTCTTTCCGATCAACCAGCGTGGAGGCATCCAGACCGCAGACGAGGTCGCCGATGCGTTGCCTTTCACGAAGACGAAGCACTTCGAAGACTGGAACGCCCGCCTCGCGAGCTTCTCGCGCTACATGGACCAGACGATCGAGCTCCTGAACGAAGGCGCTCGTTCCGGGATGACGCACCCGAAGGTCGTCATGCAGCGCGTGCTCGCGCAGATCGACAGGCAGATCGTCTCCGATCCGACGAAGAGCCCGTTCTTCGACGCGTATCAGAAGGCGGCCACGACGACGGCAGCCTCCGAAGTCTCGCCGACCGAGCGCGAGCGGTTCGCGAGCGACGCGAAGCGCCTGATCGCGAGCTCCGTCGTCCCCGCGTTCGAGAAGCTCCGCGCATTCTGGACGACGACGTACCTCCCCGCGTGCAAGGACGAGATCGGCGCGTGGCAGCTCCCGAACGGCCGCGCGATGTACGCGTACCTCGTTCGCTTGCACACGACGACGAAGCTCACGCCCGACGAGGTCCATGCGATCGGGCTTCGCGAGGTCGCGCGGATCCGCGGCGAGATGGAAGCCGTGAAGGCCAAGATCGGCTTCAAGGGCTCGCTGAAGGAGCTGTTCCACTTCTTGCGGACGGATCCGAGCTTCTACTTCGAGACCGGCGCCGAGCTGCTCACCGCGTATCGCGATCTCGCGAAGCGGATCGACCCGCTGCTCGTGAAGGTGTTTCGCAAGCTGCCGCGGACGCCTTACGGCGTGTCGGCGATCCCGGAGCACGTCGCGCCCGATACGACGACCGCCTATTACCGCCAACCGGCGGCAGACGGCTCGCGCGCGGGCACGTACTTCGTGAACCTCTACGAGCCGAAGTCGCGACCGAAATGGGAGATGGCCGCGCTCACGCTGCACGAGTCCGTGCCCGGACATCACCTCCAGATCGCGCTCGCGATGGAGCAGGAGAACCTCCCGCAGTTCCGGCGCAACGGCGACTACACGGCGTTCGTCGAAGGCTGGGGCCTCTACGCGGAGAGCCTCGGCGAGGAGATGGGCGTCTACGACGATCCCTATTCGAAGCTCGGACAGCTCACGTACGAGATGTGGCGCGCAGTGCGGCTCGTCGTCGATACGGGCATCCACCACCTGAGGTGGGACCGCCAGCGCGCCATCGATTTCTTCCTCGAGAACGCGGCGAAGCCGGAGCTCGACGTCGTCAACGAAGTCGATCGCTACATCGCGTGGCCCGGACAGGCGCTCGCGTACAAGATCGGCGAGCTGAAGATCAAGGAGCTGCGGAAGAAGCGCGCCGCCGCGCTCGGCGCACGCTTCGACCTCAAGACGTTCCACGAGGTCGTGCTCCGCTCCGGGCCGCTTCCGCTCGACGTCCTCGAGCGTGAAGTGATGGAGGGGCAGCACTGACGGCGAGCCGTCCCGAGATCGCGAGCGAGATATCCGAGCGCGCATGCCGCGGCGACGAGCTCGGCCTTAGGGTCCCAGCGATCCCTTCGGAAAAAAGATCGCCGTTCGGTTTCACAAACCGCCTGGGCGGGGTCTTCCTCCTCGGAGGCCCGCCATGTTGCGTCGATTTCGTGTTGCTGCGATCGCCCTAGCCCTTTCCGCTACCGCCTGCGGAAAACAGCAGCCACGACCTCAGCCGGAACCCGGATCCGATGTCCGGCAAGAGGCTCACGAGACCGGCGAGACCTGGCGGGCCTCTACTCGCCTCCGCGACACCTCCCGCCAGCGAGCGGCGTGGGTGACCGTCGACGAGGAGGTCCGCTTCGATGCCGCCGGCCGGCTCGTCTTCGCAGAGACGCGCGCGCGCGACGACGCCGGTACTCCGGAGGTGCACGTCACCTTCGACCCTCCGGCACACAAGGTCGTCGTCGAGCGCGCAGGGCGCCACGTCGAGTGGAAGGTCCCCGGCGAGCAGCCGTGGATCATCGCTCCCGTCATGAGCCCCACGGGCGAGCCGATCGCGACTCCGCTCGTCGCCTGGATCACGTACCGCGCGGCGGAGAACAACGACTGGGTGCGCCTCGTGCGACCGCTCGAGCAGAAGAGCTATGTCGTTCCTCGCGATCAATACGTCGTCGGAACGACCGTCGTCGTCGGCGATGACGCCGTCGAAGTGGACGATCGCTTCGTCCGTGCGATCTCGCTCGGTGGCGCGCCTTTCGCGCGAGCAACTCACGCGGGCGGCTTCTTGTTCCGCGGCGGCTGAGGACGAGGGATCAGGACGAGGGGCCCCATGTACTCATGGGGATCAGGACGAGGGCCCCATGTACCCATGGGGATCAGGACAAGGGGGCTCATTGCGTTTCTTCGAGCGATTTCTTCATCTCGAGCAATCGCTCTTTCACGAGCTGGAAACGCTTACGGAGCCTTGCAGACTCGCGCTTCAGGCCCTCGTCGTCGAGAGGCTCGCCGGCGTCGGCATGCATGACGCGCGCGAGGTCGTTCCAGCCGAGCTGCTTGTCGACGCGAAGGACGAGGAGCATTCGATCGTCCTCCGGGAGCGACTCGCGGAACGCAGCGAATCGCTCCTTGTGCGATGTGCGGAGATACGACGCGGTCGCCGTCCGGAGCCTCGCCGCGACGTCGAGCTGCGAGCCATCCGGAAGAGGGGCGTCTTGGTGGGCGCGACGCCTCTTTTCTTGCCGGAATCGAATCGACGTGTTCCGCGCGATGGCATAGATCCACGTGCGGAAGGAAGACTGCCACGCGAAGCGGTCGAAGCCTTTCCAGAGCCTCTCGGTTACGCGCGACCACACCTCGGAGGCATCTTCTTCGTCATGATGGAACGCCACGAGGAAGCCGTAGATCTCGGAGCCGTAGCCTCGCAGCGCGATCTCAGTCGCACCGGCGAGGTCGTGGAGATCCCATCGCTCACGGATCTTGTGCTCGAGCTCCTCCCGCTCCCAGGGCTCCATCGGTTGCCGAGTATAGCTGTCTTCACATGAGCTCCATTCCTCAACAACGCGACGAGGACGACGATGCGTCGGATGAGTTCCTTCGCCAGGTCGCGCGCGTCGAGGAGCGGCCGCCACCGTCGGTGACGGTCCCGTTCGAGGGAAGCAAGCTCGGCCAGTTCAAGGTCCTCACCGAGATCGGTCGCGGCGGCATGGGGATCGTCTTTCTCGCCGAGGACGAGAAGCTCCGGCGCAAGGTCGCGCTGAAGGTCCTGAAGCCGTCGTTCGCGTCGGACACGGAGCGGCGGCGCCGCTTCCTCCGCGAGGCGCGCGCCGCGGCCGCAGTGAGCCATCCGAACCTCGTCACGATCTTCGACGCAGGCGAGCACGAGGGTCGCGCGTACCTCGCGATGGAGTACCTGCGCGGCCAGAGCCTGCGTCAGGTCCTCTCCGAGCGTTCGCTCGGCGTCGACGAGGCGATCGAGCTCGCTCGCCAGGCCCTCGCCGGCCTGGTGCACGCGCATGCTGCAGGCCTCCTGCATCGAGATCTCAAACCGGAGAACGTCCTCGTGGGCCGCGATGGCCGCGTCCGTCTGCTCGACTTCGGTCTCGCGAAGCTCATCGCCGACGTCGAGACGTCGGGCGAGCACTCGACGAACGACGGCCGAATCCTCGGCACGCCCGGGTACATGTCGCCGGAGCAAGCGCGCGGTCAGGTGGTCGATGCGCGTAGCGACGTCTTCTCGTTCGGCACGATGTTCTTCGAGATGCTCACACGCCGACGCCCCTTCACGGGAGCGTCGTCGGCGGACGTGATCACCTCGCTCCTGCGGGATGCACCGCCGCGTGCAGACGAGCTGCGCCCCGAGATCGGCGCTGCGCTCGCGGACATCATCGCGCGCTGTCTCGAGAAAGCGCCCGACGATCGCTACCCATCGGCAGCCGCGCTCGCCGACGCGCTCGACGATGCGGGTACGAGCGCGAAACGGGCCCGCACGGCGCCGACGTCGGCAGCAGCCACCACAGCGCGTTCTCGCCGTCGCCGGCGCGCGGGCGTAATCGCCGGCGCGATCGCGTTCGCTGCGCTAGCGGGCGGAGCGCTCGTCGTCACCAAGGTCCGGCGCGCTGCCGAAGCCGCGGACGCGGTGGTAGCGCCACGTCCGCTCGCCATCACCGATCTCCCTCCGCCTCCCTCCTCGAGCCCCGATGCGCTGGCGGCTTATCACCAGGGTCTCCAGGCGATGCGCGATGCGGACTGGGCGATCGCGGAGGAGCGCTTCAAAGAGGCGCTGACACACGATTCCGCGCTCTCCGCAGCCCATCTCCGGCTCGCCATCATCACGAGCGGCAACCACGAGGGCCCGTCGCTCGCGCGAGGGATGCTCGGGCGCGCGATGGCCACGCGAGCGAGCCTCTCCGAACGTGATCGCGCGCTGCTCTTCGCGATGGAGCCGCTGATCAACCGAGACCCTGCCGAGCGCGCGCTCGCGTCGTCGCGCCTCCGCGAGCTCGCAAACGCCAACCCGCTGGATGCAGAGGCCTGGCACCTGTTCGCGACGTTCGGCGTGGAGGGCACCGACGAGGGGATCGCCGCATCGCGACACGCCGTCGAGCTCGATCCGCAGTTCGCGGACGCCTGGCAGATCCTCGCACGACAGCTCGCGAACAACGGCCTGATCGACGAAGCACACGCCGCGATCGATCGTTGCATCGCGATCTCGCCCCTCAGCGCGGATTGCCGCGGCGAGCGCGCGCATCTCTACAGCGAGATGGGCGAGTGCGCAAAGATGGAGGAAGACCTCCGCCGAGGCCTCTCGAGCAACCCTCGCGCCGCATCGACGTGGCACGAGGATCGGGCAGCGGCGCTCCTGGCGGTCGGGCGATCCGACGAGACCGTGCTCGAAGCGTTTCGGCAGAAGTGGTCGGTCTATTCGGACGAACGGCGCAATGGCGCCGAGCCCTACGACCGCGCGCTCCTTGCTGCCGTGCGAGGGCGACTCGCCGAAGCCGACGCGCTGCTCGTCGAGGGCGAGAAGGCGATCGATCTCGATCCGAACGCACAGTTGCACGCGCGCTACGCCCACCTCCGGATCGCGATCGCGCGTGAGACCGGTCGCACCAAGGACGCGGCGACCATCGCGCGCAACTACATCACGAGGAAGGACGTCTGGATCGGCTCGGCGGACTCCGAGATCCCCATGCTTCGCGTCATGAAGCAGGGAAAGCTGATCTCGGCCGACGACTTCGCGAAGCGCCGCGACGCTTGGTACGACCACGCGCGCGCAACGGAGCCCGACTTTCCCGTGGTGTTCTGGATGCTCGCCTACGCCGAGAACATCGACACTCCAGACGAGGCGAAAGAGGCGCTGGCGCTCCTCCCGCCGTACACGGATCGCGGCAAGAGGCAGTTCATCCTGCGAGCGAAGATGGGGCACGCGTATCTGCTTGCGGGCAATGCGAAAGAAGCGGTGCCGCTCCTCGAGCACGCGACTCGGGCATGCAACTCGCTGCAGTGGCCGGTCGCGAGCGCGCAAGCGCTCCTCGATCTCGGGCAGGCGCGCGAGCAGACCGAGGACAAGGCAGGAGCGTGCGAGGCCTATCAGCGCGTCGTCAGCCGCTGGGGCGCGGCGCAGCGATCGAAGACGGCGACCGTAGCGAAGGAGCGGCTCAAGATCCTCGCCTGCTCCAGCGAGCCCGCCGCGGTCGTGGTCCCGCCGCCCGTCAGGTCGTGGAGCGGTCCTCCGAACGCGCCTTTCGAGGAGATCGACGATGACGATGAGCGGGAAGTGATCATCGCGCCGAACGGGCCCGCCCCGCCATTCAAGATGCGGCCGCCGAAGGTCCACATCACGCCGCCCGTCGTCCACGTGGAGCCGCCCGTCGTCCACGTCGAGCCGCCCGTCATCACGCCGATGCCGCCGGAGCCGCCGGAGCCGCCGAAGCAGCCCCGTCGCTCGCAGCCGCCGAAGCCAGCGCGCTCACAACCGTGAGCGAACGCACGTCGACGACGAAGCTCGAGCGCGACGTCGGTTTCGCGAGCGTCTGATCGGGACGCTCTTCGCTGTTTCGATCGACCTGGACGACCGTTCGCACTGCGACGACGCTCGGATGGTCGTGGTGCCGTGTCGAGCGGCCCGGCACGTGCACGTCCTCCCTCGGTCACGAGGAGGCGATCTCATGTCCGATGCACGATGGCTCTGCCTGGCATTTCCGATCGTCGTCGTAGCGTGTCACGCGGCGCCGAGCACACAGACTGGTGCAGGAACGCTCACCGCCGCGAATGTTCCGCCCGGTCCCGCGCCTGCGCAGACCGAGCGCCTGTCCCGCTGTCCGAGCGCCGTCACCGGAGCGACCACGATCGTCTCGGAGGTGCCGGACGGGGTCGAGCTGCGCGTCACGGCCGGCGGCGACAGCGTGAACGAGGTCCGACGGCGCGCTTCCGCGCTCATGGCCGCCGCGGACGACACACGCGGCAAGCACCAGGCAAATGGCGGAATGAATGCGCAGTTCGGTCGCTGTCCCATCGTGATGCGCAACACGAAGGTCGAGGCGCGCGACATCCCTGGCGGCGCCGCGATTGTCGTGAAGCCGTGGAACGCATCGGAGCTCGGCTGGCTCCGCCGCGAGGCCGAGGCCCGCACTGCGCAGCTCGCAGCTCCGAAGCCGTTCGGTCCCGGTCTCGCGAAGGCGTGCCCGAATGCGGTACCGAACGCGGAGACCACGGTTGTCGACAAGCCCTACGGCGCGGACATGAAGGTCACCGCTCCCACGCCCGAAGGTGCACGCGCGATCCGCGAGCGCGCTCGTGAGCTCACGTCGCGCGGCCCGGGCGAAAACGAGCGCTGTCCCGCGGCGCTCTCGGAGGCGACGATGACGACGACGGAGATCCCGGGCGGCGTATCGATCGCGATCAAGGCGAAGCGCCCGGCAGACGCCGCCGCTGTTCGCCGCGATGCGCGCGACCGCTCGTGGGGATACGAGGCGCCGCTGACCAAGTGAGACGAACCAGCCCGCGCACGGGTTCGTCGAGCGTGTTCTCCGCTCATCAATTCCGGTCGCGGAGCATCGCCTGCGTGACGCAGCACGCTGCCCGCTTCTCGACCACGACGTCGAGGACGCGCGCGCGATCTTCCCAGAAGGCCTTCTCGGCGTCAGAAGCCTTCGCGGCGCGCTCTTTCGCGCGCGCGAGCTGCGCGCGGTAGCTGTCGAGCACCTCGCCGGGGACATCACCTTCGGCGAGGACCTCGTTCGACTTCGCGACGGCGTCCACGGCCGTCTTCCCGTCGTAACCGACGCCGCGGAGCACGAGATCGATCGCGGGGCGATCGAGCACGTCGACGAACGCGAGGACGCGCTTCGGCTTGCCGTGACGGCTCACCGCATCCGCCGCGAGATGCTGGATCCACGCGCGGCGCCGCGTGGCGAGGGGATCGCCGCCTCGGTATCGTGCAGCGGCATTCGTCGCGAGCAGGATCTTCTCGCCGAGCTCGGCACCGTTCGCTTGCTCGAACGTGTAGAGGCGGGGCGCACGAAGGATCTCGGACTCGCGGCGCTCGATCTCGGCGACGTCGAACGGCTCGACCGGTGCAGCAGGCGCAGCGAGATCGGCCTCGCGAAACCAGTCGATCGGCTCGACGGGGACCCCGCGCGCTTTCGCGAGGTGCTGGACGTAGGTCATCTCGAAGGAGGCGTCCTCGAGATGGCCCTCGCGGAAGGCCTCGACGCGGACTCCGACGAGGACCAGATCCGGCTTGAAGGCGGCGAACACGTCGCCGAGTCGCGAGAGCGCGTAGCGGCTCTCGACGAGGTGCATCTTTCCGATCGTCCCGACGACGACCGCCTCGTGAGCCGGCTCCGGCGGCGGAGGACAGCGCGGAGCCTTCGGCTTCTCGTGCGCGTCGGGGCCACACGCGACGGCGCACGTGGCCAACGCTGCGAGGAGCGCGCTCGCGATGAGCTTCACGGTGCTCAGAGTGCGGCGACGCGGGTCATCAAGCGTCCGCACAGGTCCGACGCCGCATTGCGATCACGCTCGAGGACGAGGCCCTGACGGAACATGTTCGAGGCGGCCTGCTCGTTGCCGATCAGCAGGTGACAAAGACCGAGCAGCTCATAGTCCTCGGGCTCGTTGAGCGTCGACACGAGCTCGGTCAGGGCCGGGATCGCGGCGCGATGGGCCTCGACGAGCTTCGTGCTCGGCTGACCCGTCCGCTTCTGGAGGATGAGGAGCTTCAACGCCTGTCGCTGGTCCTCCGGCTTGTTCGCAGCGAACTCCTGGGAGGCATACAGCTTCGCATACCCGTCGAACGATCCCTCGACATCGCCCCCGCGGGCCTGCGCCATGATCTGCTTGACCGCGTTGACGAGCGCTTCCTTGCTCATGCCCGCTAACATATCGTGGATTCGTGGGATCGTGGTGGGGCTCTCGCGCTGACGCCAAGGCTCTGCTGAGAGCCGCTGGCTCGTTCTCTGGCGCGTTCTCTGGCTCGTTCTCCCTCGTTCTCCTTGGCGCGTTTTCGGGCGCGTGTGGAGGCTCCGCGGAGGTCACGCCGCAGGCGGACGCCGCCGCCGCATCCGACGGAGAGGCAACCGCGCCCGCCCCGATCGAAGACGCCGGCCCGAGCGATGCGCCGATCGTCGAGGCGGGCCCGGACGCGAGCGCCAAAGGCTTCTGTGCGACGCGCTCACCGGTAGCGAAGTTCTGCGACGACTTCGACGACGGCGTGCTCGAAGACGACTGGGACATGCGAACGGTCCTCAATGGTGAGCCTGCGCTCGACACGACGTCGGCGACGAGCATCCCCGCTTCCTTCGCCGTGGGGACGTTGCCCCTCGACAAGAACGAGAGCGCTCACGTGCATCTCCGCAAGACCGCGAACGGCACGCCCACGGGGCACGTCGTCCTCGCGTTCGACATGATGCTCGCGACGACGACGTTCACGAAGGGAGCGATCGCCGTCGCGACGCTCGACGTGTCGCCGAATCATTTCTTCACGCTCTACCTGCGCGACGGCGATCCCGATGCACCTGCCGCGACGCTCGAGGAGTCGGATCCGAGCGCCGTGACGACGCGCCATGTCCTCGCGAAGCTGCCGGCAGTGAACGTCTGGACGCACGTGACGATCGACATCGACATCGCCGCCGCGAAGGCGAGCGTACTCTGGGGTACCGAGAAGGTGCTCGACGAAGCTCCGATCGTGAGCGCGCCGTCGAGCGATCCGACGATCCGCATCGGCGCCGTCTACGTGTACGGCCCCGCGGATCCGTTCGAGGCGCGGTTCGACGACGTGACGCTCGATTTCTGATCGAGACCGAACGCGCGTCGTTCGGCTCAGTGGGCGAACTTCACGCCGCAACCGTACGCCTTCGTCTCCGTCGTCGCCGGCGTCTTTCCGGCAGCCATCGCGGCGAGGGCCTCGTCGACATACGACACGAGCTTGCCGCCCGTCGGCGACTCACCCTCGCCATCCGGCGAGTTGTCGATCGCGCCGCGGTAGACGAGCGTTCCCTTGTCGTCGATGACGAACATGTGCGGCGTGTTCGTTGCGCCGTACTTCTTGCCGACCTCCCCCGACTCGTCGAGCAGGATGGGGTAGTCCATCCCGTACTTCTTCGCGCCTTCGCGGTTCGTGTCGACGCCATGGCCTTGCTTGCCCGGCGCGCCGGAGTTGATGGCGAGCCAGACGACGCCGTCCTTGATGTGCCGCTTCGGCGCGTCCTTGAGCGATCCCTTCGTGTGCGAGTTGTTCACGAACGGACAGCCAGGGTTGAACCACTCGAGGACGACGGTCTTCCCCTTGAACGAAGAGAGCCGGACCTCCTTGCCATCGAGGTCCTTCAGCGCGAAGTCCGGCGCCGGTTTTCCGACCTCCGCGCGCGGGGCATCGGCCGCAGCGGGCGTCGCTGCAGCGGGAGATGCCTGCGCCACCGAAGGCACGGCCGTGTGCGCGCCGCTCGTCTGCGCTCCGCCCGATGGTCCTGCCGGCGGCTCCTTGTTGCAGGCGGCGGCGACGAGACAGGCGAGAAGGACGGTCACGCGGCTCATGCCGCTCGATCTAGCGCAGGCTCCCTCGGATCGCGCGCTCTTCTTCCCCGAGCAGACGGATCTGCTCGAGCGCGTGCTCCGAGATGCGGCGATGAAGCCGCGGGCTCGGCGGCTGCTCGAGCATGTCCTGGAAGTCGACGGGCGCGCCGAAGTTCACGATGATCGGCGTGCCCTTCCGCGTGAAGTTGCCGGCGATCTGCTTCGGGAGATCGTTGCCGAGCCCGTTGATGAAGACGGGGAGCACGTCCACGCCTGCCGCCTGGATGACGCGACCGACGCCGCCCTGCGCCGGCAGGAGCGCGTACGGATCGTCTCCCTGGCTGCGCGTCCCTTCTGGATGCAGCCCGACGAACGTGCCTCCACGCTTCAAGAGGCGCACGGTCTCGTCGAGGCTCGCGAGGTTCAGCGCAGCGCGGTTCCGCTCGCGGAAGACCGGCGGATACATCGCGAAGAAGCTCATCACGCCGTTCACGAACAGGCCGAGCGGCTTGTCGTAGAAGAACTTCGAGCGGACCGGGAACACCAGCCGGTGCGGCATGTCCCGGTTCACGAGGTAACCGGTGATGACATAGAGGTCGAAGAAGCTGCGGTGGTTCGACACCACGAGGTAGCTCTTCTTCGGATCGAACTTCGGCAGGCGATCGAGGCCGTGCACGTGGCGGATGTTCCTCGTGCAGTGCTCGATCCAGTTCGAGCCGATGTACCGTTGCGCGATGCGCACGGCGCGATCGAGCCCGCCCGGCTCGAAGCTTTTTCGGACGAACGCGATCTGCTTTTGCTCCCTCGGCGAGAGCAGCTCCTTGAAGTCGAGGAGCTCGCGCGCGCGCGTGGTCTCGCCTTTCCGCGAGGCCGCGTCGGCCCCGGGCTCGAGCTGCATCGCTGCTCCCCGCCTGTTCGCGCTTGCCGCCTGGGACGCCCCGCTCGTCACATTCGTGTCATGCACGAGGCCCGTATTGTCGCAATGCCGTCAGGCCGCAAGCTTGGTCGCGCGGCGTCCGCCCGAAAAGCCCGCGAGTCAGCTGGCTGACATCGACGCCGCCCGAACGGCCAACCATTGATTTCGCGGAGTTACGACATCGACAGACGATAACTCACTGCGTCATCGCCTCTCAGCAGGCCGCGTGACCGGTTGGGAAGATCTTGCCCGGATTGAGCAGGCCGCTCGGGTCGAAGACGCGCTTCAGATCCTGCTGCAGCGCGACGAGCTCGGGCCCTTGCTCGATCGGAAGGTAGGCCGCCTTCGAGATCCCGATCCCGTGCTCTCCGCTCAATGTCCCGCCGAGCGCGATCGTCGCTCGCATCAAGCCGTCGATCGCGCGATCCACCGCGGGCCGCTCTTCGTCTTCGTTCCAGAGGAAGTTGACGTGCATGTTGCCGTCGCCCGCGTGACCGTAGGTCAGGTGACGAACGCCCTCGCGCTCGCAGATGTGCGCCGTCTGATCGAGCAGCGCGACGAGCCGCGATCGCGGGACGACGACGTCTTCCGACAGCTTGTACTTTGCAAGCTTCCGCGTCGCCATCGACAGCATTCGACGCGCTTCCCACAGGCGCGCGCGCTGCGCGGCGTCCTGCGCCGCGACGATGTCGATCGCCTGCCCTCCTTCCGAGAGCGTCTCGCCGAGCACCTCGAGCGTCGGCTCGATCGGGGCATTGCGTGCATCGACCTCGACGAGCAGCATCGCGTGCGCCCGCGGATCGATCGCGACGTTCTGCCGGCGGATCGCCTCGAGCGTCCACGGGTCCATCAGCTCGAGACACCGCGGAACGAGGCCACGCGCGATCACGCGCTGGACGGCAGCGGCCGCGGTGCGAACATCCGAGTAGAGCGCGAGCACCGTCGCGATCTCGGTCGGCGTGTGCACCAGCCGGAGCGTGATCTCCGTGAACACGCCGAGCGTCCCTTCGCTGCCGACGAGGAGCGACGTCACGTCGTAGCCGGTGACCCCCTTCACGGTGCGACGGCCGGTGCGGAGGACGCGGCCACCCATCAAGCACGCCTCGAGACCGAGGACGTACTCACGCGTGACGCCGTACTTGAACGCGCGAGGGCCACCCGCGTTCTCGGCGACGTTGCCGCCGATCATGCACGTCGCGAGCGAGTTCGGATCGGGCGGATAGAAGAGCCCTTCGGCCTCGACCGCCGCATGCAGGACGCCGGTCACGACGCCAGGCTGCACGACGGCGAGGAGATCGTTGCGGTCGATGTCGACGATCTTCGACATGCGGTTCGTCGCGAGGACCACGCCGCCCGCGACCGGGACGGCGCCGCCCGTCCGTCCGGTCCCGGCGGCACGCGGCGTCACGGGAACGCCGAAACGTTCACAGATCTCGAGCGTTGCGGCGACGTCGTCGCGCGAGTCGGCGAGCACGACCGCATCGGGCACACGGGCCTCCGCGGCGCTGTCGTCGCGTGCGTGAGCCTGACGCCCTGCGTCGGACGTGTCGACCTTCGACGGTCCGAGCCTCCGGTCGAGCTCTCCGACGGCTTTTTCGACGGCATTTCGTGAGGGTAGGCGCACCTCGGGAAGCGCGATCGACATCCTGGTCTCATAGCACTCGCGCTCGCCTTTTTCGCGCAACCACGGGCGAGCACGGCCGACGGAGCTCGAGCCATGTCGGCTCGTCCCCGCATCGTTCTCGTCGCCGTCGCCACCGCGATCCTCCTCTTCCTCTGCTCCCGTCCGGCGCTCGCCGAGCGGGAGCTCATCGTGCCCTTCCACGAAGGCGGGCACCTGGTCCTCGACCAGCTCTCCGGGCTTCGCGTGAGCCCGGCGACCGGCTTCGGTTATGCCGGGCCCGCCGGCATCGCATTCCGATCGGAGAAGTCGGACGCGATCACGCCCGGTGACCCCGCGAGCGAGACGAGCACGACGAGCATCTGGCTGTCGCCTTCTGCGGACGTCTTCGTGACCGATCACCTCTCGCTCGGCGGAGTCATCGCGATCGAGCACACGTGGGGTGCCGTGGAAGGTGGTGGCCGCCGTCTCGAGCTGCCCGGAACGACCTCGATGACGTTCCTCCCGCGCGTCGGGTTCTACGTTCCGTTCAGCGATCGCATCGGCGTCTGGCCTCGTGCAGGTGTCGGCTGGAGCAGCGTCGAGTCCGTGAGCTTTCTCTCGACGGGCAGCGTACCGACGCGCGAGACGTTCCGCTCGATGCTGCTCGATGTCGACCTCTCGCTCGTGTACCGCTTCGGCGAGACGTTCTTCATGCGCGCGGGGCCCGAGGTGGGTGTGACGCTCGGCGGCCGTCGGGCGAGCGAGACGGCGGGGACGACCACGGGCGGAGGCGCCTCGGTGCTCCAGATCTCCGGTGTGGTCGGGTTCGGGATGAACCTCGAGCTCTGATCGAGAGCCTTCGATGATCGACTGGCTCGGCCGTGGGCGGCTGGTTATGGTGCCGCTCGCATGGGAAGGGAGGTCGTGCGCGCAGGGGAGAACGAGGGAAAGCGTCGGGACGATCGCTTCCTCACGCTGAAGCGACGCGTCGTTGCGCTCGCGCGGCTCGACGGCGACCTCGTTCGCCTTTCCGAAGGTCCGTTCCTCGTTCGTGCGAGCGCGGTGAAGGACGCGAAGGCCGTCGTCGCGCGCCTGCGGGCAGAGGGACGTCTCGACGTCGCGACCCTGCAGAGCACGATGAAGCTCGACGCGCCGGCGGTGGCCGTCGACGTCCAGACCATCGCAGCAGCGCATCGTGACCTGCGTGCGCTCTCGCAGCGCCCGGCGCTCGCGCTCGCACGCGAGAACAGGCGGGCGCTCGCACGCTACGGGACCATCGACGAATCGTGGTTGCAGGAGAAGCGTGAACGCATCGAGCGCATCGCCTCGATCGTGAATGCGAGCGGAGACGTCTCGTCGCTCGGACGCGAGCGTTGGTTCGATCGCATCGTCGAGCTCGTGCGCGCGATTCGCGGACCGCGAGAGGCTTCCCTCCTGGCCGAAGCGGGCGCGCGCGTCGAGGCTCATGCCGCAGAGCGCCGGAAGGAGGCACGCCAGCGCGTCACGGTCCTCGTGGCGGCGCTGGAAGGCGGTGATGCGCCCGACAGATCCTCGGCCTCGCGCTCTGCGCCCGCCGATGCGGAGCTCGCGGCGTTCGCAGAACGGCTCGACGCTGCGCGGGATCTTCCCGGGCGCGCGCGAAGGCGGCGCGTCCTCGAGGTCCTCCGAAGCGTCGTTCGCTGGTCGGGCGCGCCGGCCGATCTGCTGAAGCCGGAGCTCGGCGCGCACGAGGTGACGAGCGACTACGCTCAGCTCGTGCGCGACGCCGGCGAAGCGATGGCCGCGTCGCTCCCCGTGCTGCGCGACGCTTCGCTTCGTGAAAAGAGCCTCGAGATCATCGCGCATCTCGGGCTCGTGTTCCCGATCGGCGACGATGGGGTGCCGTTCGTGGACGAAGCCGAGGTGAGCACGATGCGCGATCGCATCGGCGAGCTCACCGACCTCGGATCGTCCGGCCTGCATCTGGCACAGGCGGTCGCGCTCTGGAAGATCCCGATGAAGCGTCCGACGCGCCTTCGCGTCGCGCGATGGGTGAAAGAAGGCCTCGACCTCGAGTTCGTCGCCGAAGCAGCCGAGAAGAAGCACATCGAGCCGCTCGCCCGCGTCCCCGATGTGCGGGCGGCACGCGCCTACGCGACGTGGGCGACGCGTCTGTCGGCGCACTACGAGGCGCGCGGGGTCTCGTTCACTCTGTCGCCGGAGCTGTTCTCGAACCTGCCGCGCAACGAGGACCTCGCCGTGCTCGCGATGTGCCTCATGGAGCACGTCGATCCGAAGAGCGACGCAAAGGCGACGCCGGCCGATCCGATCGCGGTGCTCGACGTTACGCTCGGCCTGTTCCAGAAGCTGCCGACGAAGGCGAAGGGCATCCTCGGAAGGCTGCGCGGGACCGATGCTGGTGAAGGCCGGCGCCTCTTCCCCGACTTCGCGCGATGGCTCGACGACGACGTGCTCCTCGATCGGCTGGTCCACGTGGCGCGCGCCGCAAAGGAGCCACCGCTCTCGAGCGCGATCCGCGAGGACTTCGAGCACGCCGAGCGCACGCGCGGAGAGCGAGCCCATCTCGAGAAGCTCGCGTCGCGCTCGGTCCCGCAGCAAGGTCGCCTCGACGCGTTGCTCCGCGCCGAACGGACGCTCGCGGGCTCGCCGAAAGGGCGAACGCGCCGCCGCATCGCGGAGCGAATCGAGCAGCTCTTGCCGATCGCATACCGTCGCGAGCTCGACGCCACGTTCCGCGAGATCCTCCGCGAGGCATGGGGCATCGACGTGCCCTCGCTCACGCCTGCGTGGCGCGACGCGGTGCGCTTCTGGCTCGCGGTCGACGACAATCGCGAGCTCCTCGGGCAGCTGCTCCGTGAAGCGTCCGCCGCTCCGGGCCGCGACGTGAAGCATGCGTTCGCGAAGAGCCAGGCCTGGATCGACGGCGCGCGCAAACGATTCGACGTCGACGCGTGGCTCGCGCCGCGACGAAAGGAGATCGTCGTCGCGACCTCCGGCAAGAAGCCGACGCGATGCGTCCTCGAGCTCGAAGAAGATCCGCTCGAGGTGCTGCGGATGGGCATCCCGTTCGGGACGTGCCTCGCGCTCGACAACGGATGCAACGCGGCGTCGACCGTGCTGAACGCGATCGAGGCGAACAAGCGCGTGCTCTACGTGAGGAGCGCGAGCGGCAGCGTCGTCGCACGAAAGCTCCTCGCGATCTCGAAGGAAGGTTGCCTCGTCGGGTACAACCTCTACATCTCGGTGCAGGGCGCCGAGGAGAGCGCGATTCGCGCCGCCGTCCTCGAGACATGCCGTGAGCTCGCGCGCGACGTCGGGATCCCGCTCGCCGCGACGGGTGAGCCCGCGCAGCTGCATCGCGGTTTCTGGTACGACGACGGCACGGTGCCGTTCGAGGAGGACGTCGACGTCGCCGCGTACTGCAAGTCGCTCGGCCTTCCGCCCCCGCCGAAGTGGTACGAGGCGCTCGGCTCCGAAGCGCGCGCGTGGCGAGCGTGCGAGAACGGCGACGTCGACTCGGCGATCGCGAACCTCTCGACGTATGGCACGGGTACGGCGAACCGAAACCTCGGGTCGTGGACCGTCGAGCGGCTCGGGCTTCGAGCAGCGACGAAACGCGCCGCAGAGGACTCGAGCGTCTTCCTCGCGCTCGTTCGCACGCTCGCCGACGAAGGTGAATACGGGATGATCCGCGCGCTCGACGTGGCCGGACGAATGCCGGAGGCGACGCCCTATCATCGACTCTCCTCTCTCCTCGCGCGCTTCCCGCCATCGCCGAAGCTCGCGGTCGCTCTGGTCGATCTCGGCCTGCGCGCGACGAAGCGGCATTCGAGGACGACCGAGCACGGCGTCGCGCACCTCACGGTCGGCGAGATCCCGCCGATGCTCGACGACGTGGCAGGAGCTCTCGACGTGCTCGACAGCATCGAGCCTGTGTGGGACCACCTCGGGCGAGCGCTCCCTGGATGCAAGAGCTGCGTCGAGGAGGCGGTGCTCACCGCCGCGAACGTGGTCGAGGCCATCTACGACCGCGCTCCCGATCCGGATGTCGTCGTGGCCGCGCTGATGAGTCGTCGCCGTTCGCTGTCTGCCTGGCGCGCGGCTCTCCGCATCGCTGCACGTCACGAGCTCCCCGGCGGAGATCGCGCGGTCGAGCGCTTCCTCCGGCTGCACCCGGAAGCCGAGGGATTGCCCGACGCGCTCGCAGCTTGCCTCCGGCAAGCGCGCATCACGCGAGTGACCGACGGCTTCTGCGCGCGCTTCGGGCGCGCAGAACCGGCAACGCCGCCGTTCGAGGCGCTTCGCGACTTGCTCCTGTCGTGCGAGAACCTCGAGGCGGTGCTCGGGAGCAACGTTGCCGTGCGTGATCCGAGCACGTGGCAGCCCGGCCCGTGGGAGCTCGCATGGCGGAGGCGCAGGCGCGACGATGCGCTTCATGACGCGCTCTTCGAGCGAGCCGCCCGAAGGCCGCGCATCGTGACGCGCTCGATGGAGCTGCTGGCGCTCCTCGGAGACCGCGAGCGGATCGGCCTGCTCGAGCACGTCGACGTGCGCGAGCGCGTGAGCTCCGGCCGCGCAGAGAAGACCGCCGATCGCGATCGCGACAAGGCGCGCTTCCACGCTACGGAGCTCGCATGTCGGCGGACGGCGTTGCGCCTCGCCGAGCAGGTCGCCGCGACGCATGAGGGTCGGCTCGATGGGAATCTCCTCGACGCACCCGTGGTCGATGCCGGCTACGCGAGGCTCGCGCTGAAGATCCTCGCAGCCGACACGACGGACGAGCATTCCCGCAACGATGCTCGTGCCGTCGTCCTCCGATGCAACGACAGCTCGGTCATCGACTGGCGACGCCTTCTCTCGCACGCGGCGCGGACCGGCGACGAGGCGACCGCGATCGGAGTCCTCGACGACAAGATCCAAGGGCATCCTCCGCTCTTGCCGAGGCAGGTGGTGGACCTCTGGCAGCTCCCCGCAGTTCGCGACGGACTCGCACGGACGATCGCGCGCATCTCGCGTTCGTCGTTCAGCGCACGCGTATGGGCCGCCGAGCGTGAAGCCGCTGCGCGCGGGCTGTCGGTGGAAGGTCTGCTCGAGAAGGTCGCGCTCGCGATCGTCGAGGCGAAGCACCACGACGAAGCGACCGAAACGGACACGCCCGATCAGCTCAGGTCGATCCTCGGCGCGCTCGCGCGCGACGCAGCGCCGTCCGATGTCGCCGCCGTCTACGATGCGCTCGAGGACACACTGTCGATCGCGATGTTCCTCCGCGCGATGCGACGGCAACCGCTCGATCGCGTCGCCGAGCTCCGCGAGGCCGTGAAGAAGCTCGAGCTCTCCGGCGACCGCGGAAAGGCACTCGAAGCCTGGCTCGAGGTGACGCGCGTTCCGAAGCCCTCCTTGCGGAACGAGGGCCGTTCCTCTATCGAACGACTGTGAGCGACTTCTTCCGGTTCAAAGGCACGCCGACGTACCTCACGAACGACGCCCTCGAGGCGGCGGTGAACGCAGCGCTCGCGCTCCAGCGCCCGCTGCTCGTCCGCGGCGAGCCCGGCACGGGCAAGACGCTCCTCGCCGAGTCCATCGCCGAGGCGCTCGGCACGGAGCTGATCCACTGGCCGGTGAAGTCGACGACGCGCGCGCAGGACGGCCTGTACGTCTACGACACCGTGCAGCGCCTCTACGACTCGCGCTTCGGCGATGGCGACGTCAAAGACATTCGCCACTACATCAAGATGGGCCCGCTGGGCCGCGCGTTCGGTTCCGACAAGCGCGTCGTCCTGTTGATCGACGAGGTCGACAAAGCGGACCTCGAGTTCCCGAACGACCTGCTCCACGAGCTCGATCGTATGCGCTTCATCGTGAACGAGACCGGCGACGAGGTCGTCGCGAAGGAGCGCCCGGTGGTCGTGATCACGTCGAACAACGAGAAGGAGCTGCCCGACGCATTCCTTCGCCGTTGCGTGTTCCACTTCATCGACTTCCCGGATCAGGAGCTGATGCGCCGGATCGTGGCCGTGCATCATCCGACGATCGATCGGGAGCTCGTCGATCAAGCGGTCGTGACGTTCTATCGCCTCCGCGAGCTGCCGAAGATCCGCAAGCGCCCGACGACGAGCGAGCTCATCGACTGGATCTCCGTCCTCCGCACCGCCGGCGTCGGCACCGAGCGCTTCATCCGCGAGCTGCCGTACCTCGGCGTCCTCCTCAAGAAGGAGCAGGACGTCGAAACGCTCGCCCAAGCGAAGCGCGGCGGCAGCTGGAAGAACTGATCGAACCGCCAAGACGCCATGCGCCTGTTCTCTGGTCTCTATCGACTGCTCGCCGTGATGACTCGAGGAGAGATTCACAGGGTGACAGGGCGACAGGGAGATCAGAGGGAGGGG
>JAEXCN010000404.1 GCA_023402175.1 Pseudomonadota bacterium | reverse complement strand
GTCGTGAGCTGTACGCGATGAGCCAGGACGGGAGCGGCGAGCGCGTGCACGTCCTCGGGACTGACGTACGAGCGACCGTGCAGCAGCGCGCGCGCCTGCGTCGCGCGGAAGAACGCGAGCGCTCCGCGTGGGCTGATCCCGCGCTCGATCTGCGGCGCCTGCCGACTCTTGTGGACGATCTCGAGCAAGTAGCGTGCGACCGGCTCCTTCACCTCGACCTCGCGCACCTCCGCCTGGATGCGGACGATCTCGTCGCGATCGCAAACGGGCTCGACGCTCGCGAGCGGATCTTCGGTCTGCCGCGCGTACAGCATCGCGAGCTCCGCCTCCGCCGACGGATACCCGACTCCGATGCGGAGCAAGAAGCGATCGAGCTGCGCTTCGGGCAGCGGATACGTTCCCTGATACTCCGCTGGGTTCTGCGTCGCGACGACGAAGAACGGCATCGGCAGCGCGCGCGTCATCCCGTCGACCGTCGCTTGCGACTCGTTCATCGCCTCGAGCAGCGCCGACTGCGTTCGCGGCGACGCGCGGTTGATCTCGTCGGCGAGCAGCACGTTCGTGAAGATGGGGCCCTTCTGGAACGCGAGCGACCCATCGCGCGGGTTCAGGATCTGCGATCCCAGGATGTCCGTCGGCAGGAGGTCGGGCGTGAACTGCACGCGCGTGAACGTCACATCGAGCGCGCGCGCGAGCGCCTTCGCGAGCGTCGTCTTGCCGACTCCGGGGACGTCCTCGACCAGCACGTGGCCGGCGCCGAGCAGACCGACGAGCAGCAGATCGATGACGTCGTCCTTGCCCGAGAGCACTCCTCGCATCGCCGCCTGCAGGCGGTTCACGGTCGCACGGGTCGAGCTCAAGACACTTCGAGGATAAACCCCATGCGGAATGCGATTGAGTGGAAATGATGTGCGATTCGTCCAACACTATCGGAAGGTCATGACGACGAGGTCTCGTGGTGTCGTTCGCATCGCTACGCTCGCGCTCGTTGCGGCGGGTTGTTCGACCGCGAACAGCTCACAGCCGAGCCATCCGGTCGCTGCGGCGTCGCCCCCGAAAGACGATGGCAAGTCCGCCCAGGGCGGCGCGGGAGGCACGAGCCACGCCGCCGCTCTCGAGCAGCTCAAAGTCTCTCCGATCGTACCGAAGGCGGACAAGCAGCATTCGGTGCTCGTTCCACTGCCCGACGCGGAGCACTGGACGCGCGTCCGCTTCCTCACGCTCAAGAGCCTCGTCGGCTTCCGTTACGGCAAGGACCACCACGCGATCTTCGCCGGCTTCGTCACGCACGTCGACGACAACTCCGTGCAGGGTGCATGCAACAAGAGC
Organism: Pseudomonadota bacterium; assembly: GCA_023402175.1. GTDB lineage: Bacteria > Myxococcota_A > Polyangia > Polyangiales > Polyangiaceae > Labilithrix. Next base: position 24,164 of record JAEXCN010000404.1, on the reverse strand, counting down.
TTCGAGCAGTGGGCCGCTCCGTGGGTCGACGCGTTCGAGGTCGAGCTCAAGCACGATCCGCCCGTCGCCTTCACGTGGAGCGCGCCGGTGCCGCCCGCGCCGAGCGGTGCGCTTCCGCCCCCGAAGAAGATCAGCATCGTCGACGTCGATCCGGTCCATGCGAAGACGGCCACGGTCCTGTCGCGCGAGTCGTACGAGGCGGCGTGGGCGGCCTATCCGGCATGGGGCGACAAGGCCTGTCTCGTCCTCGGCGTGGCCGTCCCGGCGCGTGACGATCCGCAGCGCGCGAAGGAAGTCCGCGACCGTTTCCTTCGCGAAGTCTTCCCGAAGATCGTCGTGACCGGACACGAGGAGCCAAAAGAGCGGTATTGACCGCTCACGATGGCCGAGGGCGGCAGGGCAGAGCTTTCCCGGCGCGACGTCGCGCTCGCCGTCGTTGCGGCGCTCGCATTCGCGACGAGCGGACCGCTCGGCAAGGTCGCCGCGTCGGTGCCGGCGATCGCGATCGCGTGCGCACGAACGGGGATCGCGGCGCTGATCCTCGCGCTCGTGTCACCGCGTCAGCTCGCGCGCGCGCTCGCCAGTCTGTCACGCCGCCAGCGCGGCGGCGTCGTGCTCGCGGGAGCGCTCCTCGGCGCGCACTTCGCGCTCTTCCTCGGCGGCCTCGCGTCGACGTCGCTCGCGGCCGCGGTCGCACTGGTATCGCTCGAGCCGCTTGCGGTCGTGCTGGCCGCTTTCGTCGCCTTCGGGATCCGCCCGAAGCGCGGCGAGCTGCTCGGACTGCTCGTCGCGACGGCGGGCGCAGTGGTCGTCGCGTCGGGCGCCGGCGCCGGCGAGCATCGTCTTGCGGGCGATCTGATGGTGCTCGCTGCAGTCGGGCTCTACGGAGCGTACGTGGCCTTCGCGCGCGGGCTGCGGGATGCGCTTCCGGCAACGCCGTACGCTGCCGCCGTCTACGGGACCGCGTCGCTCGTCCTCTTGCCGTTCGCCATCCCGCTGCTGCTCTCGAGCGGCGTACCATCGCCCCGCGCGGCGCTGAGCGTGCTCGGGCTCGCGTTCGTGCCGACACTCATCGGTCACACGCTCGTCCAGCGCGCTGCGCGCCACGCTCCACCGGTGCTCGTCGCGCTCGTCTCACCCGGAGAGACTGTCGGCGCACTTGCGATCGGAGCGGTGGCCCTCGGGGCGGCGCCGACCCCACGTGAAGCTGCCGGCGCCGCGCTCGTCATCGCCGGCGCGACGCTCGCTGTGGTGAAGCCGCGATATTCGTAGACGGGCGGCGATCGCTCACACGGCCACGTTCATCGCGTGGTTGAGGAGATACGCGGCCCGCGTTCCGGCAGCGGCTGCGAAGATGGCGGCCTGCATCGGCGCCGACAGGTCGCCTGCCGCGTAGATCCCCGGGATGGACGTCTGGCCCGTCTCGTCCGTACGAACGAGACCCTGCGCTTCGAGCGCGAGGCCGAGTCGGAGCACGAGATCGGTCTGGCGCTGTCGCGGACGCACCACCATTGCCTCGCGCGCCACGAGCGCACCGTCCTCCATCTCGACGCCCGCGAGGCGCCGGTCCGGACCGACGAGCATTCTTCGGACGCGCCTCTTCTCCAGCCGGACGCCCGATCGCTCGAGCCGCGCGCGCAGCTCGCGTGCGATCTCGAGCGCGCCGTTCGTGAAGGCCACGACGTCGGAGGTCCAGCCCGTCAGGAAGATCGCGTATTCGAGCGCGGCGGTGTCCTCCGCGAGGACGCCCCAGGGCAGACCGCGCGCTTCCCAACCATGACAGTACGGGCAGCCGAATGCGGCGCGTCCCCACGCTTCACGAAGGCCGGGGATGTCCGGAAGCTCGTCGACGAGCCCGATGGCGAGGAGGACTCGTCGGCACGCGACACGCGAGCCATCGGCGAGCTTCACCTCGAAGCCGTCGAGCCGTGCGGGATCGATGGAGTCCACGCCGACGTCCTTCAGCATTACGTCATAAGGGCGAAGTTGCTCGCGCGCGATTCGCCGGAACTCGGACGGTGGGATGCCGTCACGCGTGACGAATCCGTGCATGTGCTCGGCGGCTGCATTGCGCCGAACGCCTCCGTCGCAGAGGAGCACGCGCTTCGTCGCACGGCCGAGCGCGAGGGCGGCGCCGAGGCCGCTTGGTCCACCTCCCACGATCACGACGTCCGCGCGCAGGTCACTGGTCTCGATGTGGCTCATGAAGGTCTCCGTGGATCAGCGCGCGCTCGCGCGGTTCGAGAAGTCGTCGAGGTCAGATTGAACTTTTGCCCGCAGGGTTGCGGTGAACTGCTCGGTCGTGAGCTGCGGCGGCGTCGCGGCGACGAGGCGAACGGTGAGCTTCGATCGCGTCGCGTCGATCGGTTCGAGCGCGTACTCGAGGCGGGCGCGCCCGTGGTCTTTGGCCGCGAGCTCGAACACCACGCCGCTGGGCACTCTCATGAAGGTGAAGTCGTGCGCGTGACCGAAGCGCTGGAAGTCGACCGACCACGTTTCGTCGGCATTCCGGCTCACCGCGCGCGCGTCCGAGAAGACCTGAGGCCAGCGCTCGAGCTGGTAGAGGTCTACCTTGAGCGCGGAGACCGTGCCGCGAACGAGGACGCTGCCCTCGACGACGTTGCCATCGTCGGTCGCGTGCGCGTCGATCGCGCCGTACTCCTCGGCGCCGGCTCCGGCGTCGTGCGCGTACGCGTGCGATGCGGCTCCAGCGAGCGCGAGGCCAATGAGCACTACGAACAGGCGTTTCATCGTCCTTCCTCCTTCGTGGAGACAGCGGCTGGTGCACGCAGCCACGACGGGTCGACTGCAGGGGGCGCAGACAGAGCGCCGAGGAATCGCACGAGCTGCCGGCGTTCGTCCGGCGTGAGCTGCAGAGGCCGCAGCTCCGTGTGCCCTGCGGGTGAGACGGGGGCGCGATCGTAGTGATCGATCACGTCGGCGAGCGTCGCGAGCTGCCCGGCATGCATGTACGGCGCACGCATCGAGACGTTCCGGAGCGATGGGACCTTGAAGGCGCGCCGTGCGTGCTCGTCGCCGGCGCGGAGCGCCATCAGCTCGCCGCATTGCTCCGGCCTTGCATCGCTGTACGGGCCGACGCAGTTGAACTCGTCCTGCAGGACCTCACGGCCGCCGAGGTGCCTTCCGATGTCGGTCGCGCTGCCGGGCACGCCGGTGTTGGCGAAGTCGTCGTTCGTGAAGCGCGGGCCGTTGTGGCACTGCGTGCAGTTTGCTTTCCCGACGAAGAGCCGGAGTCCCGCCACCTCGTCACGATCCATCGTGCGGGTGGCGCGAGCATCGTCACCGCGAAGCACGGCATCGACGTACTGGTCGAAGCGTGACGGCCCCGGCATCAGCTTCCGCTCGTACGCGGCGATCGCCTTGCCGATGTTCGCGAACACGCGATTGACCGCGCCCCGATCGCTCGCCGGGAGCCCGAGCCACGCATCCCAGCGTCCGTCGGAGGCAGCGGGGCTCGCGTGCTCGGGCAAGTCGCCGGCGGCAGGGAAGGGGCCGAAGACGCGCTCGTATTCGGCGCGATACGCGCTCGCGACGACGCGGTAGTACTGCACGCGATCGCCGCCGTGCTCGACGTCGCTCTCGAGCGGGCCGAGCGCTTGCGACCAGAGGCTGTCCTTACGTCCATCCCAGAAGAGCCACGGCGAAACGGCCGCGCCAGTCACGGGCATCGTCCGCCGGCCTGTCGTTCCGACGCCTCTCCCGAGCGGGAGCCCATCCTGGAAGTCCTTCTCGGGGACATGGCAGGTCGCGCACGACACCGCCCCGTTCGCGCTGAACCGCGTATCGAAGAAGAAGCGCTGACCGAGCCTCGCTGCAGGTTCGCTGTCCGCGAATCGATTGCTCGGATCCGGCGGCAGCGGTGCAGCCGCGACGAGCTGCAGCTCTTTCAGCTGCTCCTTCTGCGGTTCGGACCACCCCTGCGTGTGCGCACAGGCGCTCGAGGCGAGCAACATGAACACTCCGGCAAGGACCTTAGGCTTGGTCGACATGGGATCGATCTCCTGTGCCGATCAGAGGTTCAGCTCGAAGCGGACGTCGTCGCGTCCTTCGGGAGCGGTGATCCCGACGTCGACGACCCAGTAGCCGCCCATGTTGAACTTCATTCCTTCGACTACGTACCGGCCGTTCCCGAGCGACTGGCGGACGACGGGCTGTGTCGGAAGGCCGTGCCCGTGATCGGGCATGCCGCCACCGATCGTCAGACGCGCGTCGTCGACGGGCTGACCGTCGTGCGTGCGGACGTCGACCGTCCAAACATGGAGCTGCCGCTTCGGTACGGGGGAGACGGCAGGCTCGTACGAGACGGTGTACGTGCCGGCCTTCGACACGCGCGTCCGCGAGGTGTCGGCGTCGTCGTGCGACCGGCCCGACAGGATGTGAGAGCAGCCCGTGGTGGTCAGGGCGAGCGCGAGCAGGATCGACAGCTTGGTCATGGCTTCCTCCAAATTTTGGAAACACCCTCGCGGAGGGCGTCTCGTCGTCAGGCCCTTCAGCAGCCTCCGTGCCGAGCCCGACCGAGGAGGAACGGAAGCAATTCCTCGCATCGGACGAAGATTTGGTAGTAATGGGAGCGCCGGGTGTTTTCCAAACTCGGCGACCATTTCCAATGGTGAGCCAATCGGATAGAGCCCCTTCTTCCGAAGAGATCCGGAGCCTCCGCGGCCCGCGCTCGCGCGCCGAATTCGGAGCGCTGCTCGACGTCACGGGGCTGACCGTCTACCGGTGGGAGCTTCCCGCGGGAGCGGCGGAAGCTCGCCGGCCACGTGGCGCGGTGCTCGCGCGCCTCCTCCAGCTGATCGACAAGGAGCGCGCGCAGCCTTCGATGTTGCCGGCGCGCTCCACGCCTCCGTCGCCATCGTCGATCACGTCCGAGGAGCGGGCCGCGCTCGCGCCTGCGCTCGGTGCGATGGACGAGGGGCAGCTCGAACACGCGGAGGCGGAGCTCGTCGCGCTGCTCGCTTCGGGCGGGCCGCGCTCGGACGCAGCCCGCGCGCTCGCGTCGATCATGCTCGCGCGCATCCAGCTGTTCGTGCGGCACGACACGCGAAGCGCGTTCGCGACGCTCCTCGCGGCGAGCACGGACCTCGGACGCCTGCCGGGGGCGGTCCAGCTCGAGTACCACGTCACCGCGGCCAATCTGCACGCGCATTCCGACGCGCACCTGTTCAATCCGGGCAAGACGAACCACCACGTGACGCTCGCCGAAGCGCTGATGCACGAGGGGCGCGGCGACCATCGCTTCTTGCTCTGGTTCGCGCAGTTCGCCGCGGCGGTGGCACTGTACGAGGTCGCGTTGATCGCGCGCGCGATGGAGGGATTCGCCGCCGTGCGCGATCTCGCGACGACGACGCTTCATCGGTGCCTCGCCGAGGAGGCGGCGACGGTCGCGCGCCTCGGCCTGTCGAACAGCTCCGAGGCTGCTCGACAGATCGAGTGCCTTCGTACGCTCACGGCATCGAGAGAGCTTCCGATGCAGCAGACGCGCGCGCGCATTTGGCGTGCGGAGATCCTCGTGGAGGAAGGAGCCGCGCCTTCCGAAATCCTCGCCCTCATCGACGAGGCCGAGCAGCTCCAGCGACGGCACCGCGTGGCGATCGGGACTCACACGATGCTGATGACCCGAAACCGCGGCGAGGCACTGCTGCGCCTCGGCGATCGCCGCACGGCGGAGCATGTGCTGCTCGAAGCAACGCGCGTGGCGACGCGCCTCGCGTACACGCCCCTTCGGATCCACACGACGCTCGCACGCTTGTACTTGCTGGCCGATCGAGCCGACGAGCTCACGAAGATCGTGGAGGTCGCGCTCGCGGCAGAGGACGCGCAGAAGGAGCTCTCGCGGGGTGTCGGCCGCGTCCTCGACGTCGTCGGCAAGGTGTACCGCGGAGATGCGGCGGCAGACTGGTGTTCGCGTCTCCTCGATGATCTTGCGGAGCTGCGGCGCCTCGGCGTCTGGCCGGTTCCGTATCGACATCTCGTCCTCCTCGCGCTCGGCGTCGCCGCTTCGAGAGGAGCGGTGAGCGATGCCGAACGATTGCTCGTGACGGCGGAGCGCGCGATCGAGTGGTCCGCGTCGCCATCGGCGTCAGCCACGTACCGGCGCCATCGCGCGACCGTGCTCATGCGGCGCGGCCGCTCGACCGAGGCGCGACGATCGCTCGAGGCGGCGCTCGCGACGTTCGAGTCGTCGGGCGACGTCGTCGAGGCGGCGCTTGCACACCGGGCGCTCGCGAACATCGATCTGCTCGAGCAGCGACCCGAAGCAGAAGCGCGCATCCGCGCGACGGGCGAAGAGCTCGCCAGCCTCGAGATCCCGGCTCCTCCGCTCGTCCGAGCGGACGCTGTCTACGCCGAAGAGGAGCCGCTTCCGAGCGTCGACCGTCCACGAGCTCGGGAGATCGCGCTCGAGGCGCTTCTCGTCCCGCTGCAGCGCCTCGCAACGCGCGGCGTCGGTGCGTCGTTCCTGCAGAAGGAGCTCGTGACGATCATCACCGAGCTCTTGCCCGGACGGCATGTCCGTCTCGAGCACGTCGATGGTGCGGGCGCCGCGACGGGGCTCGACGCACGTGGCGAAGCGAGCTCCGCGTCGACGTGGTTCGACGTCAGCGACGGCGCTGGCCGACGCCTGAGGCTCGGCGTCGGCGATGGGCTGCACGTGAGCGAGCGCGCTGCCGTCGAGATCGTCCTCGCCGCAGCTTCGATGGCGTTCGAGATCTCCGCGCTGCGCGGCTTCACCGCGGCGCAGCCGGAGCGCTCGGAGTCAGCAGCGAGCGACGGGACGTCGGTACCCATCGCCGACTTCGTCGCGGCATCACCTTCGATGCGGCGCATCCGGAGCGAGCTCGGGCGGCTGTCGGGCTCGCGCGCGACGATCATCGTCACGGGTGAGTCGGGCACCGGCAAGGAGGTGGTCGCTCGCGCCATCCACTCGCTCTCGCGTCGCTCGGCAGCGCCGTACGTCACGTTCAACAGCGCGGCGGTCCCGCGGGAGCTCTTCGAGAGCCAGCTCTTCGGCCACAAGCGAGGCTCGTTCACCGGCGCCACCACGGATCACGCCGGAGTGATCCGCGCTGCCGATGGCGGCACGCTCTTCCTCGACGAGATCGGCGAGCTGCCGCTCGACGTGCAACCGAAGCTCCTGCGTTTCCTCGAGAACGGCGAAGTCCTGCCGCTCGGCGAGCGCAAGCCCGTGCAGGTCGACGTGCGGGTCATCGCCGCGACGCATCGCGATCTCCTCCGGCTCGTTCGCGAGGGGAAGTTCCGCGAGGACCTGTACTACCGCCTGCAGGTCATTCCGGTGCACATTCCGCCGCTGCGCGAGCGACGGGACGACGTCATCGCGCTGGCCCGTCACTTCATGCGGAGGATGACGCCGGAAGACAGCCAGACGCCCATGCTCTCGCCGGACGGGGAGGCGAAGCTGCTGGCCCACTCATGGCCGGGAAACGTGCGCGAGCTCCGGAACGTGATCGAGCGGTGCATGGCCTTCGATCCGCTCCCGCGCCTCGTCGGCGCTACGGAGCTACGGATCGATCACGGGTGAGCGGTGGACCAAGAAAGTATGTAATGTGCACGTTTGGGCCCGAGCCCGAGCCCGAGCCCGAGCCCGAGCCCGTGACCGAGCCCGAATTCACCGGGTACAGACCGGGTACGTAGGTAACAATGCTGGCGCTGGGGCCGGGCACATGGGTGACATCTCAAGGGACGATGCCCTGATCTCGAGCTCTTCCTGAGCCAAACGCCATGTGCCACGCCGGTCTCGACCGCCCGCCGCTGCCCACTCACTTTCAATGCCCGCGTCGGGCGCGGTCACGGGCTCGGGCTCGGGCTCGGGATTTAGGATCGATTTCGACCCACCCACGAAGACACGGCTCGAACCGGGCGGAGCTCAATCGCCGTGGCCGTGATGGTCGTGGCCGTTCACCTCGACCTCGACTTCGACCTCCACCTCGGTTCCGCGATGGTGGTGGCCGCGATCGTGCTCGGTCTCGGCCGCGCCGGTGTCGTGCTCGCCTTCCGCTTCGCCCGGTTCGTGAGCGCCCCTTGCTTCGTTCCTTGCCTCGTCCCTTGCTTCGTTCGATGCGCTTTCCTCCGGGTCCGCGGACTCGGCGGGCTCGAGGGCACGCGTGGCCGAAGCGGTGGTCCCCTCGTCATCGCGCGCGATCGCGCATCCTCCTGCGATGAGGGCCGTGGCCCCTACCGTGACGAGGCCGAGCGTGACCGTGATGGTCTTCGGGCTGAACATGGCGACACCTCCGTGACGCGTGTCGGAGGCATTCGAAAGGCCATCGAGAGCTCTTGGATCAGCGCGCCGCACGCCGCTTCGACGTCGAGCGCGAGCCCGTTGCTCGGACTAGGCGACCCTCACTCGAGGACGGCGACGACCGGCGCGTGGTCGGAGGGGATCGCCCCCGACGTCTTGCCCTTCTTGCGGTAGTCGCGATCGACGTAGACGTCCTTCACGCGGCTCGCGACGACGGGCGTCGCGAAGAGGAGGTCGAGCCGCATGCCCTCCTTCTTGTGGAAGGAGCCCGCGCGGTAGTCCCACCAGGAAAATCCGGGATCGTCCGGGTACCGTGAGCGATAGAGATCGACGAGCCCTGCATCGCGTAGCCGGGTGAGGAGCGCGCGCTCTTCTTCGGTGTGGAAGATGCGGCCCTTGAAGCGGATGCCGCCGTAGGAGTCGAGATCCGTCCAGCAGACGTTGAAGTCTCCGCCGACAACGAGCGCCGCGTCGCGGTCGGCGCGCGACTCGACATGCGACGCGAGTCGCTCGAGCCACGCGAGCTTCACCTTGTAGTCGGCGTGGCTCAGTGTCTTGCCGTTCGGCACGTACACGCTGGCCACCTCGAGCCCGTTCACCTTCGCGACGACGAACCGAGCGCCATGTTCTCCTGCGCCGGGCAGCTCGCGCATGACGAGCTCCGGCCGCTCCTTCGCGATCACGGCGACGCCGTTCCAGCCTTGCTGGCCGCTGAGCACGGCGTGATAGCCGGAGGCGCGAAGCTCGAGGTGCGGGAACTCGTCCTCCGTGATCTTCAGCTCCTGCAGGCAGACCACGTCGGGCTGGCGCTCGGCGAGGAACTCAGCCAAGCGCTGCGCGCGGGCGCGGATCCCGTTCACGTTCCATGTCGCGAGAAGCACGAGGGCTCTCTAGAACGACACGAGCGCCGTGTCGATGATGCTGCTAGCGCTCGTCTGCGAGCGCGTCATGGGTAGAGGTTCGTCTGTGCGGACCGTGCTCCGCTCGACGCTGCGTGAATTCACATGTCGCCCAGCGCCGGGATGATGCGGACACTTTCTGTCCTCCCCGCGATCCGACGGCCGTGCTCGTCGAGGCAGCGCACCGCCTCCTCGAGTGACTTCGCAGCGAGGAGCGCCTCGCGCGCAGCCGCGTCGAACACCGACCTCGACAATGCCGCGAGGACGCGGATCTCCTTCTCGTACGCGCGCGGTGGCAAGAGGAGAAGGAAGACGATCTTCGCGGGCCGTCCGTCGGGAGCGTCGAAGTCGATGCCGGTCGGCGACAGGCCGAGCGCGACGACGGCCTTCGTGAGCCCCTCGACGGCTGCATGCGGGATCGCGACGTCGTCACCGAGCCCGGTCGGCGCGACGAGCTCGCGCTCGAGCACCGAGATGAGCGCCGGCTCGACGAGGTCTCCGATCGCCGGACGAAGCGCGCGACCGAGCTCCTCGATCGCTCGTGCGGACGTCGACGACGTGAGAGTCGCAACGAACGCGCCGTCGCGGACGAGACCGGCGGCGTCGTCCGCGCTCGGCCCACCGGCCCGGCGCGAGTAGAGGAGGCGCTTCATCGACGGCCCCGCGAGGAGCGAGGTCCCGACCGCCATCGTCACGAGCGCGACGAAGACGCTGTCGTTGATGAGCTTCGCTTCGCGTGCGAGCAGGGCGAGGATGATCTCCATCGCGCCGCGAGCGTTCAGCCCGAAGCCGATCGCGAGCGCCTCGCGCCACGGGACACCGGTGAGCCGCGCGCCGCCGGTGCATCCGACGAGCTTTGCGGCCGTCGCGACGACGAAGACGACGAGACAGAGGAGCGGATCGAAGCTCGCGATGAAGTCGACGCGCAGCGCCACCGATGCGAAGAACACGGGCGCGAAGACGTTCGTGACGAACTGGTGGATCGTCTGACGTGTGCGCTCGCGCAGGTGCGGCGAGTCGCCGAACGCGACGCCGACGATGAAGCCGCCGAGGACGGCATGGATGCCGATCGCCTGGGTAGCGGCCGCTCCGAGCATCGCGACCACGGCCACGAGCGACAGGATGCGACCGGGCGCGAGCTCGCCCTGTCGTTCGACCACCGAGAGAGCGCGATCGATGAGGCGCCGGCCGGGCAGGAGAAGGAGCAGCGCGAAGCCGGCTGCGAGGAGGATGGTCCGCGCGAGGACGCCGAGCTCGACGGTCCCGCCGCGCATGGGCCCCAGGAGGATGCTGAAGGCCACCCATCCGATGAGGTCGTCGAGCATCGCGACGGTCATGACGAGGAGGCCGACGTCCGTCTTGAACAGACCGAGATCGAGCAGTGTCTTCGCGATGACGGGCAGCGCCGAGATCGACAGCGCCACCCCCATGAAGATGGCGAAGAGGTTCCGGTGCTCCGGCGCGCCAACGACCGAATCGGGCACGACATGGCCGAGCACGAGCCCGCCGACGAGGGGCATGAGGATCCCGAGCCCCGCGACGAGGATGGCGTTCTTGCCGCGACGCTTGACGATGCCGAGGTCGACCTCGAGGCCCGCGACGACGAGCAGGAGGACGACCCCGACCGTCGTGTAGCCCCCGAGCATGTCGGCGGCGGGGGTACCGAGCGGAGGAAGGAGCCAGTCGTGCACCGCCGGCGCGATGCGGTGGAGCCCCGTCTTTCCGATGAGGATGCCCGTGAGGAGCTCGCCGACGACGAGCGGTAATCCGTAGCTGCGGCCGACCTCCCCTAGAAGACGCGCGACACCGAGGAGCGTCGCGAGCGAGGCGAGAAAGACGAGAACATCTTGACCGTGCACGGCGTCCCTCCCCGAGGCGGCCGGCCTCGCGTCATGCGCGCCCGACTGCCTCGCAGAGGGCTCGCGTGTACTCCTCGGTGCCCGCCGTGCCGCCGAGATCGGGGGTGCGGATGCCGCTCTCGAATGTCGCGAGCAGTCCCTTTTCGATCTTCTGCGCGGCTGCGTGCTCCCGGAGGTGGTGGAGCATCATCACCGCGCTCTGGATGAGCGCCGTGGGGTTCGCGAGGCCTTTGCCGGCGATGTCGGGCGCGGTTCCGTGGACCGCCTCGAAGACTGCCGCCTCGAGGCCGATGTTTGCGCCCGGCACGATGCCGAGCCCACCGACGAGGCCTGCGCCGAGGTCGCTCAGGATGTCGCCGTAGAGGTTCTCGGTCACGATGACGTCGAGCTTGTTCGCGTTCTTCACCATCTGCATGGCGCACGCGTCGACGATGACCTCGTGCGGCTCGATGCGCGGATGCTTGAGCGCGACCTTGCGGAAGCACTCGAGCAGAAGCCCGTCCGAGAGCTTCATGATGTTCGCTTTGTGAACAACCGTGACGCGTTTGCGGTTGAGCCGCTCGGCGTAGTCGAACGCGTACTCGCAGATGCGGAGACACGCGCGCTCGGTGATGAGCTTCATCGACTGCGCCACGCCCGGCATGATCATCAGCTCGAGGCCTGCGTAGAGGTCCTCGGTGTTCTCGCGGACGATGACGATGTCCGTGCCCTCGAAGCGCGGCTCGATTCCCGGCAGGCTGCGGACGGGTCTCACGTTCGCATAGAGGTCGAGCGCTTGGCGCAGGGTCACGTTCACCGAACGGAATCCCTTGCCGATCGGCGTGCCAATCGGGCCTTTGAGGGCGACCTTGTTGCGCCGTATCGAGTCGAGGACCTCGTCAGGGAGCGTCGTGCCGCGCTTCTCCGCGACGGCAGCGCCGGCTTCCTGGACTTCCCAGTCGATGGCGACGCCCGAGGCGGCGAGGACTCGTCGCGTCGCGTCGGCCACCTCGGGTCCAATGCCATCCCCCGGGATGAGCGTGATCGTATGGGCCATCAGCGGGGGCCAGCGTACTCTGTGCCGCGCGATGACGAAAGCATCACTCTCGGCAAGAGTGCTTCGGGTCCAGGCGAACGGGCTCGAGCATCGCGTGCTCGAGTGGGGATCGAGCGCGAGCGAGCCGAAGAGCACGGTCGTGCTCGTGCACGGCTACATGGACGCGGCCGGGACATGGGATCGCGTAGCGCCTGTGCTTTCGGCACACGGCCACCGTGTCCTCGCGCCGGACATGCGCGGGTTCGGTGACGGCGATCGTGCGCCGCGGGGCAGCTACTACCATTTTTCGGACTACATCGCCGATCTCGCGGACCTCGTCGACGCGCTGTCGCCGAACGAGCCGGTCGCTCTCGTCGGGCACTCGATGGGCGGGACGATCACGACGCTCTACGCAGGTACGTTCCCCGAGAAGGTCGTTCGCCTCGCGAACCTCGAAGGGCTCGGCCCGCCGGACAACACGTGGGAGATCGGCCCGATCCGGATGCGCCGCTGGATCGAGGAGGTCCGCGGCGTCCGCCAGCGCGGGGAGCCCGCTCCGCTCCGCCGAGAGGACGCGCGCCGCCGACTCGTCACGAATCACCCGCGGGTCCCTCGCGAGGTCCTCGATCATCGCCTGCCGCACCTCGTTCGCGAGGTCGAGGACACGGAGGGCACGCCGCGTGTTGCGTGGCGTTGCGATCCGCTGCATCGCACGACCTCGCCGGTACCCTTCTTCGCGAAGCTGTTCGTCGAGTTCGCGAAGCTCGTGACGTGCCCCGTGCTCTTCGTCTCGGGAGGCGCGACTGGCTTTCACGTCCCCGACGAGGAAGAGCGGCTGGCCGCATTCGCGCACGTCGAGCGCGCGACGCTGGAGGATGCGGGGCACATGATGCACTGGACGAGGCCCGAAGAGCTCGCGTCGCTGCTCGTGCGTTTTCTCTGACGCGCCGTTCTCGCTGCCGCGCGCGGGTTCGAGAGGGCGAGAGGCCGGTCAGCGGAGCGGAAGCAGCTCGCCGTTCTTGTATCCGCCCAACGCCTTGCGCACGTCTCCTTCGCGCAGGATGAACGTCCACGAGTCTTGTTCGACCTGATTGTCGAGCAGGAGGCCGAGATGCAGATGCGGGACGCCGTTGCCGATCCCGGACACGCCGATGCGCTCGCCGGCCTCGACGTGCTTCCGGTTCGTCGCGCTCTCGGGCTGGTTCGTCTCCACTTTCGATAGATGTGTATAGTACACGTGCGTGATGCGCCGCCCGCCCCACGGGATCGGCTCGTCGAGCGCGAGACGGACGCTGTAGGGCGTGTCCCGGCCGCGCGTCCAGACCGTGTGGCCCCACTCGGAATAGTCGAGAGTGCCGGCGGCGATGGCGTAGACGTCGAGGCGATTGCCGGCGATGTCGAGGCCGGTGTCGCCCGGATACCCGCTCAGATGGCCGCCGGGCATCGGGCTCCGGAGCGCGGTCGCGCGAAGCGTCGGCGAGCGCGGCCCGGAGTACGGAGGTGCTGCGTCGCGCGCGCCTACGTCCGCGCCGGCATCGAGCTCCCTGGCCGGAGCGGGCGGATCGACCGATCCGCTCGTCGAAGCAAGCGCCCGCGTGCAGCCGGCGAGGAGAGCGATCGAGAGGAGAGCGAACGACGAAACGGTGAGGCGTCGCACGATCCGGCGTCGGTCGAGCGCCGGATTTCGTGACAGACGCGGTCAGTGCCGTGCTCGCGCGCCATCTACGTCGTCGTGCTGGGGGGCCGCGCGACCGCCAACTACTCGAAACGCCAGGCCGCGCGCGCTTCGAGGGCGGCGCGGACGGGGCCGTCGATCCCGCGCGCGCGAAGCGCGAGCGCGAGCGCGGAGGGCAGATCGAGGGCCTCACCCGAGGAGAGCCGCGCGCGGTACACCTCCCGGAACGACCGCGGGACGCGCATGCACCAGTTCGCAGCGCTGACGACGCCAGGCGTGTTGTACGCGTCGCGTTCGCCGAAGAGGTCCGCCCAGAAGACGAGGACGTTCGCGGCCGGACCGACGAACAGCTCCGCGAACATCCCGGTCGCGAGCCGAGACGGATGAGAGAGCATCCAGCTCGCGAGCGCGTCGCGCTTCGATGCATCGGGCTCGAGGCGCGACGCGAGATACGCCGCACGGGACTCGAGCGTGCCGGCGCTCGTCCATCGCTCGATGACGCGCCTCAGCGGATCGGTGTCGTGGTTGCCGATCATCGTCCAGTCGCACCGCTGCGCGTTCTCGCCGCGATAGCCGTCGTGCGGATTGGTCATGCTCGCCTTCTGCGTCACGCGGAAGCGACCGAGCGCGTGGCGGCGCATCACGCATGCGAGCGGACGCGGGCACGTGCTGAGGACCTCGCAAAGCACGTCATCGGCGGCGCGCCCACGCGACCGCGCGCAGTCCATCACGAGGTCGATGAGGCGCGCGTACTCCTCGATCTGCCCGGCGTCGAGATCGCGGACGCGATCGTCGTCGTATGCGGCGACATTCGGATCGAGCTGATCGACATGTGCGATCGCGAGAGGCGCCAGCGCCGGGTGCGCCGCGCTCTCCGGTGTCTCGAAGAGGCGTGCTCCCGAGCGGACGGCCACGTGCGCGTCGGTTCCGTTCGCGTCGTAGACCCAGGGACACACGAGCCCGTGCGGATGGTCGATCCGGAGACCGTCGAACTCGTCGAAGATCTTCGTCACCCGCGCGCGCACGAACGAGAGGACGGCGCTGTCCGTGCCGCGCGGGACGAAGGGCGAACGATACTGCCGCGGATCGAGCACGGGATAGCCCCAGGGCTGGCCCTCGGGATTCGTACGACTCGGCGGCGCGCCGATGGCGTATCCCGGCATGAAGAGCGACGCCCGCGCCCAGCGATCGCGGAGCGACAAACCGACCTGGAGATCGCCGTAGAGCCGGAGCCCGAGCGGCTTCAGGCGCTCGCGTAGCTCAGTGTGCTCCCGATCGAGCAGCGCCTGGCCGAGGATCCATGCGTCGGCGATGGGCTGCTTCGCGGCGACGACCTCCGCGATACGCGCTTCGGAGGGTGCGCGATCGGCTTCGGGCCACGTGCGAAAATCGTCGGTGCCGTGCACGCTCGCGAACGCCTCGAAACGTGCATCATGCAAAAGCCACGGCGCGTGCGCCGCGAACGCGGACACGGAGGCGACGAGTGCTCGAGCCCGAGCGTCGCCACGGTCCGTACGCTGGCGCAGCGTCGCGGAGGCTCGGGCGAGCGCGGCGGTGCTCACCGCGAACGCGTGCGCGTGATGAGCTCGGAGGTCGCCCTGCGGAGCTCCTCGAACGGCCTCCTCGATCGCGCTCGGCGGAAGCAGCTCGAGACCGTCCGGAGCCGAGAGGGTCGCGAGCGGAAGTGAGAGGATGCTCTTCGAGAAGACCGAGCCGTCGTACGGCGAGAGGTTCCCGGGTGACGTCTGCCCTTGCGGCCCGAGCTGCACCCCGTCGAAGCCGAGCTCGGCGGCGAAGTCGAAGAACGAAGCGGCCCCTCGCGAATACGGCGAACCACGGCCGATGTCTTCTTCGGCCGTGCTCGGAAAGCTGACGTCGTGGATCGACAAGACGAGCTTCTCGACACCGAGCGACGCGAGCGCTTCGCGCGCGAGCCGATGCATGTCGGCACCAGTCACGAGGCCCATCCCAGCACGGCGCGCCGATCGCGCCAAGCTCTCTGGCCGCGGGTCCTCCGGCCGCTGGCGTGCCGTTCGCATCGCGCGCGGAGGCGAGGAGGGCATGGAACAGCACGCACCGAGTGACGTGAGACCCACCGAAGGCGGAAGGCGCCGCGTTTTGATCGAGGCCCCGAGCCCTGCCGTGGACGGCGGCCGATATCCCGCCAAGCGCATCCTCGGCGACCGCGTCGTCGCCGAGTGCGACCTCGTCTCCGACGGCCACGACGCGATCGCTGGTCGCGTGCTCTTCCGTCGCGCGGGCGAGAGCACGTGGCGGAATGCACCACTGTCGCCCGGGCAGAACGATCGCTGGTGCGGCACGTTCGTCGTCGACGGCATCGGCCTCTGGGAGGTCGTGTTCGAGGCATGGATCGACGCCTTCGCGACGTGGCGTCACGGAACGGAGAAGAAGCTCGCCGCCGGTCAGGACATCGGCGTCGAGCTCCTCATCGGCTCGCGCCTGCTCGCTGCCGGTGCTCGTCGAGCCTCGCTCGGCGTGAGGGCGCTCCTCGACGAGGCCGCGACGGTCGTTGGCGCGAAGGACCAACCGCAAGCGGAGCGCTTCGCTGCCGCCGCGAACGATATCGTCGTCCGCGCGATGGCGAGGGCGCCTGATCTCGACTCCGCCACGCGGACCGATCCGCTGCAGCTCGTCGTCGATCCACCGCTCGCGCGCTTCAGCGCGTGGTACGAGCTCTTCCCGCGCTCGTGCGGGGCTCCGGGAAAGCACGGGACCTTCCGCGATGTCGAGCAGCGCCTCGACTACGTCGCGTCGATGGGCTTCGACGTCCTGTACCTCCCGCCGATCCACCCGATCGGAAAGGCGTTTCGCAAGGGACCGAACAACACGCTCACAGCCGGCGCGAACGATCCCGGCAGCCCGTGGGCGATCGGCGGCGAGGGCGGCGGGCACAAGGCCGTGCACCGCGAGCTCGGCACGCTCGACGACTTCCGGCATCTCGTAGAGGCCGCGCGCGCGAAGAAGCTCGAGATCGCGATGGACATCGCCTTCCAGGTCTCGCCCGATCATCCGTACGTGAAGGAGCACCCGGACTGGTTCATCCAGCGGCCGGACGGCACCATCCAGTACGCCGAGAACCCGCCGAAGAAGTACCAGGACGTCTATCCGTTCGACTTCGAGTGCAAGGACTGGGTCGGGCTCTGGCGAGAGCTCCTCGACGTGTTCCTGTTCTGGTGCGCGCAGGGCGTGCGCGTCTTCCGCGTCGACAACCCGCACACGAAGGCGCTCCGCTTCTGGGAGTGGTGCATCGGCGAGGTGAAGAAGCGCCACCCCGAGGCCCTGTTCCTCGCGGAGGCGTTCACGCGTCCGAAGCTCATGTACGCGCTCGCGAAGGGCGGCTTCTCGCAGTCGTACACGTACTTCACGTGGCGGAACACGAAGCAGGAATTCGCGGCGTACATGCGGGAGCTGACGAGCACGCCCGTATCGGAGTTCTATCGACCGAACTTCTGGCCGAACACTCCCGACATCTTGCCGGAGCACCTCCAGCACGGCGGCAGGCCGATGTTCCTGCTCCGCCTCGTGCTCGCGGCGACGCTCTCGAGCAACTACGGAATGTACGGGCCGCCGTTCGAGCTCATGGAGCACGTCGCGCGGCCCGGCGCCGAGGAGTACGTCGACAACGAGAAGTTCCAGCTTCGGTCGTGGAACCTCGACGATCCGAATTCGCTCCGCGACGTCATCGCGCTCGTCAACCACGTCCGTCGCGAGAACCCCGCGCTTCAGCAGACGAACGACATCACATTTCATCGGACCGACAACGACGCGCTCATGGCCTACAGCAAGCGCAGCGGCGACAGCGTGGTCCTCGTCGTCGCGAACATGGACCCGCGGCACAGCCACTCGGGATGGGTCGACCTCGATCTGGAAGCGCTCGGCGTACGGCACGGCGAGAGCTTCCAGGTGCACGACGTCCTCAGCGACAGCCGGTATCACTGGAGCTCGAGTCGCGCGTACGTCGAGCTCGATCCGGCGCTCTTCCCGGCGAGCATCTTCGTCGTCCGAAGGAGGGTCCGCTCGGAGCGCGACTTCGAATACTTCCTGTGAAGCACCGAATCGGACGGGGCTCCAGCTTGCTGGACACTCCGCCCCGCACGCATGCAGTGGAATCGATGGAGGCCATGTGAGCTCTCGCACCGCGCACGATGTAACGTCTGTCGAAGTGTCTGGCCGCTGGGACGCCCTGCTCGAGCCAGGGATGCGTGTGCGGCTCGAGCGCGTGCTCCCGGCATACATCGCCGCGAGGCGCTGGTACCGGACGAAGACGAAGCGTGTGCAGCTCGCGCGGATCGTGGCGGCGTTCCCGTTCGCGTTCACGATCGGCGCCGACGGTGCGGACCGCGGCACGTCGATGGTGCGCATCGCGCTGGTCGAGCTCGCGCTCGACGACGGCTCGCGCGATACGTACGTGCTCCCGCTCACGTTCCTCGCAAGCGAGGACGCTGCGCGCGTCCGTGCGCGACGCCCGCACGCGTTGATCCTTCCGCTCCAGGTGGCCCCGTCTCGCACGAGCTCGCGCGCCGTGTCCGGGTTCGTCGTCGATGCGCTCGCCGTCGAGGGCTTCCTCGCGGCGTGGCTCGCTGCGATCGCGCGCGGAGGTGCCGTCGAGGACTCCGGGCTCGTGCTCGGCTTCCACTCGCTCGCGGCGCTTCGGAGCGCACCGGGCAATGGTGGTCAGCGGGACCTCTCGGCGAAGCTGGTCGAGGGAGAGCAGACGAACACGAGCGTGCTCTACGGCGATCGGTTCGTCGGAAAGGTGCTCCGCAAGCTCGATCCCGGGGAGAGCCCGGACCTGGAGGTCGGTCGCGTCCTCACGACGGCCGGCTTCGAGCACGCGCCTCCGCTCGCGGGCTGGGTGGACGTGCGCGCTGCGGGCGCGCCCGCGAACGCCGACGCCTCGACGCTCGGGCTCGTGCACGCGTTCGTCCCAAATCGCGGCGATGCATGGCGCCACGTCCTCGAGGTGCTCGACGGATGGCTCGCGGCCGCTGCGCAGCGGGATGGCGCGCCGCCGAGGCTCGAGGGCGATCTGCTCACGCGCGCCGCCGAGCCGCTGCCGCTCGACGCTGCGGCGGCGGCCGGAGAATACTGCGAGCTCGCTGCGCTGCTCGGGCGGCGCGTCGGAGAGATGCACGTCGCTCTCGCATCGGCTGCCGGCGACGCGCGCTTTCTTCCGGAGCCGCTCGACATCGGAACCCGACAGAGAATCGCGAACGGGATCTCGGCCGGCCTCGAACGTGAGCTCGCGCAGGTCGGCGCGGGCACGAGGGCGCTCGGCACGAGCGCTCGCGACGCGGTTGCGGCGGTGCGTGCGCGAGAAGGCGTGCTCGATGCGCGTCTCGCCGCCGCCGTTCGTCTCGGCGAGGGGACCGTCCGCATGCGCGTCCACGGCGACCTGCACCTCGGCCAGGTGCTCTTCACCGGCAACGACTTCGTCGTCATCGACTTCGAAGGCGAGCCGGCGCGGTCGCTCGAGGAGCGCAAGTCGAAGCGCTCTCCGCTCGTCGACGTCGCGGGGATGCTCCGCTCGTACCACTACGCGATCGTGTCTGCGACGAGGGCGCGTCCGGAAGCGTCGCGTGCCGCGATCGCGCCATGGGCGACGCTCTGGTACCGCGCCGTGACGGCGTCGTTCCTGCGCGGCTGGCTCGGCGCGGTCGAGGGATCGATCGTGCTGCCAGCGTCGCGCGTCGTCACGCACGCGCTCCTCGATCTGTTCCTCCTCGAGAAGGGCGTCTACGAGCTGGGCTACGAGCTCGACAACCGTCCCGACTGGGTCGAGATCCCGCTGCAGGGGATCCGCGACCTCCTCGAGAACGAACCGCCCGCGACCGAGCGTGGAGCCTCCGTCACCGCGAGCACGCCACGGGTGACGACGGGCGCCACCGTCGAACCGCCTACGCTCGATCCACGATCGCCGGCGGTCATCGCATTCGAGAGCGGAAAGGCGACCCACGCGCACGCGTTGCTCGGTGCCCATCCGCGCATCGACGGCACCACGGACTTCGCCGTCTGGGCGCCGAACGCAGCACGCGTCGACGTGATCGGCGACTTCGATGCGTGGGCGGGAACGCCGCTCGTGCGGGTGGGCGAGACCGGGATCTTCGCCGGGCGCGTGCGCGGCGCGCGCGTGGGCCAGCGCTACAAGTACCGCATCACGTCCGCAGACGGACAGGTGCGCGACAAAGCCGATCCCTTCGGCCGTTCCGCCGAGGTCGCGCCCGGCAACGCGTCCGTCATCGCGTCGTTCGATCACGATTGGCGCGACGGCGCGTGGATGAGCACACGCGCGGACCACGCGCGCCTCGATCGGCCGATGAGCATCTACGAGGTACATCTCGGTTCGTGGCGCCGCGTCGTCGAGGAAGGAAGCCGGTTCCTCGGCTACCGCGAGATCGCCGAGCCGCTCGCTGCACATGCGAAGCAGATGGGCTTCACGCACGTCGAGATCATGCCGGTGCTCGAGCACCCGTTCTACGGCTCGTGGGGCTACGCGGTGACGGGCTTCTTCGCCCCGACGAGTCGCTACGGGACGCCGTCCGACCTCATGTACCTCGTCGACACGCTGCACCAAGCGGGGATCGGCGTGATCTTCGATTGGGTGCCGGCGCACTTCGCGCGCGACGAGCACGGTCTCGTCGCGTTCGACGGCAGAGCGACCTTCGAGCCTGCCGAGCCCTCACGCGCCGTGCACCCGACGTGGAACACCGGCATGTTCGACTTCGCGCGGCCCGAGGTGCGGAGCTTCCTGCTCTCGAGCGCGACGTACTGGATCGAGCAGTTCCACGCCGATGGTCTCCGCGTCGACGGCGTCGAGAGCATCCTCTATCGCGATCACCAGCGTGCGCCCGGCACCTGGACGCCGAACGAGCTCGGCGGCCGGGAGAACCTCGAAGGCGTCGACTTCCTCCGCGAGCTGACGGGGACGCTGAAGCTCGAGCACCCGGACGTCGTCCTCGCGGCCGAGGACTCCTCGGCGTGGCCCGGCGTCACGCGCGGCACGGCCCAGGACGGCCTCGGGTTCGATCTGAAATGGGACATGGGCTTCTCCCACGACATGCGCCGCTACCTCGCGACCGATCCGATCGATCGCTCGCAGCATCAGGGCATGCTCACGTTCCGCTCGATCTACGCCGCGAACGAGGCGTACGTGCTCCCGCTCTCGCACGACGACGTCGTCGCCGAGCGAGGAGGCTCGCTCCTCCAGCAGATGCACGGCGACTCCTGGCAGCGGCGTGCGAACCTCCGCTTGCTCTACGCGATGACGTGGGTGCAGCCCGGCAAGAAGCTGATCTTCATGGGCGACGAATTCGCGCAGTGGAATCCGTGGCACCACGATGCGAGCCTCGATTGGCACCTGTTGCGGGAGCCCGACCATGACGCCATCGCGCGGATGGTCGGCGATCTGAACCGCGTCTACCGCGAGACGCCGGCGCTCTACGCGGGCGATGCCTCGCCGAACGGCTTCGAGTGGATCGACGGCTCGAACGCCGCGATGAGCGTGATCACGTTCCTGCGCCGGGGCGCGACGCCCGACGACTACGTCGTCGTTGCGTGCAACTTCACGCCGGTGCCGCGCTCCCAGTACCGCATCGGCGTCCCGCGCGTCGGTCGCTATCGCGAGCTGTTCAACAGCGACGCCGCCGACTACGGCGGCAGCGGCCACGGCAACATGGGCGGCGTCGACGCGGTGCCGTACCCGTGGAACGGTCGCCCGAATTCGATCGTCGTCACGCTCCCACCGCTCGGGATCATCGTCCTCGGACGGTGACCGCAATGCTCGCGCGGCGGTAACCGAACGGGGCGATGAACCGTCTACTCGGCGCCGGCTGCGCGGGCGCGCGCGACCACGATCGTGTCGCCGTCGACGGCGGGCGAGGGGAGGACGTCGCCCGCGTGCGCATTGTCCGCGAACGTCTCGAGCGCCGCTTTCGCTGCCGGCGTCATGCGGACCTGCTTCAATCGCTCGCGCTCGACGACCGTTGCCGTCGGGCGGTTCGCGTCGTTTGCTCCGCGCTCACCGAGCACCGTCCGCACCGCGTCGGCGATCGCGGGGCGCGTGTCCGTCTCGCCCTTCAGCCGCGCGAGCAGCTCGTCGGCGAGCTTCTTCGCGAGCTCGGGCGCCTTCGCCTTGCGGTAAGCGCGCTCGATCTGCTCCTCGGACGCACGCGTCTTCTGGACGATGTGCCAGCCCTCAGGCGATCGCACCGGCTCGGGCGTGATCTGACCCGGCGCGAGCGCCGCGTAAGCGCTCGTGATCGACGAAGGCAGATCCTTCACCTTGTCGGCCCGATATTCGCCGCCGGCGGCCTTGCTGCTCGCGTCCTCCGAGACCTGCTTCGCGACCCTGCCGAAGTCTTCGCCCTTCTTCACCCGATCGAGCGCGGCCTGCGCCTTCTTCTTGGCCGCGAGCCCGGGATCGCTTTCGCCGCCGGGCACCTTGAAGAGGATCTGCCGCAAGCCCCCGATGACTGCATCGGCGTTCTCCGGCGCCTTGCTCCATGCTTCGACGTCGGCGGGCTGTACGGGGACGACCTTCTCGACCCACTGCCGGTGCACGACGACATATTCGACGAGGAGGGGCGGGCGTTCGGCAGGAGCCGTGGGGATCGGCGCTACCCTTGCCGTCGCGGGAGGCTGCGCCGGCGGCGTGCTCCCGCCACACGCCGCGAGGAGCGCGAGCGCAAGGCCGAGCGCGAGCCCGCGTGTCACGGCGCCGAATATCCCTTCACGACGTCTTCGAGACGGCGATCTTCACCGTCGTCGAGGAGACCGACCGCGAGGACGTTCAAACGGTCCGGCTGCGCGAGGAGCTCGGCCAGCTCGCGGATGTCCTCTCGCTTCACCGCGGCGTTCTTCGCCGCGCGCTCCTCCGGCGGCTCGAACCGATCGAAGAGCATGCCGGCGGCGTAGAAGCCGGCGAGCTCCTCGGGCGAGTCGAGCATCGTCTTCATGTCCCAGCCGTGACGGCGGCGCGCCTTCGAGACCTCGTCCTCGGTCGGGCCGCTGCGCGCGAGCTCGGAGAGGAGCTTCGTGATCTCACCCGCGACGACCGCCGCGCGTGCATGCTGGACTCCCGCCGCGAAGTCGAGGACGCCATCGTCGTCGTACCCGTCGAACGACGCGCTCACGTCGTAGCAGAGCCCCTTGTTGTCGCAGACCTGGTGATACAGCCGCGTCGACATACCGTCGTCGAGGATGCGCATCAGCATGTCCATCGACGCTCGCATCTCCGAACGATCCGGGATCGCGCGGTAGCAGACGCGTAGCTCCGTCTGACTCGAGACGTTCTCGACGAGCTCGAAGCGAGGACGCTTCTGCGCGTGCACCGGCGCGACCGAGGTGACGCGCTGTCCGCGAGGCATGCGCGAGAAGTACTTGTTCGCGAGCTCGACGGCGTGAGCCGGATCGACGTCGCCCGAGAAGGCGAGCACGCAGTTCGCGGCGTTGTAGTGCCGCGCGTGGTGCTCTCGCAGCATCTCCCGCGTGAACGAGCGCACGCGCGTCTCGTCGCCGGTGATCGTGAAGCCGAGGGGATGGTCCGGGTAGATGAGCTGACGCGAGAGGTTGTCCGCGTCGATCATCCGCCCTTCGTCGTCGAGGTCCTCGAGGATCTCCTCGCAGACGATCTCTTTCTCGACGTCGATGTCGGCGAACGTCGGCTCCATGATGACCTCCGAGAAGAGGCCAGTCGCGTCGCCGAGCGACTCGGGCGGCAGGGTGACGGAGAAGACTCCGAAGTCGACCTGCGTCGCCGCGTAGAGGTAACCGCCGAGGCTCTCGAACGCGAGGTTCACGTCGTGCGCGTGCGGAAAGCGCGGCGTGCCTCGATACAGCATGTGCTCGAGGAAGTGCGAGAGGCCGTTCTGTTCGGCCGTCTCGAACCGCGAGCCGACGCGGACGTACAGCGCGACGTGTGCTCGATGAAGCTGCGGTTGCGGCGAGACGACGACGGAGAGCCCGTTGTCGAGGGTCTCGACGCAGTAGTTGGAGCGCTGCCCCACCTTCGGAAGGCCGTGCCGTGCGATGTCCATCACACGACCCCGGCGTGCGATGCGCGCGCGTGCACGGCGGGCCTACTCTTCCTCGTCGTCCCGCGGCGCGCCGCCGTCGGGCTTGCTTGCGCCGAAGAGATTGTTCTCGTCGACCTTGATCTCCTGCTTCGAAGCGTCGCGGAGACGGCGGACGTAGTAGGCGAGGGCCTCGTTCTGCTTGTTGCCGAGGAGCTGGAGGACGTACGTGTCGCGCTCCTTGTCGAACTCCTCCGTCGTCGCGGCCTTGCGCTCCTTGACCTGCACGACGATGTAGCCGTCGTCGGTCTTGACCGGCTCGGGCGCGACGTCGTTCGGCTTGCCCTCGAACGCGAACTTCACGATCGACTCGGTCGCCTCGCCCGAGATCGCGGGGATCGGAT
>JAEXCN010000425.1 GCA_023402175.1 Pseudomonadota bacterium | reverse complement strand
CAACAAGCCGGAGACGCCTGTCACGTCGCCGCGCGATGAAGGCCCGAAGGACGACGGCCCCACGATGATGGGGGCTGCGCAGGACTCGCTCGCGATGTTCGGGCTCGATGCCGGTGCAGCCGATGCTGCGCGCGCGGCCGTCGCGCCCGGCGCGCGGCCGCCTGCCGGCCAGCTCGGACGATCGCCGCTCGCGAATACAGGCTTCGCGACGCCCATGTCGCAAGGGGCGCCCGACAGCGCGAAGGGAGCCGCGTCTTCCGCCGCTGCGAAGAAAGACAAGAACGACGTCGCGACGGCGAACGTGCCCGGCGGCGAGCTCGCGCGCGGGCTCCAGGCGGCTCCTCGGGTCGAGCGGCTCGCGCCGGTCGAGGAAGAAGAGGAGTCGACGCGCGCAGTGCCGCGCGAGGAGCTCTTCCGCGGACAGGATGCGCACGTCGTCGTCGGCGACGACGCGGTGGGCGAAGACGCGACGCTTGCCGTCGGCCCCGGAGCGAACGAGGCGAACAGCAAGCACTTCGCGGCTCTCGCACAGACGATGGCGCAGGATCCCGACGCGGGATTCCCGCCGCCGCCGGGCATGTTCCCGCACGCCGGTCAGGCGGCGCCGCACGGGCAGGTGCCTTCGTCGATGATGGGCGGCCCGAACCAGGGCTGGAACGAACCGCAGCAGGCGTGGGGGCAAGGCGTTCCGGCGAGCTCCCCGATGCAGGGGATGGGCGGCGATCGACCGGGGTCAAATCCGCACATCGGATCGAACCCGCACATCGGATCGAACCCGCACATGCAGGCGCCCTCCCCGCATGGAATGCCTGGCATGCCTCAGGGCGGGCACATGCAGGCGCCCCCGATGGGCATGGCGCCCGGGCACATGGGCATGCCGATGCAAGGCGGGCCGATCCCGTATCCGGGCCAGCACGGCGGGCCGATGATGCAGGGCCAGAACCCTTCCTTCCAGCATTGGGGACCCGCGCCCGGCGGCAAGCGCGTCAAGCTCTCCAATCAGATCGTCCTACTCGCCGTCGTCGGCGTGATCTGCCTCGCGATCTTCATCACCGGCATCGTCCTCTTCGCGACCACGAAGTTCTGAGCGGGCGCGCGGCGGCCCTCTGCTAGCCTTGGATCGAGGCGCGAGGGATCGTGGCGAGAGCCCAGACGACGAGCGCGGAGTCTCGATGGGTCGGTCGCGTCCTGCGCGACAAGTGGCGGATCGACGCTCGCATCGCGCGCGGTGGCATGGGCACCGTGTTCGCGGCCACGCACAAGAACAACGGCAGCACGGCCGCGATCAAGATCCTCCATCCGGAGTTTTCGCGCGACAACGACACGCGCAGCCGCTTCCTCCAGGAGGGGTATGCGGCGAACCAGGTGAACCACCCGGGCGTCGTTCGCATCCTCGACGACGACGTCAGCGAGGAGGGCCTCGCGTACCTCGTGATGGAGCTGCTCGAAGGCGAGCTCCTCGAGCAGCGACGCATCCGCAAGGGCGGCAAGCTCCCGCTCGCGGAGGTCTACGAGCTCGCCGATCAGCTCCTCGACGTGCTCGCCGCCGCGCACGCGAAGGGCATCGTTCATCGCGACATCAAGCCGGACAACATCTTCCTCACGCGGCAGGGCCGCTTGAAGGTGCTCGACTTCGGCTTCGCACAGATGAAGAGCGGCTTCCGCAAGGAGCAGACGGCGACGGGCTTCTTGCTCGGGACACCGGGCTTCATGGCGCCCGAGCAGGCGATTGGCAACCGTCCGTTGATCGATGCGCAGACGGACATCTGGGCGGCGGGCGCCACACTCTTCATCCTGCTCAGCGGACAGCCGGTGCACGACGGAGAGAGCGCTGCAGAGATGCTCGTCGCCGCTGCGAACTTCCCTGTGCGATCGATCTCGACGCTCGAGCCGAAGCTGCCGACGAAGCTGAAGGACGCCGTCGATCGCGCGCTCGCATTCGACAAGCGCGATCGGTGGCCTGACGCACGTGCGATGCAGACCGCGCTCCGCAACGTGCCGGGGCGCCAGCCCGTCGCCGAGCCGACGCCGGAGCGCTCGCGCTGGGGCCGGAGCATTCCGGACGACGAACGCAGGCCGCTCCGAGGCGCCCCGATCGAGGATTCGACGGTGATGGAGCGGATCGAGGAGCTCGACGACGAGGAGCTCCTCGAAGGCTCCGGCCACTTCTCGAGCCCGCACCCAGCCGACGGCGACGGTCCGACGCTCACCGTGGACGGCGACGGCCCGACCATCGCGCGGCCGTCACCCATCGGTGACTTCCGTGACGAGATCCCGAAGCTCGACGACTTCCCCGTGACCGATACCACGGTCGTCATGGACAACCGCCCGCCGCGCCCGGGCGGTCCGCCCACGGCGCCGTCGTCGGGTCCGGACGTGTACCAGCCGCCGCGGCTGCCGATGCCGTCGTACGTGCCCGGCGGGCCGATCCCGGGAAGCGGGCGAGCGTCGCACGTCGCGCCCGAGGAGATGTTGTTCGTCGCCGGACCTGCACAGCGCGCGCCGCAGGCGGCTCGCGACGAGCACGGCGGCGGCGGCTCGCGGGCCCTCGTCCTCGTGCTGGTGGCGGGCATTACGATGGTGATCGTCGTCTTGACGGGTCTGCTCGTGATCCTCGGCTCGGATTGATTCGTCACGCGCCTTAGCTCGAATCGCGCCCTCGAACGTAGTGCCACGGGCTCGAAGTTTGACTGTAGGCTCCTGGCCGCTCGCTCGTTGGTTCGACAGATGTCCGAGCGTCGAGCTCGGCCACATCTCGAGGTTCGTCCATGGCACGTCCGTCTTCGCTTCTGGTCTTCGCGTCGCTCCTCGCATTTCTCGCGATCGGCTGCCCCGGACAGAAGCCACCCGTTCAACCCGGAAAGGCGAACGCAGGCGAAAAGGCGGAGGGTCCGCTCGTGTGGAAGCTGTCGAAGTCGGGTCTCGGCTTCCGGATCAGCAATGCCGACGACGACGCCGACAAGCCCAGCGAGCGCAAGGTCGCACCTGCGACGCCGCTCGGCGGCGAAGATGCCCGGAAGATCGCCGCGCGCCTCCCAGAGCTGAAGCGCGATCCCGATGACGAGAAGGACTTCGCGATGCGCGCGAAGTCGATCCCGGCGCCGCGGCCGGGATCGACGGTGACGGAGACCTTTCCGCCGCCGGCCGGCCCGGCGCCGACGAACGTTCCGTCGACGGGGCCGCTGAAGGTCGAGCGGCACGCGCCCGAGGGGAAGGTCGAGATCGCGCCGCACCTCACGATGACCTTCTCGCAGCCGATGGTGCCCGTGACCGCCGTGTCCGAGGTGAACAAGGAACATCCACCCGTTCGCCTCGTGCCGGAGCCGCCGGGGAAATGGCGCTGGCTCGGGACGCGCACGCTGATGTTCCAGCCGGAGAAGCGCTTCCCGATGGCCACCGAATACGCCGTCGAGGTCCCGGCGGGCACGCGCGCGACGAATGGGCAGACGCTCGCTGCACCGGAGCGCTGGACCTTCACGACGCCGGCGCCGGCGATGAAGTCGAGCCACCCACGCGGAACGTCGGAGCCGCTCGATCCGATCGTGTTCATCGAGCTCGATCAAGCGATCGATCCGAAGGCGATACTCGGGTTCATCGAGCTGAACGGCGGAAACGGCCCGGTGCCAATCAAGCTCGCCGAGGCGGACGAAATCGAGGCGAACGACACGGTGCGGCGCCTCTCGCAGCAAGCCGAGAAGGGCCGCTGGATCGCGTTCCGACCGGTGAACAAGCTGCCGGCCGCGACGCACTTCATCGTTCGAATCCGAGCCGGTGCGCCGAGCGCCGAAGGGCCGAAGACGACCGACAAGGAACAGTCGTTCACGTTCGGCACCTACGGCGCGATGCGCGTTATCCAGCACTCGTGCTCGTATTGGACACACAGCGGCAAGGAGCAGTGCCCGCCGCTCGCGCCGTTCAACATCTCCTTCTCGAATCCCGTCGACCTGAAGACGTTCGACAAGGAGAAGATGGTCAAGGTCTCGCCCGAGATCCCCGGCATGAAGGTCGCGGTCCACGGGCAGGCGATGTCCCTTCGGGGCAAGACGAAGGGACGGACGAAGTACACCGTCACGATCGACGGCGCGATCGGCGACACGCACGGTCAGACGATGGGCACGCCCGCGACGCTCTCGTTCGACGTGGGAGCCGCGGAGCCGACGATGTTCGGCGCCGAGAACGCGATGGTCGTCCTCGATCCGGCGCAGAAGTCGAAGACGTATCAGGTCTACACGATCAACGAGCCCGGTCTCCGTGCGCGCGTCTATGCGGTCACGCCCGAGGACTGGAAGAAGTACGTCGCGTTCGTCCAGGAATGGGAGCGGCCGCGGAAGATCGCGCCGCCCGGACGCCTCGTCTACGAGAAGGTCCTCACGCCGAAGCAGGTCCCCGACGAGCTCGTCGCCACGCCGATCGATCTGGCGCCTGCGCTCGCGGGCGGCCTCGGCCAGGCGCTCGTCGTGGTCGAGCCGACGCGCGCGCTCCCGAAGGGATGGACTCGTCCGGAGCTCCACGTCTGGGTGCAGTCGACGGAGCTCGGGCTCGACGCGATGATCGAGAGCGATCAGGTGACCGGCTGGGCCACGCGCCTCGCCGACGGCGCGCCGGTGGAAGGCGTCGAGGTGCAGCTCCTCGGCGCGGCCTCGGGGCGAACGGACAACCAAGGCCTCGCGCGCGTCCCGCTCTCGTCGACGCCTGGCAAGCTCGTCGTCGGTCGCAAGGGCAAGGACGTCGTCCTCGTCCCCGAGCAATGGTTGGGCGAGTCGACGTACCAGAAGATGAGCCATGCCGATCAGGTGAAGTGGCTCGTCTACGACGACCGCGGCATGTACAAGCCCGGCGAGGAAGTTCGCATCAAAGGCTGGGTCCGTCGCGCGGGGATGGGCCGCGGCGGTGATCTCGATGCGATCCCGGACATCGCCGGCAAGACGGTGCGCTACCGCATCCGCGATCCGCGCTGGGCGGAGATCGGGACGGGCACGACGACGGTCGACGACCTCGGCGCATTCGACCTCGCCTACAAGCTCCCGGGCAACGCGAACCTCGGAAACGCACAGGTCGAGCTGCAGCTCGAAGGCGTCGGGCTGTCGAACACGTCGGTCATGCATAGCTTCCAGGTGCAGGAGTTCCGCCGCCCCGAGTTCGAGGTCACGGCCCGCTCGAGCGAGGGACCGCACTTCGTCGGCAGGCACGCGATCACGACGCTGAACGCGTCTTACTACTCCGGTGGTGGCTTGCCGGACGCGCCCGTGGAGTGGCGTGTGACGCGGCGCACGGTCGGGTTCACGCCGCCGAATCGGAGCGACTATCACTTCGGCCCCGAGCCGCGCTTCTTCTGGGCGAATTTCGGACCCGAGGACGAGGACGGGCAGCAGCCCAAGACCGAGACCTGGAGCTCGAAGACGAACCCGCAGGGGATTCATCGCATCCGGCTCGACTTCGACGCCGTCGAGCCGTCTTATCCGATGAGCCTCGACATCGTCGGTCACGTCGAGGACGTGAACCGGCAGCAGTGGGCGGGGCGCACGTCGATGCTCGTTCACCCGTCGACCACGTACTCCGGGATCAAGCTCGCGAAGAACTTCATCCGGGCCGGAGAGAACATCGAGGCCGACGGCATCGTGGTCGACGTCGACGGCAACGCGCTCGGCGGCAAACACGTCGTGATGAAGGCAGCTCGCATCGAGCACGAGCAAAAGGGTGAGGAGTGGGTCGAGCGAGAGGTCGACGTCCAGACCTGCGAAGCTGACTCGCCGGCTGCACCCGCTGCGGCGAACGAGCGGTTCCACTGCTCCTTCAAGACGCGTGAGGGCGGCAGCTGGCGCGTGTGGTCCGTCGTCACCGACGAGCACGGACGGAAGAACCAGACGACGACGTCGCTCTGGGTCATCGGCGCGGACCGGCCGAAGGACCGCGGCCTCGAGCGAGCGCGCGTGAACGTCGCGCTCGACAAGAAGGAGTACCAGCCGGGTGAGCTCGCGGAGCTCCTCGTCGTCGCGCCGTTCGCCCCGGCGGAGGGGATCCTCACCGTGCGCCGACAGGGCATCGTCCACGTCGAGCGCTTCTCGATGAAGGCGACGAGCCAGGCGATCAAGGTGAAGCTCGACGAGGCGCTCGTGCCGAACGCCGAGTTGCGCGTCGATCTCGTGGGGCAAGACGTGCGGACGGACGATGCCGGAAATCCCGACGAGCGGCTCCCGAAGCGACCTGCGTTCGCGTCCGGCTCCGCCGAGGCGAAGATCCTCCCGACGTCGCGCACGCTCGAAGTGAAGGCGGCGGCCAAGAAGCCGACGCTCGAGCCGGGCGGGAGCACGCAGATCGACGTCGTCGTGAACGACAGGACCGGCCGCGGCGTCGCGAACGCCGAAGTCGCTCTCGTCGTCGCGGACGAAGCGGTCCTCGCGCTGAGCGGTTACCGGACGCCGGATCCGATCGGCGTCTTCTACTCGCCGCGACCGAGCGACGTGCGCGACCTCGCGATGCGCGACCGCGTGCTCCTCGGCGAGCCGAATCTCTCGAACCTCCGCGCGGTCGAGGGAAGCGCCGAGGGCGGCGGGCGAGGCGGTGGCGGCGGTGCCTATGGGAAGGCGGCTGCCGGATTCGGTGGGAAGCCTCTTCCGATGCCGGCGCCGGCCATGAGCGCCGCGCCGATGGCGCCGAAAGCGGAAGCGAAGGTGGCCCTCCAGGATCGGGATGCGGACGGCATCCCCGACGCCGCCGACGCGGAGAAATCGATCGTCGGCGACTCGAACAAGCCGATGCAGGTCCGCACCGATTTCTCGGCGCTCGCGCTGTTCTCGCCGAAGGTGAAGACCGATGGGCAGGGACGTGCGACCGTGCCGATCAAGCTCCCCGACAACCTCACGCGGTATCGCGTGATGGCGGTCGCGGCGACTCGGGATCGAGACTTCGGCGCGAACGAGTCGACGATCACCGCGAAGCTTCCGGTGATGCTCCGGCCGTCGGCGCCGCGGTTTCTCAACTTCGGCGATCGCTTCGAGCTGCCGGTCGTCGTGCAGAACCAGACCGACCAGCCCATCGACGTGGGTGTCGTCGCGCGCGCGACGAACGCGACGATCGAAGAGCCGAGCGCGAAGCGCGTGCGGATCGCGCCGAACGATCGCGTGGAGGTCCGGTTCGATGCCGCGACCGTGAAAGCCGGCACCGCGCGCTTCCAGCTCGGCGTCGCGTCGGGCGGCTTCTCGGATGCGAGTCAGATCGAGCTGCCGGTCTACACGCCGGCGACGACGGAGGCGTTCGCGACCTACGGCGAGATCGACGAGGGCGCGATCGCGCAGCCGGTGAAGATGCCGGCGAACGTGTTCTCGCAGTTCGGTGGCCTCGAGGTCACGACGTCCTCGACGCAGCTCCAGGCGCTCACGGATGCCGTGGTGTACCTCGTGAAGTATCCGTTCGAGTGCAACGAGCAGCTTGCCTCGCGGATCGTCTCCATCGCGGCGCTCCGTGACGTGTTCGCGGCGTTCAAGTCGAAGGACCTCCCGCCGCCCGCGGCGCTCGAGGCATCGATGAAGGTCGACTTCGAGAAGCTGAAGCGCCGTCAGCACTACTCCGGCGGTTGGGGCTTCTGGCAGGAGCAACCCTGGCCGTACCTGACGGTCCACGTCGCGCACGCGCTCGTGCGTGCGCAAGAGAAGGGCTACCAGCCCGATCCGGAGATGCTCCGGCGCGCGCAGGGATATCTCCGATCGATCGAGGGCCACATCCCCGCGTGGTACGGCGAAGATGCTCGCCGCGCGATCATCGCGTATTCGCTCTACGTCCGGAACCGGATGAAGGATGCCGATCCGCCGAGGGCGAAGCGCCTCATCGCGGAAGCAGGCGGTGTCGACAAGCTCGGGATCGAAGCGGTCGGCTGGATCTGGCCGACGCTCTCGCAGGACAAGGCATCGGCGGCCGAAAACGAGGCGATCCGCCGTCACGTCGCGAATCGCGTGACCGAGACGGCAGGCGCAGCGCACTTCGTCAGCGGGTACAAGGACTCGGACTGGGTGCTGCTCCATTCGGATCGTCGCGCCGACGGCGTGCTCCTCGAGGCGATGATCGGCGATCAGAAGGACTCGTCGGTCATCCCGAAGCTCGTGAAAGGCCTGCTCGGTCATCGCAAGGCGGGGCGCTGGGGCAACACGCAGGAGAACGCGTTCGTCCTCCTCGCGCTCGACAAGTACTTCGCCACGTACGAGAAGGTGACGCCCGACTTCGTCGCGCGCGTCTGGCTCGGCGACAAGTACGCGGGCGATCACGCGTTCAAAGGACGGACGACGGAGTACAGCCACATCGGCGTGCCGATGCAGTTCCTCGCCAACGAGATGAAGGGCAAGGATCAGAGCCTCGTCATCGGCAAGGACGGACCGGGTCGCCTCTACTATCGCGTCGGGATGCAGTACGCGCCGACGGATCTCAAGCTCCCGCCGGCGGACAACGGCTTCGTCGTCTCGCGCCTGTACGAGGGAGCGGATCGCGCCGACGACGTGAAGCGCGATGCCGACGGAACGTGGCGCGTGAAGGCGGGCGCGAAAGTTCGCGTGCGCGTGTCGATGGTCGCGCCGTCGCGGCGCTACCACGTCGCGCTCGTCGATCCGATCCCGGCGGGCCTCGAGCCGATGAACCCGGCGCTCGCGGTCACGGGAGAGATCCCGAAGGACCCGAAGGCGGCGGAGAGCAAGGGTCGCTACTGGTACTGGACGCGGACCTGGTACGAGCATCAGAACATGCGCGATGAACGCGTCGAGGCGTTCGCCTCGCTGCTCTGGGACGGCGTCTGGGACTACACGTACGTGGCGCGCGCGACGACGCCGGGGACGTTCGTCGTCCCGCCGGCGAAGGCGGAGGAGATGTACAGCCCGGAGACGTTCGGTCGGAGCGCAGGCGATCGCATGATCGTCGAGTGAGGGTCGAGAGGGCGAGCTGCGGCGGACGTTCGGTCATTCGCTCCGGTCGTGTCGCCCGGCCGTTTTTCTCCGATGATCGGCAGGAAGGCTGAGCCCGATCGTCGGATTCAGCGGCTACTCGCCGCATCGCGCGGTCACAACTTCCCCACATCCAACTGGACGAGATCTGAGGGTTATTGCCGCCTTCCCGCGTGCTGGGCGTGGCTCGCGCCCTCACGGGGCGGCAGAACTGCGTGGACCTTCAGGAGAGATCCGTCGTATCACGCATTTAGTGAGCCCAAAGTGGATGAGACGGCAGGATGTCTCGTCCATGGAGGGGACAGCTTCACACTGGCCGCACCGGTCATATCCGCGTCCTCTCGTTTCAGTGCCACGACGATGTGGGGCTGGTGAGTGCGGTCAGCCGGGCTCCAAAGACTAATAAAAAGAGGTTCGATCGATGCCTTCTCAACGCTTCATCGTTGGTGCGTCGATGCTGCTCGCCCTGGCCGCCTCGGCCGGCTGCGGTGGCGTCACGCAGTTCCAGGGCGCTCAGGCGTTTGCCGTTGCCGGCACGCCCCCGCCCCCGCCGCCGCCCCCGCCGCCCGTGGTCGAGGAGGCGAAGCCGCCGCCGCGCGTCGAGCTCCGCGACAACAAGATCGAGTTCAAGGAGAAGATCCAGTTCGAGGTGAACAAGGCGACGATCAAGGAGGCGAGCTTCTCGCTCCTCAAGGACATCGCCGACGTCATCAAGAAGAACCCGCAGGTCAAGAAGATCTCGATCGAGGGTCACGCGAGCGCCGAGGGCGATGCCAAGGCGAACAAGAAGCTCTCCGACGATCGCGCGAAGGCAGTCATGGACTACCTCGTGAAGAAGGAGAGCATCCCGGCGACTTCGCTCGTCGCGAAGGGCTGGGGCGTCGAGAAGCCCATCGCCGACAACAACACCGAAGACGGCCGCGAGAAGAACCGCCGCGTCGAGTTCCTCGTCGTCGAGCAGGACGTGACCCAGAAGAAGGTCGTGATCGACCCGAAGACGGGCAAGGAGAAGGTCGTCGAGGAGAAGAAGGACACCGTCAAGACCGATACGGGCGCGCCGAGCGGCGCGACGCCGGCGGCTCCGACCACGAAGGCAGGCGCGGCTGCGGCGAAGCCTGCGCCGACGGCTCCTGCCGCGACGACGGCTGCCCCCAAGCCCACGGAGAAGAAGTGATGAAGACCAGCCTCCTGATTCTTGCTTCTCTGTCCCTCGCGTCCGTCGTGGGCTGTGCGTACCGCAGCCCCGAGATGTACCGCGACGACACCACGAAGGTCCTCGAGACCAAGCAGGCCGACATCCGCGCTTGCTACGACAACGTCCTCAAGGGTTCGCCTGGCGCAGGTGGCAAGGTGACCGTGAAGTTCGAGGTCGAGACCGAGAACGGCAAGATCCAGAACGTCATCGTCGACAAGTCGGCCACGACGGCGCCTGACGCGGTCGGCGACTGCGTGAAGACGAACATCGAAGGCCTCGCCATCAGCCCGCCGGACAAGCGGCTCGGCCAGGCGACGTACGTCTACGAGTTCTCGATTCCCGCGTCGCACGGCACGGCGGCCGCACCGGCAACTCCGAAGAGCTGACGCAGTCGAGCTCGCGACGCCTGCGCGGAGACGCGCGGCGTCGTCGGGCCTTGAGGATCGAGCGCGAACGGGCGTAGTCTCGTTCGCGCTCGAGCCTTTTTGTAGCTCACGCGTGCGGTCCGTCTTCTCAGAGGAAACCAAGATGAAGCGACTGGTGTTGATCGCGATGTTCGGGTTCGTCGTTGCGTGTGGCGGCGGGAATGCTGCCGAGAACGCACCTCCGGCCACGCCGGCGGCGCACGCGGAGCACGGCGAGCATCACGAGCACGGGAAGAAGGGCGACGGCCCGGTGAAGGCGCCGGGGGAGGCGAACGTCGGCGACACGACGAAGTGTCCCGTCTCCGGCGAAGAGTTCGTCGTCGAAGCGACGTCGCCGAAGGCCGAGCATGCGGGCAAGACGTATTACTTCTGCTGCGGCGGCTGTAAGAAGAAGTTCGAGGAGAGCCCGGAGAAGTTCCTCAACAAGTCGTGACCACGCTCGCGCATCGCTGAGCTCACGACGATGACGTGAGCTGCCGCCACGCCCTCGCCGTGCGCTGCTCGCGCAACTGCGAGGCAACGAGCAGGAGCGGCTGGTCGCGCTGCCACCGCTCGCGGATGGCGGCAGGAGCCTTGGACCACTCGGCCGCATGCGCGTTCATGAGGTGCTCGGCGGCCGCGAACACGCCCGCCAGGGCCACGTGAACGATCGCATCGGAAGGCGAGCGCGCGGTGAGCGCCCGCAGGGAGATGACGAGTGCGGCGGCGCCTTCGGTGAGCGCGTGAGCGAAGCCGTGAGCTCGCGCGCTGCCGATGACGTGAGCGAGCGTCGCGCCGAGGACGTGGATGTCCTCGACCGTCCGGAACGGCTTCAGGTACGTCGTGTAACCCTCGCCCGGGAGGACATCCTCGGTGTCGATCTCGACATCGACGAGCTTCACGCGGGCGTGCGGGATCTCCGGAGCGAACGGCGTCGGCGGGCGATCCTCGATCGACACTCCCGATGCGTCCCGACGCACACGCACGATCGCGAGTCGATTCTTCCCGTCGATGTCCGGTCCGCGCGAGACGACGACGAGGAGCTCGTCGGCGACCGACGCCAACGTCGCGAACGTCTTCTCTCCCCGGACGACGAGCTTGCCGTGCTCGTTGACGAGCACCGTCTGGATCGCACGCGGGTGAGCTCCTCCGACCTCGGTCGCGGCGAGCGAGAGGCGCTCCTCGCGCGCGGGCCACGGGTACGGGCGCTCGGCGGTCGTTCCGAGATGCTCCGCTTCTCGCATGAAGAGCCGCGACAGGGCCCCGTGGTAGCCGCCGATGAAGGCATACCCCAGCCGATCCGCTTCGAAGCCCGACCAGAGCGAGCGATCGATGGGCAGCTCGAACGGACATTCGTTCAGCCGTGCGAACCACGCGCGCAGATCCTGGACGGTAGCGTGTGGCGGCGGGGCTCGTAGGAGGTGCTCTAGGACATCCATCGCGACCTGAGCTTATCGTGCTAGACCCGAGGCGTTTCGTTGACACGCGTCGCAACGGCGAGCACGTCCGAGACGAGCACGCGGGAGGACACAGTATGCACGGCCGAGAAGATACGACGCCTGGCGGCCCCATCGAGCCGGAGCGCACGTTGCCCGCTCGGTCGCTCGACTTCTGGTTCGACTACACGTGCCCGTTTGCATACCTCGGCTCGACACAGGCGGCCGCGGTCGCCGGACGCATGGGCGTCCCGCTCACCTATCAGCCGCTTCTCCTCGGCGGCGTGTTCAAGGCCGTCGGCACGCCGCAGAACCTGTTCGCCACGCGCGGCGCCGCCCGAAGCGCGCATGAAGCGGCCGACATGGCGCGCTGGGCGAAGCGCTTCGGCGTCCCGCTCCACATGCCGGCAGAGCATCCGATGCGATCGGTCGAGGCGCTTCGTGCGACGCTCGCGACCGGGATCGATCCAGCGGTCATCGCCGGCTTCTTCCGCGCGTACTGGGTCGAGGGCCGTCCCATCTCCGCCCGCGAGGTGATCGCCGACGTCGTCACGCGCGCCGGTCACGATGCCGGTCTCGTCCTCGCGAAGATCGACACTCCCGAGATCAAAGACGACCTCCGCAAGCGCACCGAGCAGGCCCTCGCGCTCGGGATCTTCGGCGTCCCTGCGTGGACCGTCGACGGCACGCATCTGTACTGGGGCCAGGACCGCATCGCGTTCGTCGAAGGCGCGCGCCCCCCGGCGGCGTGCCGTCCGACGCTCTCCGAGCCCGCCCCGCAGCGGACGCTCGACGTCTATTGGGACTTCTCTTCGCCGTTCGCGTATCTCGGCGTGATGCAGGTCGAAGCGCTTGCCGAGCGGACGGGCGCGAACGTCGTCTGGCATCCGATCCTCCTCGGCGGCCTGTTCCGATCCATTGGCACTCCGGACGTCCCGCTCGCGACGTTCTCCGAGGCGAAGCAGCGCTACGTCCTCTCGGACCTCCATCGCTGGGCCGCATACTGGCGCGTCCCGTTCCGCTTTCCTTCGCGCTTTCCGGTCCACTCGCTCAAGGCGCTCCGCGTGTATCTCGCCCTACCGGAGGAGCATCGCGCGCGGTACCAGAGCGCCGTCTTCCGTGCGTATTGGGCCGAGGACCGCGACATCACCGATGACGTCGTCCTCGGCGAATGCATCGGCGACGAGGCTCTCGCACGCGAGGCGCTCGCACGGTCGAACGGCGACGAGGTGAAGGCAGCCCTTCGCACGTCCACCGAAAACGCAGCGAAGCGTGGCGTCTTCGGTGTCCCGTCGTTCGTCGTCGACGGCGAGCTCTTCTGGGGACAGGACCGCCTCGAGCTCGTCGAAGACGCGCTCCGCGCTCCCGAGCGCTGATCGTCGGGGAGCGCGCGCCGCCGCCGGACGGCGCCGATTACTCCTCGGCGCCGAGCCGCTGGACCTCGAGCTCGAGGATCCGGCGCACGATGGCGATCGCGCACGAGTAGGTCGCATCCACGCCGAAGAAGCTGAGGCTCTTCGACAGGAGCGATTGCCGCCGCGAGTACGGCGTATCCGACGCGTAGTGCAGGATCCCGACGTCGAACGGCGTGTGGGCCGAGAGATGCACGATCTCGTCGGTCGGGACGCGCCGCGGGTTCACGAGCTCGTACACCGCGCCGAGGAAGGGACCGGCCTCCATCTCGAGCACGGTGTAGCCGCTGCTGTAGAACGCATCCATGTACTCCTTGCTCTGGAGGAATGCGCTCCGCACCGTGACGGCCTTCTGATTGTCGAAGACGCTCCCGTGCCGGAGCCACGGAGCGACGTCACGTGCCGTGAATGCATTTCGGAAGAGGAACGTGTTGCGCGAGTGCTCGTCGTAGACGCTCCCGCTCAGCATCACGTCGCCGACGCGACCGTTGAGCGTCGCCGCCTTTCCCATCACGTAGATCCCGCGCAGGTCGCCGACGCCCTGGCCGACGCGAGAGAGCAGGTGATAGGCCGCCATCCCGAGCGGGTAGTCGATGTTGAGGATGACCGCGTCGCTCTCCTTCAGCCGCTCGATGCCGGGGATCTTCAGGCGTGGATCGATGAGCTTCGGATCGAGCTCGCTCAGCTTGGCGATCTGCGCATCGACGTCGATGTGACCCGGCTCCGACAGGTGCACGAGGCCATGGCTCGCCTCGAACGCACGCACCTCGTTCATCTTCTTCGTATCCGCGGCCGCGTGGATGTAGCCGCGGAGGAGGTAGTAGAGGAAGGGAGCGAGCTCGGTCGGGTCACCGCTCTTCGCGGCGCGCTCGATGTCGGGTCCGAGCCCTTCCGGGTTCTCGCGTCGGGCCCATGCGACGATCTCGTCCATGTGGCTCTGCGCGTAGCCGCCGACGAGGTTCGCCATCGCGTGCGTGTTCGACGACACGAAATAGACCGGCGGGCGACGCGGCTCCGTCTTCCGGATGTACGCCGCCTCGATCGCGCCCCACCAGCGCTGCGCCGCGCGCTGGTACTGCGAGTGCGACGCCGCGAGCATCTTCACTTTCAGGTCCAAGCGCCGCTCGAACAGGACGCGGATCGCACGTTCGATGCGCTTCGGCCCGAACGCGTCGATGAGCTTCTGCGCGTCGTCGACGCTGACGCCGAGCGCTCCGGAGAGCGTCACCGGGTCCTTCGCCGACCCCTGGAGCGCGTCCGCGGACGCAGCGGCGCGGCGGATGCGCTCGTGCATCTTGTTCCACTCGATCTGGTACGCCGTCAGGATCGGCACCAGGTCGTCGATGTCGCTCGCGCTCGCGATGAAGACGCCGAGCTTGCCTGCTTCGTAACGAAGCGGACGGCGACGGCCTCGCGTCTTGACGATCTTCCAGCGGCGGACGTCGTAGCCGGCGGCCTCGAAGAGCTCGTGCGACTGCCCCAGGATCACGAACTCGACATCGAGCATCTCGTCGGGCAGACGCGCGGCCGCATACGCGAACGCGGAGACGTCGGGCACGTCCGAGAGCGCGCCGATGTGAAGACTCGACCCGCTGTACGCGTGAGCCTCCTCGAACGCTCGAACGCGGACCTCGCCCGTCGATCGCAGGAGCGAGTAGTACGTCGTGACGTAGAGTTTGATTTCCTCGGACTCGGGCTCGGGCGGACGGCGGTCCATCTTTCGCCGGGAGCATACAAGATCGGCGCGCCGCGATGGGCTCTCCCTTGTTCGGGACGCCGAAGAACGGCCCGCCGAGCTCGAGCTTCAGCGCGCGGGAAGCCCGCCGATCAAGGCTCGGACAGCGCTTCGTCGACGAGCGCCTTCGCCTCGGCGAGCCGCCGCAGCTCGTCGGCGGAGCGCTCGCGCGGGCGGCGCGCCGCGATCGCAGCGAGCTCCTCGTCGCTGCTCCTCTTCGCGAACAGTCGGGAAAGGAGGCCCTTCTTCTCCTCGAACGCGAACACGCCGTCCTCGAGCGTCTCCGGCCTCTTCGCGAGCGCCTGGACGAGCGAAGGCTGCCCATCGACCCAGGCGAGCGCCGCGTCGAAGGCTTCCTTCTGGGTGACCTCGAGATGACGTCGAACGGCGCTCGGCTTCTGGTCGGTCACGCGAACGAACAGCGCGAGGCCGAGGGCGATCTCTTCGATGTCGAGGAACGTCGCCTGGTGGCGCTTCATCCCGCCGCAGCCCTTCTTGTAGACACATGCACCGTTCAGCAGCAGAAGGCCGAGGCCCGACGCGAGCGCCGTCAGCTCGGCGAGCGGCCCCTCGTCGCGCGGGTCGACGTTCTCGCCCGCCTCGAAAAGGACGATGCGCCCTGCGGCTCGCGCGAGCGCCGTCGTCAGAATCACGGGATCTCCCACGTCCTGTACGTGTACGAGCGCCGCGTAGCCGTCCTCGGTCTCGACCGCACCGCCGCGCGCGATCTCCTTCAGGCCGCCGGTTCCGCAAGCGCCGGAGCCACAGCCGCCGCCGCTGACCTCGCCGTCGGGCTGGATGAAGCCGAGGCCGATCTCGAGGTCGCCCGAAATCGGCGCGTAGCCGAGCATCCGGCGGAGCAGGCGATCGATGCTCTCCGGGTCGAGCGCGAACTCGTCGGGGAAGTACTCGCCCGTGGGCTCGACCAGCTCCGGGTCGGCAAAGGCTTCTCCATGTGCGGCACGAAGGTGCGCGATGTGGGCGACGATTCCGCGGATCTGGTCTTCGCCGAGCGAGAGCTCCATCAGGACAGGATAGCGCATGCGCAGCACCGGGCTAGGATGGCGCGCCGATGCCCCTTCGCGTTGCGACCTTCAACCTCAAGGATTTCTTCACCGCCCGCCGCGAAGCGGAGAACGCGGTCGTCGAGGCCAAGCTCTCCAACGTCGCCGAGTGCCTCCGGCGGGCGCAGGCCGACGTCGTCGCGCTGCAGGAGGTGGGCTCGCTTCCGCTCCTCGACCGTCTCATCAAGGCGCTGCCGGAGCGCGCGTACGGCCCGCCGGTCGTCGGAACCGAAGACCGCCGCGGGATCCGCAACGTGATCCTCTCGCGCCTGCCCGTCGTGTGGTCGCAGGTCCACCAGATGAGCTCGCTCCCGTTCCCGCGTTTCGTCGAGGGGGATCCCGAGCCCTTCCCGAACCGCATCCCGCTCCGCCGCGGCATCGTGCATGTCCGCGTGGAAGCCGACGGCCTCGGCGAGGTCGACGTGCTCACGGCGCACTTCAAGTCGAACCTCCCGGCCGCGCTCAAGAAGCCCGACGGCAAGGAGGTCCATGACACGACCCCGCATGGAATCGGCGAGTCCGCCGTGAGGAGCCTCGTCCAGCGCGCGGCCGAGGCCCTCTACATTCGAGGGCTCGTGGACGGGATCTTCGAGCACTCGCCCGATCATGCGATCTGCGTCATGGGCGATCTCAACGACACGCTCGAGTCGCTTCCGGTCCGTCTCGTCCGCGGCATCGACACGACGAGCAAGCACTATCTCCGCGCCGCCGCCGAGTCGCTCCCCGAAGAGGGCCGCTACTCGTGCTTCCACGGCGGCGAGGAGATCCTGATCGATCACGTCCTACTCAGCGAGCGCCTTCATCGCGCGCTTCGCCGGTTCGAGATCCACAACGAGAACCTTCGCTACCACGGTCCTCACATCGACGAGGCCCCGCTCACCGAGGACAGCGATCACGCGCTTTGCGTCGCCGAGCTCGACGACAGCTGCTGACGGTCCGGACGACTCACCAGTCGTAGATCTTCTCGACCGGGTTCTGGGGATCGTGCGGGCGGAGATGCGCCATGCGATCGATGTCGATGGTACCGGCGGTGTCGAAGACGGCCTCGCCGACGTTCACGAAGAACTTCGCTCGATTGATCTGCGGTTGTGAGTAGCCTCGCGCGTCGGCCTTCTTGTCGAGGAAGAGGACGCTGAAGCCGAGGGCGTTCTTGCCGCCCGAGTAGGTCTGGCTCGCGAGATCCGCGTTCGAGACGAGCCGCATCACGACGAGCTCGCGCGGTCCGGTCGGGCTCGAGAGCGTGCGCTGCCAACCCTGTACCGATCTTTCGTACTGCTCGACGAACGCCGCGAACCTCCGCTCGATGGAGCCGATCGGGAGCGCGTGCTGGTCGTAGTCCACGAACCGGCCCCCGTTCTGGAAGGCGGTCTTCTGCAGCTCGGAGTAGCCGCGCATCGGGTTCTGGATCTCGAGCGTCGCGAACTTCTGCGCCGCGCCCTTGTCGATCGGGAACTGGCCGGGGAGCAGCTCGTCACCTTCTTGGAGCACCTCGAGAGCGTTGTAGTGCGTGTGCCCGAGGAGCAGCGTGCGGACCTGACCGCTCACGGCGAGGCGCTTCATCAGCTCGACGCCGCTCGCGAACGGCTCGCCCGGCTGGCAGGTGAAGTCCGGCTTGCGCTGATCCCAGCCGCAGTCGAGCTCCGGGTCGGGGCGCATCCACTCCTGCAGACCGTCGTGGACGCAGCTCTCGTTCTGGTCGCGTGAAAGCGCCCAGTCGGGAAGCTTGCAGACTGCAGGATTCCAGACCTTGCCGACGAGGTAGTTGATCGCGCTCTGGTAGACGCTGCGATAGTCGAGCTGCTCGAAGTAGTAGCCCGGATCGATCCCCTTGTGCCCGCCGCGCGGATCGTGATGCGCGAGGACGACGACGTCGCTTCCGTCCGTCCGCGCGCGCAGCAGCTCGCGATCGAGCCACGTCATCTGAACGTCGCTCATCCCGCCGCCGTAGTTGACGGTGTACATGCCCCAGCCCGATCGTCGGTGTTGCCGGAGCTCGAAGCTGTTGAGCGACAGATAGAAGCTCTTTCCGAACTTGTGCGAGTAGTAGAGCGGGCCGTACGTCTTCTGCCACTGATAGAAGCCGTCGTAGAGGACGTAGTTCCGGTCCTGCCGCGGGATCTCCTTCCAGCCCGCGAAGCCTTGGACGTTCGCCGCGCCGGTCCGGGCGAAGCCGCCGGTGAAGATGTCGCGATGGACGCCGCCGAGCAGGTCCGCGGCCTCGGTCTTCTGGATGTAGCTCTGGAAGTCCGTCATCGAGAAGTCCGACCAGGCCTTCGGGCTCGCGTCCGTGATGACCTCGCGGAGGCTGTCACCGACGCCGGTGTCGACTGCCGTCACGGCGCCCGGCACGTGACCGGTCGAGACGTACCCGTCGTGGTTGCCCGTCGTGAGGAAGATCGGGAGCGGCAGGTACTTGAGGAGGGCGACGATCGACTTCGCCTCGTCGTTGTACGTCCAGGCGACCTTGCGCTGGCGGAGGCTGCCCGGTGAACCGCCGTTGTGGAGATCGCCGTTGAACGTGATGAACGACGCGTTCCGCACGGCCGGATCGTTCGTCGTGTTGATGAACTGGACGAGCTCGTCGAGCTTGTCCTTCGTCTTCGAGTCGTACAGATCGCCGACGGAGACCTGCGTGTCGGTGACATTGACGACCGAGTACTCGTCCGGCTCGGTGTCGAACACGCGGACCGCGTTGTACTGGTACTCGTAGACGGGCCCTGCGCCGCCCGAAGGACGATAGAGCTCGTTGTCCTTCTTCACCTCGAAGCGGAGGTCGTAAAGACCCGCGGGCGCCTTTGCCATCGCGCCCTGGCGGAAGACGAAGCGCAGCGTCTTCCGCTTCTTGAAGACCGCCGGCATGTCGGCCGGCTCGGGGCTGATGAGGATCTCGTTCGGGTAGACGCGAATGACGTCGGTGCCCTTGCCGCTGGAGATCGCCGTCGTCGACTCCGTGTTCGGATGGCGTGCATTCCGCGGGATGAGGAAGAAGCCGAACCCCGTCGAAGCGTCGTTCGGGACGACCAGCCGCGAGAGATTCGAGCCCGCGATCGGCTCGGTCTTCGCGCCGAGATGGGCGAAGGCCGCTTCCTCGATGCGAAGGACGACGATGAATTCGTCCTTCGGATCGCTCTTCGTATAGAGGTTCGGGTTTCCGATCGTCGGGTAGACGAGGCGATCGATCATCACGTGCCCGTCGAGGGCGTACGGCATGATCTGCTCGTTCTCGGAGGCGTCCGCGTAGAAGACGTTCGGCAGGTACGTCTCGCCCTTGTTCGAGATGATCTCCCACGGCTTCTGTTCGAGCTTCTTCGCGATCTCGGCCGGACTTTCACCGGGCGGAGCCTCTTCGATCGGATCGTCCTTCGGCGAGCCGTCACCCGCGCCGCGCTTTCCCTCGCCACTGTCCGAGCCGCATGCGACGAGCATTGCTGCCGTCACGAACGCGACAAGCCACCGACCCGTCATGGCTACGATGTAGGCACGCTCTGGACCAGGTTGCCCCGCGAACGCCACTCTCGATTTTTCCTTCGCCATCATCTTGCCGTGCGGCGTGCGATGGATCCGGCCCGATCCACATCGACGGATCCAGTACGCTGACCGACATGCCGTCCGAGCCGGAGGAGCACGTCGAGTCCGAGGATGCGATCGGACTCCACTCGGGGCCGCGCGAACGAGCGATCGATGATGCGCCGTCGCAGTCGCTCCTACCGCCGACGGACAGCGTTCGGCCGCCGGTGCACACGATCCCGGAGTTCCCTCCGGTGCCGAGCGGGCTCGGGGTGCGCCCGAGCGAACGACGACGGCCGGCAGAGAGCGAGCGCTCCGTCGACAGCATCGGCACGATGCGAAGCATCCCGCCTGCACCGATCTCGCGATCGCTTCCGCCGCTCCCTGAAGTCGAGCCGATCCTCGAGCAAGCCGCCGCTGCTCGCGCGAAGGACGACTGGGACGCGGCGCTCGAGGCATACAAGAAGGCGCTCTTCGTCGTCCCGAAGGAGGAGCTGAAGACGCAGGCTTCGATCTACGCGTCCGTCGCCGAGGTGAAGCTCGCGCAAGGCAAGCCGCGCGAAGCGGAGACGAACTTCGAGAAGGCGCTCGTCATCAACCCGAAGCACATGCGATCGCTCGAGAGCCTGATCACGATCGCGACCGAGGCGAAGGACTGGGCGCGTGCGGTCTCTGCACGACGCCGCCGTGTCGAGGCGCTCGACGACGTCGAGGAAAAGGCCTCCGAGCTCTGCAGGATCGCCGAGGTCGAGGAGGCGCAGCTCGGGAGCATCGACAAGGCCATCGCGACCCTCGAGGTCGCGTCGCACCATCAGCCCGGCGACGTCGGCATCCTGATGAAGCTGCGCGATCTGTACGCGTCGACGCGTGCATGGCCGAAGATGCTGCGGGCGCTCGATGACCTCGTGCGCATCTCGACGGACGCGCGCCATCGCGGCTCGTTCCGCTTCGCTCAGGC
Source organism: Pseudomonadota bacterium (assembly GCA_023402175.1). GTDB lineage: Bacteria > Myxococcota_A > Polyangia > Polyangiales > Polyangiaceae > Labilithrix. Next base: position 5,956 of record JAEXCN010000425.1, on the reverse strand, counting down.
CGACCTCGTGCTGGGTCGCCTGCGCGAACAGCCACGCGGGCTCGCGTTCCTCGAGATGGCGCTCGACGAGGACCCGCAGTGCGATCGCGCGCTCTCTGCGCTCATCGCCGTACGCACGCGTCGCGAGGAGTGGGCCGAGCTCGCCGCCGTGTACGAACGGCTCATCGATCGCTTTGCGGGCATCGGCGACCGAGACCGCGCGTGGGAGGTGTGTCGCAAGCTCGGGACGCTTCGTCGAGATCGCTTGCTCGACGGCCCCGGGGCGCTCGAGGCGTTGCGCGGTGCCGTCGAGCTGCGCCCCGAGGACGCCGAGACGCGTGCTGCGCTCGCGGAGCTCTACGCAGCGAAGGGTGAGCGCGCGGCCGCGGTGCGCGAGCTCGAGATCGTGACACGGCACGCTCCGCTGCGCGCGCAGACGTACCGGCGTCTGTTCGATCTCCATCAGCGCGCGCAGCGCCCCGATCGCGGGTGGCTGGTCGCGACGTGTCTCGAAGAGCTCGGGACGAGCGACGTCGCGCAGGACCTCGTCATCGAGCAGTTCCGCCCGGACGGCCCGATCCGTCCGACGACAGCGCTCGACGAGACGTGGTGGAACGAGCTGCTCGTCGCCGACGGCGCCGATCCGATCGTCGACGAGATCCTCGCTACCGTCGGCGAAGCTGCGGTCGCGCTTCGGCTCGAAGAGCTCGAAGCGAAGAAGAAGCTTCCGCCGCTCGATCCCTCGAAGAAGCAGGACAAGGCGAGCACCGTGTCGGCGGTGCGCACGTTCGTCTGGGCTGCTCGCGCGCTCTCGGTGCCGCTGCCGGAGCTCTACGTGCTCGAGCAGGTGCCGAGCGGTATCGCCGCCGTCCCTGCAGCCACGCCGACGACGGCGCTCGGGCCGAGCGCGCTCTCCGGGCGCACGGTGCAGCAGCTCGCGTTCCTGGCGGGGAGGCACCTCACGTATTACCGCCCCGCGCACTATCCGCTCGTGTTCTTCCCGACGCTCGCGGAGCTCTCGTCGCTCGTGCTCGCGGCGGTTCGCCTCGTCATCCCCGGCATCTCGGTGCCGCCCCCCGCGGACCGCGAGAGCCGAGTATCCGAGCGGCTCGGCGCCCGGCTCTCCAAGGGCGAGAAGGCGAAGCTCGAGGAGATCGTCGGTCGCCTGGAGGAGCGCGGAGGTCGGCTGGACCTCCTCGCGTGGATACGCGGCGTCGAGCTGACGGCGACGCGGGTAGGGTTGCTCCTCGCGGGAGATCTCCGCATTGCGTCGCGCCTGATGAAAGAAGAGGAGCGCTCCATCGGCGATCTCGGCCCGGACGCGAAGCGCGGCGACCTACTCTCGTTCTGCGCGTCGGAGCCATACGGCGAGCTCCGTGAGCGCATGGGGATCGCGATCCATGTTGCGGCGCTCTCGACCTCGATCCCGTCCGCGAGACCTTGAAGCGCGCGAAAGACCGAAGCCCGCGGCCTCGACGAGCGAACGTCGAAGCGCGCGGGCTTGTGGTGCGGCGGGCTTTTACGGTCAGCGGCCGGGCGGTGAGCGGCGCGAAGGAGCCCGCTCTCTCGTCGGGCTCACTTCCGGCTCACTGCTCGAAGCAGTAGATCGGCTGCAGATCGCTGCATAGGTTGCCGCCGTTGGCATCGGACCAGAGTTTGTCGACGCCGAACGCGAATCCGACGTGCCCGAACTCGCCGCTGATCAAGGTGTCGTGGGTCCAGCCGCTGCAGTCCCACTTGGCGTTGCCCATGTATGTGCCGTCCGCTTTCACGCCGCTGACGACGGGGCCGCTGTAGGTCGTGCCCTGCTCCGTGACGTTGATCGGCGCGCTGATGGTGCCGTCGACGAGGTCCGCCCAGGACGCCGCGACCTGCTGGCCGTCCGGTCGCACCCAGGCAGCTCCGTTCTTGTTGAAGCGGCTCGCGGGTGACGTCGTCGCGTCGGCGACCCACGCCTTGAACGTCCTGCCGGCGAACTTGCTCGCGTTCGCGACCTCCTGGCACTTCGCGTCGGCTCCGAGAGCGCCGCCGAAGTTGCCCGTGAACTTGGCGGAGGTGACGAAGACGATGCGACCAGCGAAACCGTTGCAGACGTAGCCGGTCTGCGTGATCTCCGCCGCGTCGAGGACGTTGTTGCGGTTCAGGTCCAGGCCGATGTCGATACGTTTACCGCCGGCCACGCACTTCATGCCGGCAGGCTCGTCGGTCATCGCGATGAGGGAGTTGTAGCCGGCCTCGCCCGGCGCACCGGTCTCGCCGGCCTCGCCCTTCGGGCCCTGCGCACCGGTCTCGCCCGGAGCGCCGGTCTCACCGGCCTCGCCCTTCGGACCCCGCGGACCGGTCTCGCCCTGCGGCCCCTCGGGGCCGATGGGGCCGATGGGGCCGATGGCGCCGATCGGGCCCTGCGCGCCGACTTCACCCTTCGGTCCTTGCGCACCGGTCTCGCCCTGCGGGCCCTGCGCGCCGGCTTCGCCTTGCGGGCCCTGCGCGCCGGTTTCGCCCTTCGGCCCCTGCGCGCCGGTTTCGCCCTGCGTTCCTGGCGTGGACGAGCGGAGCTCGACCTCTTGCCACTGCCCGTCTTTGCAGACGACGAGCTTCTTCTCGTCTGCGATGTACGCGAGGCCGAGGTTCGCTTGCTCGTCACAAACCGGAAGCGCCGAACGGCTCGGGATCGAGAGCCCGTCCAGCGCGCTCGCGTTCGCAAGCGTGGACGCTGCGCTGGGCGACCCATCGCTGCACGCGATCGGGCCGACGGCAATCGTGGTCAAGAGCCAAGCGAGGTTCCACTTCTTCGACATTTTGATTTTCTCTCCCATCCGGGTCGAGCGCTCGGTGCCGATGGCCGCCGCTTGGAGCTGGCGGTATCGCTTCGGCTTCCTGCGTTCGTAGGGGGAGGAAACGGTCGCCGGGGCCGCTCGTTAATAGCGGGAGCGCAGAAAACCGAGCGCGACCGCATGGAAGAGCTCCCCGCCGCGACGGGCGATGGCTCTTCGAGCTTCGGAAGACGTCAGGCGCGATGCTCGATGGGGAGCGTCATCAGCTCGTGCAGGATCGCGTCGGCCTTCTTTCCCTCGACCACGCCTGCAGAGAGCGCACGGAAGATCGGAGCGCGAACGCCGGCAGCATCGGTCCAGCGCGCGATGCGCGGGATCAACTCGAGCGCCTCGACGCGCAGCTCCGCGGCCTTCGCAGCTTCGGCGGGCGGCAGTCCCTTCGCGAGGGCCTGGCCGACGAGCGCCTCGGGACGCTCCGTCTGAGCGATCGACGCGAGCAGGTCGCCGTATCCGGCGAGGCCGAGGAGCGTCTTCTCCTCACCGCCCGCCGCGGCGGCGATGCGCGAAGCTTCCCCGACCGCGCGCGAGATCAGCGCGGCGACGAGACCTGGGCTCATCTGCATCGCTTGCGCGTAGCCGATCGCGATCGTGAGGCAACCGACGAGCGCGCTCGCCCATTCGAGGCCACGGAGATCATTCGTCGGATAGACGCGAAGCGTGGGGGAGCTCAGCGCGCCCGACGTCATCTCGCAGACCTCGGGATAACGTGACCCGACGACGACGACCGAGGGGCGGCCTGCAAGGATGTCGTGCGCGAGCGCGGGCCCGCCGAGCGCCCCGGTACGTCGGACCGGCGTCTCGTCACGGATGACGTCCGAGATCGTGCGAAGGTCTTCGGGCCCGCCGTCGCCGTGCACGAGGCCGCGAACGCCGTGGACCACGTAGTGGCTTCCGTCGACGTGGTCGCCGAGCTCTCCCGCGACCGAGTGAGAGACGCCCGATGGTACGGCGACGAGGATCAGCCGCGCGTGCTGTGCGGCCTGCTTCATCTCGCGCACGATGCGGACGTCCTTCGGAAGCGCGCCGTTCAGGTCACGACGCGAGAACAGGACCACGTCACTCTCGGCGCGGGCCGCGGCTGCCGCGAGCGCCAGCCCCCAGGGACCACCACCGATGACCGCGACCTTGTGCTGGTGGCTCATGATCGGTTCCTCGTCTCTCGCTGGAGCGGCGGAACCGCCCCATGGCTGAGCCTCAAACTACCACGGCTGGAACGCTAGAGGTGGCCGGGCCCCTCATTTTGAGCCATGGTGCCGCCTCGGTAGCCTCGCATGTCGAACCTCGTCCAGATCGGGAAGAAACCTCGCCGTCACGACCCTCGCGTCGATCCTCGCCGGCGGTTCTTGCCGACGACGCGCGAGGAGATGAACGCGCGCGGGTGGGACGAGCTCGACATCCTCATCGTGACGGGAGACGCCTACGTCGACCATCCGGCGTTCGGCCCGATCCTCATCGCGCGCTTCCTCGAAGGGCGCGGCTATCGCGTCGGCGTCATCGCCCAGCCGCGGTGGGACTCGCCGGAGGACATCGCGCGAATGGGCCGTCCGCGGCTCTATGTCGGCGTGAGCGCGGGCAACCTCGACTCGATGCTGAACAAGCTGACGGCGCAGAAGAAGGTGCGCTCCGAGGATCAGTATTCGCCCGGCGGTCGGCCGAATCTCCGTCCGAACCGCGCGACGATCGTCTACTCGAACCTCTGCCGCCAGGCGTTCCCGGGGCTGCCCATCGTGCTCGGCGGGATCGAGGCCTCGCTCCGTCGCATCGCGCACTACGACTACTGGTCCGATCAAGTCCGCCGTTCGATCCTCCTCGACGCGAAGGCCGATCTCCTCGTGTTCGGCATGGGCGAGCGTCCTGCGTGGGAGATCGCGCGCCGGCTCGCTGCCGGTGAGAAGGTGCAGGACCTGACGGACGTCCGCGGCACTGCGCACGTGAAGAAGAACCGACGCTCCTGGGAGGCGATCGCCGCGGACCCGAGCCGATTCACGAAGGACGGCAAGGCCGTCATCCTTCCGCCGTACGAAGAGGTCGCGAAGGACAAGGAAGCGTTCGCGCGCATGAGCCGCGCGTTCCAGTACGAGACCAACCCGCACAACGGACGGCCCATCCTCCAGCCGCACGGCGACGAAGCGGTGTACTTCAACTCGCCGGCGCCTCCGCTGAGCGAAGAAGAGATGGACGGGCTCTACGATCTCCCGTTCGTGCGCGCGCCGCATCCGTCGTATGCGAACGAAGGCATCCCCGCGTTCGAGACGGTGAAGCACTCGATCGTCACGATGCGCGGCTGCTTCGGCGGCTGCACGTTCTGCAGCATCACGGAGCATGAAGGGCGCGTCATCCAGAGCCGCAGCCAAGACAGCGTCCTCCGCGAGGTGCGCGAGCTGTCGCGAAGCGCCGGGTTCTCGGGCGTGCTCACCGATCTCGGTGGGCCGACGGCGAACATGTACAAGATGTCGTGCAAGGACGAGCGCACCGAGAGCGCGTGCCGGCGCCTGTCGTGCGTGCATCCGGGCATCTGCGAGAACCTCGTGACCGACCACGGACCGCTCCTCTCGCTGATGCGCGCGGTGCGGAACGAGAAGGGGATCAAGCGCGTCTTCATCGCGTCGGGTGTGCGTTACGACCTCGCCGATCGGAGCCCCGAGTTCATCGCGGAGCTCGCGCAGCACCACACCGGTGGCCAGCTATCCGTCGCGCCCGAGCACAACAACCCGCGCGTGCTCGAGAAGATGAAGAAGCCGGGGATCGAGACGTACGAGCGCTTCGCACAGGCGTTCTGTCAGGCGAGCGAGAAGGCGGGCAAGGAGCAGTACCTCGTTCCGTATTTCATCACGGGACATCCGGGGTCCACGCTGAAGGACACCGTGGAGCTCGCGCTCTACTTGAAGCGGAACAACATGCGCCCTCGGCAGGTGCAGGACTTCATCCCGACGCCGATGGCGATCGCGACGACGATGTTCCACACGGGCGTCGATCCGATGACGAACGAGCCCGTCTACACGGCGCGCGAGCTTCGCGAGAAGCGGATGATGAAGGCGCTCGTCTTCTACTGGGATCCGCAACACTGGCCGCTCGCGCGCGAGGCGCTGATCGAGGTGGGGCGGCGCGATCTCATCGGCAACGGGCCGAACGCGCTCGTTCCG
>JAEXCN010000301.1 GCA_023402175.1 Pseudomonadota bacterium | reverse complement strand
CGCCTCGTCCGACGTTCGCGTGGAAGCCCGCGGCGCCGCCGGCTGCGGCGCCTGCACCGAAGCCCGCGCCGGCGCCGAAGCCTGCTCCCGTGGCAGCAGCTTCGGACGAAGACGCTCCGAAGCGGGGGGCCACCGCGAAGAGCGGAAAGGGCGCCAGCAAGGGCGGCGGCGAAACCGACGACGAGACGAAGAAGGCGCTCGAGGCGCTGCAGAAGGCGCAGCTCGAGAGCGCGAGCTCGTTCGGCGACAAGTGATCGATCGATCGTGACCGCGTGCGCCAGTGGTCGTCACTGGCGACGCGAGCACGTCGTCAGGGCGCAGCGCACGCGGCGCGTCGCCCGACGGGCTTCGTGCACGCGCCGAGGCCGGAGACGCTCGTGCACTTCAGCGCGAAGGTCGTCCCCTGCGCGCAGCTCACGAGCGTGCCGGCGTCGCATGTGTCCTCGCCGGTCGCGCATGTGGTGCCTGCATCGAGGTTCTTGCAGGCGAGCAGCGGATCGACGGGCGAGGCGCCGGTCGCGCTGCACCCCTGACCGAGCGCGTTGCAGTTCATCGTCACGGATTTGCCGCCGACGCAGCTCTGCGCCGTTGCGCCGCCGTCGCCGCAGACGACGTTCGCCGTCGTCGTGCACGAGGCCGCTTCCGCGACTGGAGCGCAGGCAATACCGGCATCGTCCTCGACGCAACGTCCGTCGCCGAAGAGGGCGCAGTTGATGCCTTCGTCGGCGTCGATGCCACCCGCAGATCGGCACTGCACGGCGAACGTTCCGTCACATCGCGGCGTCGTCCGGCACGAAGCTCCGCGTCCGCCCGCGCAGATGCTCTTTCCGTCGTCGACCTTCACGCAGGTCTGCCCGCGAAGCCTGCAAGGGCTCATCCCGACGGCGACCGTAGTGTCCTTGCACTCGACGAGGACGGATCCGGCATCGAGCCCGCTGGACTCGTCACGCTCCTGGTTGCATGCGGTGTAGAGGCCGCCGCGCACCCTGCACTCCGGCGCGGGCGTTCCGAACACGCAGCGCGTGAGGTCTTCGCACGACGAGACCTTCGCGAGGCAATCCCAGAGCGATGCGTTCGCGCCGCGAGGGCGAAGGGACGGATTGAACGAGCAGTCGTACGCAGCGAGCGCGCGCATCATGCACGTGCCGAACGTGTCGTCCTCGAGCGTGCCGAGGCAAGCTCCGAGGAAGCCGCAAGCGCGCTCCGCGCGCCCGCGTGCCTCGGCGCTCGAGCTCGCGCAGAGGTCGACCGGCGTTGCGGGCTCGGCGGTGGAGTCGGGGACATCGACGTCCGGCGCCGCTCCAGTGTCCGCAGCACACGCTTCAGCGTCGTGATCGCAGAGCGTGAGGACGTCCGTCGAGTGGAACAGATCGACACACGCTGCCGCCCCCGCGAGGCTCGCGATCGCGAACGCGCCCAGAGCGACGAGTCGGGTCCGCTGCATCGCCTAGAACCGCCCTTCCACGCCGAGCCACGAGGGCCGTGCGACGACCTTGGCCGACGCGCTCGCGGACGTGCTCGGCTTCGACGTCCAGAGGACGGCCGAGAGCGCCGCGAGACCGGCCGCGCCGATCCAGCTTCCGAGCGCGATCGCGTCGAGCGTGCGCGTCGATGCCTTGTCGTCGTCCGCACAGATGCGCTTCGGGGCGCAGGTCCGCTCGAGGTCCTCCTTCGCGCCCGCCGCGAGCACGAAGGCGACTGCGCCGCCCGCCGCGAGCACCACGGCGCCGGCCGTCGTGACGATGGGGAGCGCGAGCGAGCGCGTCCGCGCAGCCTCGGCCGGAGGCTCCGTCACACGATTGCTGTCGTGGTCGGCCTGTGCGACCTTGACGGCAGCCGTGGGCTGCAGCGCGATCTCGATCGTCGCCGTCGTGCTCTCGGGAGCGGTGATCGATTTCGTGAACGGTTCGTGGTCGGCCGCGCGCGCCGCGACGACGTGCTCGCCGGGATCGATCCGGAACGCCTTGCCGTCGAGCAGGGCGGGGGAGATGGGCGCGCCGTCGAGCGAGACCTCTGTGTCCTTCGGCGCGGTCGCCGCGAGCTTGAGCGAGAGCTGCGGGACCTTCGCCCGCAGCGGCTCGAGGCGCGTGCGTGTCGCCTCGACGATCTCGGACTTGTTCGTCTCGCGCGCTGTCTTCTCGACGATCTCGTATTCGAGAAGAGCTGCCGCAAGCTTGCCCGTCATCTCGAGGCAATACGCCTTGTGGTAGCGATTGCCGAGCGTCGCCTTGATCTGCTCAGACTCCTTGAACTTGGTGAGCGCTCCGGCGTAGTCGCCCTTCTTCTCGAGCGCGACGCCTTCTTCGAATGCACGGCGCGCGATCTCCTCGCCGGGCACTTGTGCGTTCGCAGCGCTCACCGAGAGAAGCACACCGGCGATCGCCGCCGTCACGCACACGCGTGCACGCCGCACTCGTCGCTCCTCGATGGGGAGCGCCCCCTCGCGTTCCATGGGGGCGACCTTCGCCGAGGTGCGTGCTCGACGTCAACTCCCTCTCGAAAGGGTCAGCGGCCCTTCAGATCGTGCTCACCGTGCGGGGGGACGCTCGGAACGGGCGAGAAGAGCTCCGGCCATGGCGAGAAGAGCTCGCGGAAGGCTTCCGGAGCTCCGTCTCCGCCGCCGCCAGGTCCCTTTCCGCCGCCAGGTCCCTTCCCGCCACCGCCACCGCCAAGCCCTCCGCCGAGCCCGCCGAGGACCGAGCCGCAGTCCGCGCCGCACTCGCCGGTGATGCACTGGAAGACGGAGAGCACGCCGAGCGCGCCGGAAGGATCCTTCCCCGCGCACTGGAACAGGCAGAGCGGGTCGAGCCCGCCGCCACCGCCACCACCACCACCACCGCCACTTCCACCACCGAGGCACGTCGTCGCGACGCACTGGAATACGGCGCGGCACTCGGGCGACTGCATGCAGGAAAGGATCGTGTCCCCGCACGAGCTGATGACGCAGAGCCCGCACGTGACGGGACCCGCATCGCGATGACCTGCATCGGGCGCCGGCGCAGGCGCTTCCGCCGGTCCCGCGTCGATCACGGGCTCGGCCTCGACCGCAGCGTCGAGCGTCACCGACGTCGCCTCGTCGAGCGGCCCGCGGCTTCCGCATCCGCCGAGCGCGACCATACCCGCCGCGCCAGCGAGAACGACACCGACAACCAAGCGAAGGAGCGAGGACGGTTCTCGACGCATCGGACTCGACATGTCTAGCATGTCCGCCGATGCCAGGCGCCATCGTCCTCAGGGAACCTTCGCAGGTGCGGGATGCGTGCGACGCGGCACGCGCGCGCGCGCTTCGAGTCGGATTCGTCCCTACGATGGGAGCGCTCCACGAAGGCCATCTCGCGCTCATGCGCGAAGCGAAGAGACACGCGAGCTTCGTCGTCTGCTCGATCTTCGTCAACCCGACGCAGTTCGGTCCGAACGAGGACCTCGCGCGCTATCCGCGCGACCTCGAAGGTGATGTCCGGAAGCTCGAAGGCGTCGACGTCGTCTTCGCGCCCGAGCCGAACACGATGTACGTCCCGGGCGAGCGGACCCGCGTCCGCGTCGACGAGCTCACGGCCCATCTCTGCGGCCCGCACCGTCCGGGGCATTTCGAGGGCGTGACCACCGTCGTTGCGAAGCTCTTCTCGATCGTGGGGCCGAGTGTTGCGGTGTTCGGAAAGAAGGACTTCCAGCAGCTCGCGGTCATCCGGCGGATGACGAAGGACCTCTTCTTCCCCGTGGAGGTCGTCGGCTATCCCATCGTCCGCGAGGCCGACGGTCTCGCGATGAGCTCACGCAACGCGTACCTCTCGGCCGACGAACGAAAGCGCGCGCTCGGCCTCTCGCGCGGGCTCACCGCGGCAGTGCGCGCGTTCGAGAAGGGCGAGCGACGAGCGGGCGTCCTCCGGAAGCTGGCGCTCGAGTCGATCGAGCCGAACGCCACGTCGATCGACTACGTCAGCGTCGCCGACGCCGACGCGATGACGCCTCTTCCGGACGAGCAGATCACGCCCGAGCGCGTCCTCCTCGCGGTGGCTTGCCGGGTCGGTGGGACACGGCTCATCGACAATGTCGTGCTCGGGGAAGACCCTCCGCCCGTGCCCTGATCGGGACGGCACCGCTGTGGGATGACGGCGGACGGGAGCTGCGTTATGCGCTCGTCATGGAGAAGCGATCTGGCCGGTTCATCGTGCTCGAGGGCATCGACGGGGCAGGGACGACCACGCAGACCGTCCGGCTCGTCGAGCGCTTGCGAGCGGAGACACCGAAGACACCGGTGAAGGTCACGCGCGAGCCGAGCGACGGGCCCATCGGCTCGCTCGTCCGCCAGGTCCTCACCGGGCGCATCGTCATCCCGGGCGGGCGCGCGCCGGGATGGGCCACGATGGCGCTGCTCTTCGCGGCCGACCGCATGGATCATGTCGAGTCCGAGATCGAGCCGTTCCTCGCACAGGGCGGCATCGTCGTCTCCGACCGCTACGATGCATCGAGCCTCGCATACCAGAGCGTCTCGAGCGGACGGGGAGGGGAGCAGGCCGTCGAGTGGATCCGCGAGCTGAACAAGCACGCGCTCCGGCCCGACCTCACGATCGTGCTCGATCTCCCGTCGGACCTCGCCGCGGTCCGTCGCGAAGTGCGCGGTGAGGCGGCGCAGCTCTACGAGCAGAACGAGGTCCAGCGCGCGCTCGCGGAGTTCTATCGCGAGCTCGCCGGCCACATGCCGAACGACCGCGTCGTGATCGTCGACGGACGCGGGACGATCGACGACGTCCATCGCCGCGTGTACGACGCGTACGTCGCGCGATTCTCCTGACGAGAGCCTAGAGCGGCTCTAGTCGACGATCGGCAGCTCGAGCGTCTTCGCTTTTCCGTCGCGCTCGAACTCGACCTTCAGCGCGGAGGCCTTCTCGAGCGAGCGGAGCGCCGCATCCGCCTCTTCCGGATGCTCCGGCACGATGCCGTTGACGCGGGTGACGACGTCGCCCGGCTTGAGGTCGACGCCCCAGTCGGCGTTGATCGTCCGGATCTTGAACCCGTGGAACTTGCCCTCGTGCATGACGGGCCAGTCCTCGACGGTGACGTTTTGCAGGAAGGCGCCGAGCCCATGCGCGATCGTCTCCTTCACGGCGGCGCGGGTGAGGGATTTCACGGGTGCCCTCGGCGCGGCCGGCGCGCTCTCCGTCGTCTTCGCGGGACCAGCAGCGTCGTTGGCCGCTTTCGGCGCGGGCTTCGATTCGCCGCACGCAGCTGCGAAGAGGACGAGGGTAGCCGAGAGGGCGATGCGCATGCCGGAAGCCATGGCGCCATCCTTCACGGCTCGCGCGAGCATCGCAAGTTCTACGCTCGAGAGACGAGGCGCGCGAGCGCAAGACGGTCGAGGTCGAACGTCGCCGTCGGTCCCGGTGGTGGCGCGAAGGCGAGCGTCACGTCACCCGATTCGTCGACCAGGATGTGCTCGGGATCGATCGCCCCGTGTGCCTCGCCGACCTCGTGGAGGCGTTCGAGCGCGTCCCGGAGGACGGCCGCCTGCTCCGGGCTGGGCCGCGCTCTGAGCGGCTCTCCGCGAGGCGCAGCGAGCCAGATCGCTCGACCTGCACGATCGACGCGGAGCACGACCTGCAGCGCCGGATGATTGGCTCGCGCGAACGCGGAGGCGCGCGCGAGCATCGGCGGATCGAGCGGAACGCTGACGACGCGGCGTCCGAGCCACTGGTCGATCTCCGTTCCGCCCTCGTCCGGAAGGAGTCGCAGCCCCGAGGGCCTGTCGGACTCCTTCTTCCGCTTGGCACGCGGGGCGGTGACGCGATCGACCGTGCTCGGCCAGTGAAGTGCGCCGAGCGCTTTGCGCGCCGCGAATGCGTCGGCGGGACGCTTCGACGGATCGTCGTCGACGAGCGAGAAAACGACGGCATCGTGACGCGCGTCGAGATCGCGGTGCACGCCGCTCGGTCGTACGCGTCCAGGCTTCTCTTTCGATCGGGGCATGGAGCCCCCGATGCTCGACGGAGGCGGCAGCTCGTCGAGGTCGGCCCCGAAGCTCGAACCGGCCGGCCTCGCCTCAGGTGGCTCGCCGGTCAACATCTCCCAGAGGATCGCGCCGACGCCGTAGAGGTCGCTCCGAATGGTCGCGGGCCTTCCTTCGCGTTGCTCCGGGCTCATGTAGCCGAGCGTGCCGATGACTCCCGCCGTTGCCGTGGCCGAGAGATCGCTCAGGTGCGCCACGCCGAAGTCGCCGAGCCGAGTGACACCAGCATCGTCGAACAGGATGTTCGCCGGCTTGATGTCGCGATGGATGATCCCGAGCCGGTGGGCCTCGCCGAGCGCTGAGAGGACCGCCTGCGCGATCTCGACGGCGCGCGCGGGCGCGAGAGGCTCGCTCGCGAGCATGTGCTCGAGCGTGCCGCGCCCCATCCATGCGAGGACGAGCGCCGGACCTTCGGGCAGGTAGTCGCGCAGCGGGACGATGTTCGGGTGATCGAGCGTCCCGAGCACGCGCACCTCGCGTTCGAAGCGCGCGAGCGCGTCACGGCCGGAGCCGCGCGCGTCGTAGCCGGCGAAGATCTTCACCGCGACCCTCTCGCCACGGACACCGTCGACGCACTCGATCACACGTGCATGGGG
>JAEXCN010000422.1 GCA_023402175.1 Pseudomonadota bacterium | reverse complement strand
CAGCGCTTCCACGGACAGATGGACCTGTTCGCCTGGTCGAACATGATGGACGTCGCAGGCCGCGCGGAGGTGGTGCCGTGGACCGACACGGCCGTCGCGCTCGAGTACCGCTACGCGCGGCTCGCGCAGGGGCAAGGCGAGTGGATCGGCAGCTATCTCACGGCCATCGGGAGCTCGACGTCGCCTTCGCTCGTCACGACGACGCCTGCGCCTGCGGGCCGGCCGACGAGCAACGAGACGGAGCTCGGTCACGAGCTCGACGTCGTCGTCACGTACCGTCCGTGGATCCCGCTCGAGCTCCGCGCGGGCTGGTCGGGGCTCCTTCTCGGCGACGGCGCGAAGGCGATCATGGCCGCGCACGCCCGCGGCGATCGCCTCGCGAACGGAGCGATCTCACCGGCCAACATCGCGCAGTATGCCTACGTGCAGGCGACGCTGACGATGCCCTGATCGTCGAAGTCAGCCGCCCCAGCGACGGAGCTTTCCGACGTCGGCGTGCACGAACCAGTCGGTCTTCAGCGTGTAGACGCCGACGCCGCCCTGCCATCCGAGCTCGCGGATCTCCTTCTCGAGATCGCGTGGATCCATCCCGCGCGTTTCGGGCTCGACGACGAGGCGGAAGTCGACCGCGTGACCGAGCGAGTGCTGGCTGTGCGAGGCGACGTGCCGGCCCTTCTTGCGCATCATCTCGTTCAGCTTCGGGCTGCGATAGCCGCTCACGAGCTCGATGCGCACGCTAGGGTGGCGGCGGGCGAGCGTTCGAAGGAGCTCGAGGAGGCGCGGATCGAGCTCGCGTTTCTCGCCGGTGACGCGATCGGCGAGGAGGCGCGCGAAGCGGTCCGGCGTTGGCGACACCTCATCGAGCGGGACGCGTTCGTCCGTGTGGGTCTGCACGAGCGTTCCGAGGAGCATCGGTGGATCCTCGACGGGCGCGAGGTCCTGCGGTGAGCCCGCATCGTCGGCCATGGCGACCTCCGCGCGAGGCGCCTTCTTCGAGGCGAGCCCGCTGGATCGCGAGACGGTCGCGTCCACGCCGACCGCCGACGTGACGAGCGCGGCCCCGAGCGCAGCGGCCAATCCTGCGGCGATGCGGTGCATCCGAGGGCGGATGCTAGCTCACGACCCCGTGATCCCATGAACGCTCTGCACGAACGGCCGGACGAGCTGGACAGCGAGGGCGCCGAGCCAGGGCCAGCGCGCCGATGGGAGGGCACGGCGAGGCACGGCCACGACCTCGGATTCGTCGGGCCGAAGTGCTTGACGCGAGCACCCCGGACAGCGGACGCTTTTTTACCGATGTCGGAAGCGCGTGAAGACGCGGACCTCCTTCGGTCGATCGCCGAGGGAGACGTCCGTGCCGTGGGCGATCTCTATGATCGCTACGCGTCCACGCTCTTTCCGCTCGCGCTCCGCATCGTGCGCGAGCGTGTGGAGGCCGAGGACGTCGTCCACGATGCCTTCGTCGCGGTGAGCGAGCGCGCGAGGCAGTACGCGCCCGAGCGCGGCTCGGTCGTCGCGTGGCTCGTCACGCTCGTCCGGAACCTCAGCATCGACCGCACCCGCCGCCGCGAGCGGCGCGGCACGCTCGCGCGTGAGGTCCTCCCGCACGAGCCGCCGGCCTCGGTCCGCGATCCGGAGCGTCTCACCTCGGAGGCGGGCGAGCGAGAGAAGATCCGCCGCGCGCTGGCGACGCTTCCGGAAGCGCAGCGTCAGACGCTCGAGGTTGCGTTCTTCGAGGGGCTCACGTACCCCGAAATTGCCGCACGAGAGAACGTACCGCTCGGTACGATCAAGTCACGGGCCGCCCGCGCGCTCGCCGCGCTGCGCGAGGCGCTCGCGAAAGAGGGGGTCGTGCTCGACAACGCGGCGCTGAGATCGGGAAAGAGCGGATGAGCATCGAGCTCGACGAGGCGACCCTCAACAAGCGAGCAATCAGCGGGCCGGATCTCTATTACGCGTCGGCGATGCCGTCCGAAGGCGTGAAGGCCGTGCTCGGGATCATCCACGGCTATGCCGATCACGGCGCGCGTTATCGCCACGTGATGGGAGCGCTCGCAGAGCATGGCATCGGATCGATCGCGATCGATCTGCGAGGCCACGGTCGTGCGCTCGGGACGCGCGGTTATTGCAACCGCTTCGACGAGTTCCTCGACGACGCGCGCGAGCTCCGGCGCCTCGTCGACGAACGCGCGAAGGGGACGCCGACGTTCCTGTTCGGCCATAGCTTCGGCGGCCTCGTGGCGGCATCGAGCATCATCGAGGGGCCAGGTAGGTACAAAGGGCTCGTGCTCTCGGCGCCGTTCTTCGGCTTCCAGGTGCAGGTGCCGAAGCTGAAAGCCGTCGCAGGAAAGCTCGCTTCGCGCCTCTATCCGAAGCTCGCGTTGCCGACGGGGCTCGCGGGCAAGGACATGACGCACGACGCAGAGAAGGCGCGCGCGTACGACGAAGATCCCCTCGTCTTCGAGAACGCGACGGCGCGGTGGTACACCGAGGCAGTCGAAGCGCAGGAGCGCGTGCTCGCGAACGCCTCGAAGCTGACGCTTCCGCTCTATCTCGCGTTCGGTACGGGCGACCGCATCGCGAGCATGACCGCCGCGAAGCGCGTCTTCGACGCCGCCGGCAGCGCGGACAAGACATGGGACCCGCGCGAGGGGCTCTATCACGAGGTGCTCAACGAGCCGTCGTGGAAGGACCTCGTCGAGGCGATCGCGCGCTGGATCACCGCGCACGCGTGAGAGCCAAGAGCACCGCACAAAACGACGAGAGCCCAATCCCGTAGGAAGGGCTCTCGCCGTGAAGCCGTGCTTCAGCGCCTCACGGCGCCGCGATCACTGCTGCGTGCGGCAGTAACCGGTGTAGCGGCCCTCGAGGCTGAGCGGGACGCACTTTCCGGCCTTGCAGTCCGCGTCGCTCGAGCAGAGGGTCAGATCGCCCGGAGCGCATCCGTCCTTCTTGCAGCGCGTGCCCGCGACGTAGCGGCCGCTCTGGAAGTACGCCTGGCAACCGGGGAAGTCGTTGTTCTTGCCGGGGGTGAGGTTCGTGACCTCTCGCGGGACTGCGCAGCAGGACTCGCCCTGGCC
>JAEXCN010000238.1 GCA_023402175.1 Pseudomonadota bacterium | reverse complement strand
GTGAAGTGCTCGCGAAGCGAGCGCTTCACGTTTCGTGAGGGCCCGACGAGGGTCCGGGTGAAGACGGAGAGGAGGCCCCTCCCTCTGATCTCCCTGTCTCCTGTCTCCCTGTGAATCTCGCCTCGAGTCATCACGGCCAGCAGTCGATAGAGACGAGAGGACAGCTGTCGCCGTGTCACCGTGTGAATCTCGCCGGCGACGACCTCGCGGCACCAGGAGATGACGCCAATGGTCAGGCCCTTCGCGCCTTGGCGCTTCCCCAAATGCAGCGAAGGCTGCGACCGATTCGGTGCGCAGCCTTCGCATGCACTCTACAACTGACCGGGAGTGTTAGTCGCCGGGGTTGAAGATGATCGGGTAGACGACCGTGACGATGCCGCCTTCAGGCTGCGGGAACGAGAGGTTTCCGAAGCCGCGGACGACGCACGAGATGACGCCCTGATCCGGGAGCTCGCTGCCGCCATCCTGGGCCGTCGAGACGGCGCCGGAGCGGTCGATGACGAACTTGACCGAAACACGACCCGAGAGCGTCGGGTTGTTGCGGAGGCCGTTCTCGTAGCAGAGACGGAAACGACCGAAGTTCTGGCGGACGATGCGCTGAATGACTTCCGGCGGGAGGCGACCGTTGACCTGCGTCGCGCCCTGACGGAGCGACGGGCTCTTCGTCGTGTGCGCGCCGCCGAGGCGGCCGTGGCCGTTGCCGAAGCCCTGGCCCGTACCGGTGCCGGCGCCGTGGCCGAGCGTACCGATGTTGCCGAGGCCGATGCCTTCGCCGCGACCACCGCCGCCTTCGCCGACACCGGAGAGACCGAGACCACCGGCGCCGAACGCGTCGCCGATGGCGTCACCCCACATGTTGCCGCGAGCGGAGAGCGGGTCGTTGCCGAGCGAGTCGTCGCGTCCCCACGGCGCCGTCGGGGCGTTCGGGTCGCCGCCCGCGCCGACGTTGATGAGTCCGATCATGCCGAACTCCTGCGCTTCCTTCATCGCGGCCTGACGCGCGATGTGCGGGTCCTGGTTGTCCGCCGGACCCTGGACGCCGTAGCGCTTGTTCGTGTCCTTGGTGTTCGGGTTTCCCATGGAACCCTCTTCACCCTTCGCACGAGTGCCGGTGCCGCCTTCCTTGTTGTCGGCGTTCTGATCCGGCTGCTGCTCGGTCTCCTTCTCCTCCTGCTCACGCTCGGCTGCTGCGTTGAGCATCTTCTGCATGAGGAGGAGCTGATCGCGGTCGATCGCCTCCGCGTCGTCACCGCTCATCGACGGCATGAAGAACGCCATCGACGCGACGATGCCGATGTGAAGGAGGAACGAGAGGCCGATGAACATGTACGCGGCCGGCTCGAAGCTCGAGAAGACGCCGACCGGCGGCGACTTGCCCGCGTTGACGGCGCTGACCTCGAACGTGAGGCCTGTGCCTTCGAGCTCCATCCGCGCCTTCGCGTTGTTCGGAAGCTCGAACTCGTGCGCACCGCTCAGCTCCGAAGAGGAGCGAGCGCGGCCCGACGAGATGAGGTCGTGGAACGTGAACGTCCCCTGCCCCGGGATCTCGACCGTGCCGCTCGAGCGCGGGAGCATCACGAGCGTCGCGCTGACGCCGCGGGCGACGACGACGGGCGCGCGCGTGGTGCCGAGCACCTCGCTCGGGACGAAGTAGTCGGCGCCCGGCTCCTCACCGACGAAGAAGGACTTCGGCGGAGTGTTGTGCGCGACGTGGAGCGTGTTCTGGTCCCACTTGACGATCACTTCGATCGCCGCCGCGTGCGTCTCGACCTCGTCCGGGTGGACGTCGGGGCCGCTCTTCACGAGCGAGAACGTGTACGGCTGGTTCGGATCGAAGTCGCTGCCGCCCGGAGCATTGATGGCGTAACCGCCTGCGCCCTGATCGGCGGCCGACGCGACGAACGGGTTCGCCACCGCGAAGGGGCTCGCCACGGCCGCGAACGGGTTCGCCTGCGCGAACGGATTGGAGGCAGGCGCTGCGGGAGCCGCGCTCTGCTGCGAAGCCGCGGCGAACGGGTTCGGCGGCGGCTGCGACGGTGCCTGGAAGGGGTTCGCGGCCGGCGCGCCCTGAGCGGCGATCGCTTCCGTCGGCGTGTTCACCTGCATCTGATGCGGCGGCACCTGCGGCGTGACCGGCGCGGGCGGGACCGGCGGAGCGGCCATCGCGGCGGTCTGCGACGCGCCCGCGAGCTCGGCGCTCTCGAGGTGAATCATGGTCGACCCGATCTGGATCTGATCTCCAGGACGGACCTTGCACTTGTTCACCCGCTGACCATTCACCATCGTCCCGGGCTCGTTGCCGAGATCGATCAGGGTGATGTCGTTCGGGCCAGCCACCTCGATGACTGCGTGCATGCGCGACGCGAGGTCATCGTCCACACGCAGATGGCTGCGCGGGTCCTTACCGACCTTGACGATGTCCTGGGCGATCGTGTCCCTACGCAGGAGCTGATCTCCCTGGTAGAGCGCGAACGTCAGCGCAACCTTCGCCTTGCCTTCCATCGTATCGACCTTCCTCTAGGTGCCGCCGTTGCTCGTCGCGGAGAGCGGCGGTTACTGCACGCGTCGTCGTCGCCTGCTGGTTGCCAAATCAGATCAGAGGTTCTCGACGCTCTTCAACATCTCGGGCACGAAGGACGTGCGCGGGCGAATGAGCGTCGTGCGAACCGGTCCGGGACGGACGCGGATCGTCGCGTCGTTCGGACCGAAACCGCCCGCCGCGAGCGGATCGTCGGAGAACTCGTAGCCGTAACCTTCGTCCTTGCCGCCAGCACCCGTTGCCTTCACGCCGCCGCCGCCGCCGCCACCGGGCTGCTGCGCGAACGCCGACGCGCTCGTGAGGACGAAAGCTGCTGCGACGAGACCGAATAGAACCCGCTTCATCATCGTCCGCTCCTGACTTCTCCGAAGTCGATCACCCGAATCCAGCCCCTGTGCGGGGGGCACGTTAGCGGCATTCGCCCCGGAGTGGGAAATCTTCCAATTCTTCAGGATTTTTGCGCCGGGATTACAGTGAGAGTGTACCGCCGGATGAGCCTTCCGGCAAGCCATTCATTGCAACTCCGAGCAGCCATCCATGACGTCGTTCGTGGTCTTTAGCTGGGAAGCGCCAGGTTCCAGACGTCCTGACAACGTCTCGACCCCGAAGGTTCCCATTTCTTCGCAACACGAACACCAAGGGGCACCTTTGATAGCAGCCATCGAATTCCGCCGTCACCCGGTCTGATGGGTGGCGCGGTCGGAAACCTTCTTGGACGAGCCCGAGCGTTCGCTCGATGACGCGTCGCCTCAAAGCGGCCCCGGAGCCCCAGCGACGACTTCGCGTGACCACATCGGACGCGCCGGCGTCGGCGGGGGCTGCTTCGCGACGCTGCACGGATCGCGCACGCGCACGCGCTGCACCGCGCCGTCGGAGCATGCGCCGTGCTGCACTGCGCCGGAGACGCCGCGCATGCGCCCGCGCGCCGCTGCTCGCGTGAGGAACGCTCGCGTGGCCGTGCGGCCATGCTTGGAGCCGTTTGGTCGCGCCCGAGTCGACGACTAGAGTGGCCGTCGCGATGACGGCGACGTCGCTTCTGCTCTTTGCGGTTCCGTTCGGAATGGCTGCGGCGATCCCCGGCCCCGCGCAGACGACGCTCGTGGCCCGCGTGCTCGCACGCGGTGGACGTCGCGTCTGGTCCTATGCCGCCGGAATGGTCATCGGAAACGCCGTGTGGTTGGCGCTTGCAGCGTTCGGTCTCGCTGCCGTCGCCACGCGCCTCCAGCCGGTGTTCATCGCGATCAAATGGGCGGGCGTCGCGTATCTCTGTCTGCTCGCAGCTCGCTTGTGGAGGTCGTCGGGTACGGCCACCGCTCCGCCGGTCGACGATCAGCGCAGCAGTCCGGTTCAGAGCTTCGGCGGCGGGCTGCTCCTCACCCTCGGAAACCCGAAGGCCGTGGTCTTCTTCGGAGCGATCCTCCCGCAGGTGCTCGATGTCGGCCGCCTCTCGATCACCGATTACCTGCAGGTGGCCGTCGTGGGCTTGGCGATCGACGCATCCGTCCAGAGCGCGTACGCGCTCGCGGCAGTGAAGGCCCGCGGCCTCTTTCGAAGTCCCGCGCGTCTCCGAGCGGTCCATCGGTCGGCCGCGGTCGTGCTCACGGGTTCCGCCATCGCGATCGCATCGCGCAACTGAGCGCATCCGACGACGCCGGCGCGAGGTTTGTCGCCGCGGAACGGCTCAGCTCGGCGCCTTCGCCTCCTCTTCTTGGGTCTCGCGGCGTCAGCAGTCGCCGCGCCCGCATGCGACGGGGATGAAGACAAGATCCGCGCGGCAGACTTCCAGACGGACGTCCGCGAAGGACTTCGTCTCATCGGGGTGACGCCGGCAACGCCGGTCGACTACCTCGAGCTGCGCTCCGGGTTCCAGCTGTCACCACCGTCGCCCGACGCGCAGGCCAAACCGAACGTGGTCGAGCGTACCGGGGTGGTGTGCGCCACCGCCGTCGACAAGGCGAAGTGTTTGGCGACCGTCGACGAGCTTCGCCCCGACCTAGGCCCGCCGCCGAACCACATCGACTACGACCGGCGTTATCTCGTCTTCACGCGTGGTGACGAGGTCGGCGCGATCACGACCGCCGACGAGCTCCGCCCGTTCCTCGCGCCGTTCGAGAACGCGAAAGATGCTGCGCTCCTCGTCGAGAACTTCACCGAGCATCGTATCAAGTGCGGCGGCCCGAACATTCGCCCGAGCGGAGACGGTTTCGAGCTCTACACGGCGACCGGCATCGCCTGCGGAAAGGGCACGCATCGCGATGACAACGTCGTTCGCGTCGCGCGAGACGGACAGCTCACCGTCGTCGCGACGAGGCTTCTCCCCGGTTACGTGCTCGCCGGAGAGGCTCGCGCGTCAGCACTCGATCCCGGCGACGAAGGAGCTCCTCACTCGATCACCTTCCGCACGCTTCGCCCGCCGCGTGCGCGTCGATCCTGACCCACCAAAGCAGAAGGCCCCCCTGGACGAGCCAGAGAGGCCTTCGCTTTCGCTATGCGTGACGAACGCGAGAGAAGTTACTTCTTCTCGCCCTCGGCGGCAGAGTCCGCCGAGCTCTGGTTCGTCGCGTCCTTCTGCGCGTTCGCGTCGAGCTTGAGGAAGGCGATCGTGTCGTCGATGTCGCCGAGTCGACCGAAGTCCTTCTTCGAGCCGTCCCCCTTCACGCGCTTGACCGCGCCGTCGTACTCCGGCTTGCCGGAGGCCTTCTCGAGGAACGTCTGGAAGATCTTCTTCGCGTTCTCGAGCTCCGCGATCGTCTTCTCCTTCGCGCCGCCGGCCTTCGCCTTGAACTCCTGCGTGAGGATGCCCTCGTTGTAGTAGGCGTCGGGGCGGTTCGGGTCGATCTTCTTCGCCGCGTCGAGCTCGGCCTGAGCGGCCGCGACGCGCTGGTCGTAGTCGGTCTCCGCGCCCGTGATCGGGCCGCGGATCGCGAGCGCCATACCGAGGTGCGCGTCGTAGTCGTTCGGGCGCATCTCGAGCGCCTTCTTGAACGCGCCCTGCGCCTGCTCGAAGCCGCGGAACCCGAGGTTGACGAACGCGTAGTTCATCTGCGCCTCGAAGAACTTCGGATCGAGCTTCGCCGCCGTCGCGAACTCCGCGACCGCGCCGTTCACCTGGCCGAGCTCGTTCTGGATGAGACCGGCAGTGTTGTGGATCGGGGCGTAGTTCGCGTTCTTCCGGATCGCCTGCGAGCAGACGAGCGCTGCGAGCTCGAGCTGCTGCTGGTCCGCGCGCTTCTGCTGGGACGCGTGCGTGATGATCTGGCGACCCTTGCTGGACTTGCTCGTGCCCTTCACCGCTCCGGCGCGCTTCTTCGCGAGCTGGAAGTAGTAGAGGGCCAGCTGGTTGAACGCCGGCATGTAGGCGTCGTCGATGGCGAGCGCGCGCTGAAGATTCAGCTTCGCGCAGTCCATGTCGTCCTTGCAGCCCTGGCCGCCCTGCGCGCTGTCACGCGCCATCTGCACCATGGCGAGGTTGACGAGCGCGGGGACGTTCTGGAACTGCGCGTCCGTGACCGCCTGCTGGAGAGCAGCGATCGCCGTGTCCTCGTTGCCGTCGGCCTTGTACTGGTAGAGCGCGAGCTGCGCTCGGGCGTGGTGGAACTTCGGGTCGGCCTGGAGAGCCGCCTCGAACTTCGCCTTCGCCTTTGCGTCGTCGTTGCAGCGCTGGTGAGCGAGACCCGCGTTGAAGATCGCCTGGGCGTTCTTACCGACCTCGTCGAACTTCTTTGCGACGTCGGCGCAGGAATCGGCGTTCCAGTCGTTCTTCTTGTCGTGCTCGACGAAGAGATCGATGGCCGCGTTGAACTTCGCCTGTGCGTCCTTGCTCATCTCCGGCTGAGCGGATCCGCCGCCGCCGCCGGTGTGCTTCCCGTCGGCGCCGGTCTTGGGCGACGGCTTGTCACCGCCGCCACACGCCACCGCCGTGAGAGCCAGGAGTCCTGCCGTAAGGAGAGTAGTGATGCGCTTCATGTGACGGTCTCCTCGACTCACTTCTTCTTGCCGCCCGGAAGCGGCTTGACCGGACCCTTGGGCTTCGCTGCTGCGCCGCCACCACCACCGGCTGCGGGCTTGCCGTCCTTCTTGGCGTCACCGCTCTCCTCCGAGCTGACCGTGGTCTTCTCGGGAGCAGCAGCCGGCGGGTGCCAGAAGGTTCCATCCGGAAGGACCGGCGGCGCCTTCTCGTCGAGACCGCTGTTCGAGAGCGTGGGCGCTCCGCGCAGCTCGTCGACGACGTGGTACTCGGCCTTGTAGTTCTTCGCGAGCCACACCTCGCAGGCGCGGCTGAACTCGTCGAAGTACTGGTACTTGACCGACAGATCGAGGCACTTCTTCAGCGCCGGCTTGGCGTGCTGGACCTTGAAGGGCTCGCTCGCCGCGTCGAGCGCGTCGTAGTAGGTGCCGCGGATCTCCGGGTCCTTCTTCCACGCCTCCGGGATCGGAGCGCGGCGGAAGTCGTCGACGAAGTCACCCCACATGAGGCCCGCGCGCGAGCCTGCTGCGATGACCCACTTCGGCGGCGGAACCGGCTTGAGCTCGAGGATCTTGACGTACTCGGGCTCGACCTTCGCGATCGCGTCGCGCTTCTTCGTGTACCAGTCCTTGACCTTGCCCTGGATGTGCTTGAGGACGGAGGCCTTGTCGCCCGGGCCCTGGTAGGCCGGGAACTTCACCGGATCGACTTCCGCCTTGCGCTTCTCCTCGGCTGCGTAGAAGAACGCTTCGCCGACGGCGTTGAGCGCTTTCGCGAGACGACGATCGTGCTGGCCGCCGTCCTCGTCGGGGTAGGAAGCCTTGATCTTGGCCTCGGCTTCGGCCGGATTGGTCCAGATCGATCGGACTTTAGCGTACTCGGCCTTCGCCGCCTTCTGGTGGTCGTCGCCGCGGAGCTTCGTGTGCGCGCGAGCGAGCGTCGCCCGGGCCTGCACCTGAATGTCGGGTGCCGCACGGGAGATCGTGCCCATAGCGCCCATGAGCGCCGTTGCCGCCTTGTCCCACTGCTCGTTGTCGGCGTAGTGCGAGCCGATCGCGAACGCGATCTGCGCCGTCTGCGCCGGCTTGCTGCCGCCGTAGTTCTTCGTGAAGAGCTGGGCGTCGGCGATGGCCTGGTCCTCCTGGCCGAGGCCGAGGCGGAGGATGACCGCGTCGGAGAGCGCCTTGTCGGCGTCCGGCGCCTTCGGATCCGCCTTCGCGTAATCCTCGTACCACTGAGCCGCCTGGTCGTAGACCGCGATGGCCTGGTAGTTACCGCCGATCTCGTAGCGCGCCTTCTTGGCGAGCGGCGAGTTGCCCTTCGTCTTGTCGTCGAAGGCGAGGAGCGAGCGGCGGACGGTGATCGCCTTTGCGACGAGGCGAGCGGCCTGGAAGGCGCGCGCCGCGTTGTACGCGATCTCGTCACACTTCTCCGCCTGCGGCTGCTGCCCGTTGTTCACCGGGTCCTGGCAGTAGCGGCGGAACATCTCGAAGTACGCCGTGCCGCCCTTCTCGTAGAGGGCGATCGCGTCCTTGCCGCCTTCCTTGTCCGCGCGCTCGACCGTCTTCTGGGCCTTGAGGCGGAGGATGTCGACCTGGATCTTGTTGAGCGTCGTGCACTGCTCGGCGTTCTTCTGCGCCTTCTCACCGCCGCAGTAGAGCTCGATGAACTTCGGAACGTCCTGCTCCATGTCGTCGAAGCACGACGTCTTCTGGAAGTGCGAGCCGAGGACGTTGACGCTCTCGAGATAGAGCTGCGCGGCGTAGATGCCGACGTCGCGATCGGAGTGGTTCATCGCGATGTCGCGGAACCCAATCGCGGCCTCGTCCCAGTGCTGCGCCTCGAAGTACGTACGCGAGCGCGCGTACTTCACTTCGACGAGCTGCTCCTGACCGGCAGCGTCGTTCGCGGCCGGCTTGATGTAGCAGATGTACTTGTTGAAGGCGCCGACCATCCCCTTCTGGTTGTCGGTCATCTCCTTCGGCTTCAGCTTCTCAGCCTCCGCCGCGGCCTGGGCCTTCTTGTCCTTCGAGTCCTTCTGGCCGGGGAGATTGCCAGAGCCCTTCTTGGCGGAGTCGCCCTTGTGGGTCTCGTCGTAGATGTTCTGGTAGCAGAGCACCGCGGCGTAGGCGGCCTCGGCGGCCTCCGGTGCCTGCGGGTTCTCCTGGACGACGGAGTCGAAGGCGGGGCCGCACTTCGCCCAGTCCTTCTGGAAGTAGAGCAAGTCCGCCATTGCGTACTTGATCTTGTAGATGCTCGGCCAGTCTTCCTTGACGATGCGCGGGAACTCGAACTTCGAGAATTCGTCCGCCTGCCAGTTGTCGACGACCTTCTTGTAGAGCTGCGCGGCGAGCGCCATCGTCTTGCCGTCGCCGGTGCCGCGCTGCCCCTGCGAGCCGACAGCCTCGAGGTGCCAGGCCATCGCGGTCTCGGTCGCGAGCGACGCGGTCTTGTTCGCGCACTCGGCCTTCTGCTCGGCGGTGTAGCCGCCGTTCTTGACCTCGTTGAAGACCTTAACCTGGTTGTCGACTTCCTTGACGATGGCGTCCTTGTTGTTGGACTTCATCGCCATCGTCGCTTCGGTGATGTGCGCCTGGTAGACGCAATGACGCCCGCTCTTGTCGCGCGTCATCAGGTCCTTGTAGAGGATGATGGCTTCCGGGTAGTGGCCGGTATCCAGGTAGTTGTTACCCAGATCGTCCATCATCTTGAACGTCTTGTCGTTCGACCCAGACTGGTCGCCCGAGATGTTGTGCATGAAGTTGTAGGCCTGCGCCGGGTCACCCTTCAGCGCGTAGACCGGGATGACGTCGCGGCGCGCGGAGTCCGCGAGCTTCGTCGCGCCCGGCAGCTGCGCGTGGACGACGCCGAACTCGATCGTCTTCTTAAACGCGTTGAGCGCCTTGTCGAGCTCGCCCTTGTTCCAGAAGACGTAACCGAGCTTGTACCAGGCGTAGCCGTAGACCTTGTTCTGCGGGGCCGGGTACTTCGTGACTTCCGTGTACGCCTGCGCGGCGAGATCCCACTTGCTCGGGTCGCCCTGCGCCTCGTTGAAGAACAGCTCGCCGAACGCGAGGTACGCGTTCGGGATGTACTTCGACTGCGGCGCCTGCTTGATGAGGTCGTAGTAGACCGAGCGCGCGTTCTTGAGGTCGTTCGCCTGCTCGTACTCGTAGGCGAGGTAGTAGAGGACCTCGTCGATCTGCCCGTAGTTCGGGTAGTCGGTCCGGATCAGCGTGTAGTAGTCGATCGCCTTCTTGCGGGCGGCCTTCATGACGGCATCGGCCTGGTTGGCCTGCGTCTGCTGCTGACCCGCCTGCTGGGCGTTCGTCTTCTTCAGCTCGTCGCGCTTGATCTCCGCCTGCGTCTTGTCGCGGAACGCAGCGGACTCGAGCTCGACGTACGCCTCTGCGAGGCGGCGCGCGAGCTGCGGGCGATCGGGCTTGTTCTTCGCCGTCGTCTCGAAGAGGCGCTCGAGGCCCTGGATCTCCGTGACGAGCAGCGCGCGCTGGCGCGCCTGCAGACGGCTCTTACGCTCATCGCGCGGAGCCTCATCGATGTTGGGCTTCCCCGGCTTCGTCTGCTGATCCTTCTTCTTGAGATCAGCCGCCTGCGGCGCCGAGTGGAAGTTGGTCGCCGGTGTCTTGCTCCCCTTGAACTCCTTCGGAGCAACCCCTCCCGCACACGCGTTGAGCGACTGCTTCGCCTTTTCGTCGATGCAGACGTCCGCCGCGAGGGCCTTCGTGCCGACCGTCATTGCGGCCGTGCCGAAGACCAACATTTGAAGAAGACGATTCATAGAAAACCTACCTCCCACACTTCGAGGTGATGGTCTGCCGGTAGAACCCGAGCTCGTCACGCCAGTACTCGCCTTCGAACGGCCAGATGACGTGCTCTTCGTCCGGCTTCACGATGTTGCGCTCCGACTCCTGGGCCGTGACCTGGGAACCGGCGATGGCCGCGTCGAGCTGGTTGCGCTTCGCGGAGGTGATGTCGATGAGGATCTTCGCGCTGTCGCGGAGGTGCTCGTTCAGCTCGTCGAGGTTGCGCTGGTAACGCTCGCGCGCGAGCTGACCGGCGTTACGAACCGCGATGTCGCGTGCGAGCTGCATCGCGTCCTTGACGTCGTTGCCGAGCGGCGACTCGCGGAACTTCGTGGGCGCCTTGCCGAAGCGCGCGTTCTCGTCGTCGAGCACCTGGACGTACTGGAGGTGACGGAGCAGCTGGCGATCGCCGAGCGCGTTCTCGACGACGATCTTGATGCGCGGCGGGAGATCCGCCTTGCCGTCACGAACCTGCTTCAGGAACTTGTAGAACGGCTCGTCCTGGTCCTCGCCCTGGAAGCGCTTCAGGACCTTGTTCAAGTCGTCGTACATCGGCTGGTACTTCTGCTGGAACTTGGCGACGATCGTCTCGGCGTCCTCGTACTGGCAGTTCGCGAAGTAGATGACCGCCTTCAGAATCTCCGCCTCGGGGTAGTACGAGTTCGGGAAGTACGGCGACTCGATCGTGTGGACGTTGCCGAGCGCGTGCGCGTAGTCGCCGGCCATGAAGTACGCCCACGACTCCTCGAAGAGCGCGTCGAGCCAGTACTCGCTGCCCTGGTCGACCTTGTTCCAGTACTTCACCGCAGCCGAGAGCTTCGAGCTGTCGATGGTCGGCGCGTTGTTCTCGTCGAGGCGAACCGACGCCGAGTAGTACGTGCGCGCCATCGAGAGGAACGCGAGGTCCCTCATGCGGTCCTCGTCCTCGAGCCCTTCGAGCTCGCCGCTGTCGATCGCGCCGACGATGCGCTGGAACGACTGCACCGCGGGAATCGACCGGCGGAGCTGCACGTTCGAGATGCCGGAGAAGAACTGACCGCGGACGTAGTACTTCGACTGGCGGTCGACCTTGCTGAAGAGGCGGAGCGCGTCGTCGTACTGACGGTTGCGGTACTTGTACCGGCCGAGCAGGTAGTTCAGCTGCCAGTACAGCTCGCGCTGGTTCGCGTTGTTGAACTTGTCGATCTGCGAGTCGTTGTACTTACCGACGCGCTCGACGATGTCCGCCGGCTCCGGCAGGTCGGTCGCGAGCTTCGCGAGCCAGAGCAGCGTCTCGTTGAACTTCATGTGGTTCGGCTTGTCGGCGATCTCGGAGAAGATGCCGTACGAACCCTGGTAGAACTTGAGGCGGTAGAGCGCGATCGCGAGGTGGTACTGCGCGAGCTGCTTGTTGCCTTCGTCGTCGCCCGTCTCGCCCTTGTAGACGCGATAGAGAGCGGCGGCGGCGTCGCCCCACTTCTCACCGTCGAAGAGGCGCTTCGCCTGCGCGGCCTGCTCCGTCATCTGGCCAGCGACGGGCGGCGGACCGGAGTCGGCGGCCTTCGTCGCGGCGCCCGCCTTTCCTTCGTCAGCGGGCGGACCAGGCTCGTCGAGCTCGATCGACTGCGAACCACCACCACCGGCAGGCTTTGCGCCTCCACCCTTGCCGCCGTGCGTGGCGGGAGTCGACGGCTTCGGCTTCGGCTTCTGCGCCATCGCTGGCGAGGTCGCAAGCGAGAGCGAGAGCATGCACGTTGCCGACGCGATCAGGAGCTTGCGCATGAGAGAGAGACGCATCCTGTGATTCCTCTTGTTGATGAGGGCCCCGCAGCGAGCGGGAACGAGAGAGAGTCGGTGCTGCTGGCGAAGCGTGAAGCGCGATTCCGACGATACGTCCGCATCGACGAGCGACGCGATGCGGGCGGAGCTGAACTCTGAAGCGACTGGCCCGGGCAAAAACCCGAACGTTTTAGCAAGGATATTCCCCGCGGGCGGCGAGATGGTACGGAGGCCGCTGAGATTTTGTCAAGCCGGATCGGGCATGCGGGCACGCAGAAACAGGGGTACCACGCGATGCGGGGTGCGCCCTGGCCCGTCGGTCGGAACACGAAAAGAACCCGCTGGCACGGGCTCGCTTTGGATCGTCGGAATCAAGCGAAGGATGGCCCCCCAAGAGCGAGATGGCCGCACGCTAGTCGACCAGGGGCCTCGACGGGAGGGGTGTTAGGCAGGGACGCGTTCGAGACGTCGCATCAGAGGCCCGCGTCGCAGACCTTGCCCCCGACCTCCTCCTCGACCGTTCGATCGAGGGCGACCGCTCGTTCGCTCCAAAGGCGACCACTCATCGAAGTGCATCGCGAACGACGGAGCCGCGCTTCGGCGGCCATTCGTGAACCGGGCCGTCACACCTCCAGCCGTAAGGTCCTACGGAAACGAACGCGCCTTCCCCGAACGACTCCAAAGCCAAGTACGAAACGAGAAACCTATGCTTGACGCTCTCGGCGCGAAGCCAGTACCGTCCCGCACGATGACGCGCGACGTTCTGGTCAAGTCCGCCTCTCGACTCGTCCGCCCGCTGGCGACCACAATCTTCATCGGTGGCTCGCTCCTCTTCGTGGCCGGTCCCGGCTGCGGAGAAGAAGGCATCGGCGATCCGTGCACGCCGGAGCAGGAATTCAACTCGGACTTCCTCGGCTTCGACGAGAAGGAAGTCAATATCGAGTCGAAGAGCTTTCAGTGCCGCACGCGACTCTGTCTCGTGAATCACTTCCGCGGCCGTGTGTCGTGTGCGTACGGACAGGGCCCGGACGGTGAAGCTCGCCCCGGCGCGAAGGGCGCCTGCACGATCCCCGGCACCAACACGCCAATCGAGGGCGCGAAGGATCCGACGACGGGTGACTTCGTCGACACGCGCAAGAAGTCGACGGTCTCTCCCCAGTGTGTCGATCGCAAGGCCGACTCGGCGGTCTACTGCTCCTGCCGCTGCGCCGACATCAACGGCCAGCGCCCGAGCGACCAGACGTTCTGCGACTGCCCCGACGGCTTCTCGTGCGAGCGCCTCGTGACCTCGATCGGTCAGGGCAACGAGGGCCTCACCGGCTCGTACTGCATCAAGAAGAACACGAAGTACGATCCGACGACGGCCTGCACGCAGGGCGACTGCGACCCGAACGACAAGACGCGTAACTGCAACTGAGGCCTCGGGCTTCAGGCCCTCGAGGTTCAGGATGAGAGACGACGCGGCGGCCTCCTCGAGGCGCCGCGTTTCTCTTTTGTTCGCAGTCCTCGGTCCTCGGCGAGAACGAGCTCGAGCTACGAGCTCGGCTCGTCGTTTTGTGCGCAACCGATCGAGCGCGCGGCCGATGTGGCTGCACCTTGAGCGAAGTCGTTCATCGCACCGCGATTGGCCGGAGCTACGAGGAGCTCGCAGCTTCTCACCTCGTCGAGGCGGGCTTTCGCGTCCTCTGGCGGAACGTCCGGATCGGGCCGCTCGAGATCGATCTCGTCGCAAAGAAAGACGACCTCGTGATCATCGTCGAAGTGCGTTCGCGCGGCCCCGGCGCATTCGAAGGACCGCTCGCGAGCATCACGTGGAGCAAGCGACGCATGCTGCTTCGCGCAGCACGTGGCCTCTGGCGCGGGCGCCTGAAGAAGATGCCGGACGTGCAGCGCGTGCGCATCGACGTCGTCGCGATCCGCGCCTCGAGCGACGGCGAACGACGTATCGAATGGATCAAGGGCGCGATCACGGAAGACAGCGCACGCTGACCGCCGAAATGAAGCGCGGCGACCCCGATGAGGCCGCCGCGCTCTCGTCTCCGTCGTGAAGCTGAAGCCTGAAGCCCGAGGCCCGAGGCCTCAGACGTTCACTTCTCCAGCGCTGCCCGCATCTCGTCACGGACCTTCGCGATCTTCGCGATTGCCGCATCGCTCGCGCCGGTCGCCTTCGCGTCCTGCATCGCGGCGTCGAGCTCCTCGACCTCGGCGGCCTGACGCGCCTTGAGCTTCTCGACCATGGCGGCGAAGACCTCGAAGAAGTCCTGCAGCTCGTCGCCCTTGCGGAGCCTGCCCTGGAAGTTGAGCTTCCCGTCGCCGACCTGACGGAGGAGCATCTTCATCTTGTAGATGGGCCCGACGACCTTGTGCGTGAAGTAGATGCCGAGCAGGCCGATGAGCACGACGAGGAGCGTGAGCCCCGCGATGAGCGAGAGCATCATCGTCTGCTGCTGGCTCTTCGTCTTCGCGGCCTGCGCCTCGAGCGCCGCGTGCTTCTGCTGGAGCTGCTTGTCGAGCTCGTCTGCGCTCTTGTTGAAGGTCCCCGCGAGCTCGGGCGAGTCCGCGTACTGCTCCTTGATCTGCATCTTCACGAGGTCGGAGTTCTTCTGACTCTCGGTGATGAGCGCTTCGCCCTGAGCGATGACCTTGTGGCTCTGTTCGGTGACCTCCCGGCTCGTCTGGTAGAGGAAGATCCCCATCAGACCGCTGATCGCGAGCGCGACGCAGATGATCCGACCGACCCACTTCAGCTGGAACTTCGCATCCAGCAGGTAGTTCTTGATGCTGCGTTTGTACTTCGGAGCAGCGGCGGGCGCGGACTGGGCGGACGTTGTCATTGGATCCTCATCGACGAGCCGAAACGAGCGCTCACAGGAATGCGCTCGCGTTCTGGGCGAATTGTTCGCTCGCGAGACCCGCGGCGAGCTCGAGAAGCCTGTCTTCGGAGGCCTTGTCTCCGTTCGACACGCCCTGCGCGGTGAGCGTCTTGTCGACGTTTCCGAGGAGGGCCTTGTTCGGATAATTGAAGACGCCGATCTTCACCTTCACGCGGAGATTGCCATCCGCGTAGTCGAAGCGATCGACGGCAATCGCGAGATAGAAGCCTTTCAGCTTGCGCGCCTTCATCACCTCGCGCGCCTTCTCGGGCGTCTCGCTCGACGGCGCGAGCTGCACGACGCCCGCCGCATCGAGCTTCTTGCGCACGGACTCGAGGACGATCTTCTCGACCTCCGTCTGTGCGCGCCCGGTCTGGTTCGCGATCGTCGACAGCGAGATGTAGTACTTCGCGTTCGGATTGTCCTTGATCGGCTCGCTGCCGCCGCCGCCGCCCCCGCCCTCTCCGCCGGAGGAGATGGCTTCGATCGCACGCGTGATCGCGATCTTCGCGGCCTCGTTCTGCTCACGCGGCTCACGCGCTTTGAGGCACTCGAGCGAGCGCGTTCGATTGAGGCGCTTGAGCGCGACGGCCGCCGCCTGACGAACGACGTCCGCGTTGTCGGAGAGGCCGCTGCAGAGCGGGTCGACGGCGCCGTCTTCGTTCGACGCGCCGAGTGCGAGAGCCGCGCTCGTACGCACGCGCGGGTCGCCGTCCTTCATCTTCTCCGAAAGGAACTTCAACCGCGCCTCGTCCGCGAAGGCGGCACGAGGAGCAAACGCGATCAGCGCCGCAACCAGCGAAGCGGCGAGGAGGCCTCCCCTGCGCATCGACACTCCGCCAACGTTATCACGCATTGCGTACGTCTCCGGGACAGCTTTTCGTTAGCCTCGAAGGGTCTGGTACGAGGCCACGACGATCGACGGCTGCCACAGCGAAAAAGTCACCGCGCTCTATCATCTTGTTTCGTCTGCTCCGCCCGCTCCGCCCGCTCCGTTCGCCACGCCCTGCGTCCGCTGCCTACCCCAGATCGCGCCATCACCTTCAGCGTCGTCATCCATTGAGCCGACATCGAGCCAATCACGCAGCGTATCCAACTCGGGGCGACATCGACACGTGAACTTCGCAACAAGCCACATCACGCTCTCTCGTTTACGACTGCTACGGCCGCACCCGCGAGCAGGTGTAGTCGCGCGCTTTTCATTCGCCGTAACGCTCGTGCTTGGTCTCCTCGTCCTTCTCTCCTGCCTCCTCTGCCCGCTCAGCGCCGATGCTGCGCCGCTGAGGGTGCGGGTGCGCGGGTCGGCGAAGCTCTCGGTTCGCGCATCGCGCGATCAGCCATCGCCGGGAGTGAGCGAGCTCGTTTTGACGGGCGCGCTCGCGGACGACGCCGGCGAGCCCCTTCCTCTGCAGAAGGTGATCGTCCGGGTCAGCCGCGAAGCGGACCCGCGCGACGAGCGGGTGGTAGAAGCGCTCAAAGCTCCGCGCGGGTGCGACAGCGCGCGCACGACCTCGTGGGGTGTGCAGCCTGGCGGCGCGAACGAAGTCGTCGTCACGACCGACGAGGACGGTCGCTTTTGCTTCCGCGTCCGGCTCGATCCCGATCGCTACAAGGCGAACGTCGTCTACGCGCCGAACGAGAAGCAGCCGCTGGTCGATGGGCTCGAGCGCGAGATCGTCTTCGATCTCTCGAAGCGTGGGCTCGCGCTGCGCTTCGATCCGACGCCGCGGATCGTGCAGCTCGATACGCCACGGGCGACGATCGAAGCGGTCGCGATCGTCGATGACGATGCGACGCCGCGCGTGGCTCCCGGCCTCCGCCTCGTGCTCGCGAACGAGAAAGAGGAGCTCGCGCGCGCCGTGACCGACGCCTCGGGGCGTGCGCGGTTCGTGCTCCCAGGTGCGATGCTCGGCGCACCCGGGCCGGGAGAGCTCCACGTTTTGTTCGCCGGCGACGGTGATACGGCGCGCGCGACGCACGCGGAGGAGATCGAGCGTCACGTGAAGGTGGCCGTGCAGGTCCCCGCCGCCGAGCGCGGAGAGCTCACCGCAAGCGTCCCCGAAGACGGGATCCCCCTCGTCGCCGAGGTCGCGTCGAGCCTCGGCCCCGTCGCGGAAGGCTCGATCGAGGCGCACGTTGGTGACGTCGTCGTCGGCACAGCGCCTGTCGAGCGTGGAATCGCGCGGCTCACGCTGACGTTCACCGGACAGGGGAACGAAGCCTTGGTCCGCCTCCGGTACGTTCCCGCATCGCCGTGGTACGAGCCGCTCTCGGAGCCGACGATCCGCGTGCCGATCCGCGGACCGAGCTTGCTGTCGAAGGCGCCGATCCTGCTCGCCGGCCTCGCCGTGATGGCGTTCTTCCTCGTCGGGCGCGTATCGGGGCAGAAGAACAAGCCAGAGCCTGCGCCCGCAAAGCCTTCGAGTGATCAGGGACGCGAAGGCAAGCCGCGCATCGACCTCGTTCGTCCCGCGCAGCGCGGCCAGGAAGGATGGACGGGACGCGTCGTCGACGCTCACGAGGGCACGCCCGTACGCGCCGCGCGCGTGTGGATCGAGCGAGGCACCTTCGAAGGTCGCGCGATGCTGGCGAGCGTCGAGACGGACGCTGACGGACGCTTCGCGATCGGCGGGGTCGGCCCGGTCGCGGGCGACGAGACGATCGTCGTCGAGGCTCGGCTGCACGCGCGTCTCGCGCAGGCCCTCCCCGCTCCCGGCGAGATCGAGATGGCGATCGCGCAGCGGCGCCGAGCGCTGCTCGCGAGGCTCGTGAAGTGGGCACGCCGTCGTGGTCCGCCGTTCGACGTGCGTCCGGAGCCCACGCCGGGACACGTGCGGCGAGCCGCCGGCGCAGAGGCTGGGACTGCCCGCTGGGCAGACGCCGTCGAGCGTGCGGTCTTCGGGCCGGACGACATCGACGCGCGCGCCGAGCAGGAGATCGAGCAGCTCGCCCCCGAGGAGCGCGCCGGCGCCGAGCCTGCACCGAGAGACGTCGGCCGCGCGCCCCGTCGCGAGTGACGCGAGTGACGCGAGCACGCCCGTTCAGCCTTCGCGACCGCCCGAGCCCGGCGAGACGGAACGCGCACGCGGCGGCCATGGAAGAGTCCGTCGATCTTCGTGAGGATTCAAGCCGCTTTTCCTCTGGATCCGCCAACGGCGGCCTCCTCTCCAGCGGCGTTGACGTCGCGTGCTCCGCCTCCTTATAAGGAGCGACCCTCGATGGACAACCTGCCTATCGTCATTGGCGTCGTCGTCGTGGTCGCGGTGCTGCTCGCGTACTTCCTGTTTTTCAGGAAAAAGGCGCTTCCGCCCGCGCCCGAGAAGAAGCCCGAAGCAGCGCCGTCCCCGAAGCCCTCGCCCAAAGCCGAGGCCCCGGAAGTCGAGGCCCGCCGCCCCGCGGAAAAGGCTCCGCCGCGCGAGGCAGCCGCCCCCGCACGGGAGGTCGGTCTGCCGGAAGAGGCGCCCGCCGTCGCCCCGACGGCCGAGGCCCTGCCTCCCGTCGTTTCGAAGAAGGACGTTGCAGGTCTCCGCAAAGGGCTCGCCGCCACGCGCGGCGGCTTCATGGCGCGTCTCAAAGCCCTCTTCACGGGCAAGAAAGAGATCGATCCGGCCATCCTCGAGCAGTTGGAGGAGGTCATGCTCACGAGCGATGTCGGCGTGAAGACCACGCAGGCGATCCTCGAGCGCCTGCGCGACCAGATGAACAAGAGCGAGCTCGCCGACACAGACGCCGTCTGGGCTGCGCTCCGCGCGGAGGCGACCCGCATCCTCTCCATCCCGGTCCCGAAGACGGCCGCGAAAAAGCCGCTCGTCGTCCTCATGGTGGGCGTGAACGGCGTCGGCAAGACGACGACGATCGGAAAGCTCGCCACGAAATGGAACGCTGACGGTAAGAAGGTGATGCTCGCCGCGGGAGACACGTTCCGCGCGGCGGCCGTCCAGCAGCTCGAGGTCTGGGGCAAACGTGTCGGGGCCGAGGTCGTGAAGGGCAAAGAGGGCGCAGATCCCGGAGCCGTCGCGTTCGAAGCCACGAAGAAATCGGTCGATGCGCAGGCCGACGTCCTCCTCGTCGACACCGCAGGACGCCTTCACACGAAGGTGAACCTGATGGACGAAATCAAGAAGGTGAAGCGGACGATCAACAAGGCGCTCGACGGTGCGCCGCACGAAACGTTGCTCGTCATCGACGCGACCACTGGACAAAACGCGCTGACCCAGGCAACGCTGTTCAAAGAGGCCCTCGAGCTCACCGGTCTCATTCTCACGAAGCTCGATGGCACCGCCAAAGGCGGCGTGGTACTCGGCGTCTGCGACGAGCTGAAGGTCCCCGTCCGCTACATCGGCCTTGGTGAGCGCGCGGAAGATCTCCGCGAGTTCGTCGCTGCCGACTTCGTCGAGGCGCTCTTCGGCAACTCCGACGACGAGAGCGCCGCGGCCTAAATGCTCAGGGACTCACGCGCGAATCACCAAACGTGCAATATGCACGACGTCAAGTCTAGAGTGACTCGCCGTATCCCAAAGACGTTCTACGAGACTCTTATTTAACTTCGGCTCAAAAGAGCCTGATTTGAGATTGCTCGGCCAAAAAGATCCGTGTTATCGTGCCGCGCAATCCTGCAGTACCCCTGATTCCTCAATTTTTCTCACGTGTTGCAGGCCCGAGAAATGACGCGGCCAGGATGTGGAAGGGGTTCTTGATGAAGCACGCTCGACGCTGGCTCCTCCTGGTGGTGGCCCTTTGGCTACTGCCACAGGCTGCACTGGCGCAGCCGAAGAAGCCTGCTGGAGGCGGCAAGCAGCCTCCTCCCACAGCTCCGGCTCCTGCTCCGGCTCCCGGTGGCGATATCGAGATCGACGATCCGAACGCTCCGAAGCCCGCAGAGGCGCCGCCTGTGGAGCAGCCTCCCCCGCCTTCGGGCGAAACGGGCGCCGCTGCTGCCGGCGGTGGTATTTGCGAGATCGATCCCACGGCTTGTCCCAAGCAGGGTGACATCACGAAGCTGGCACAACGTACCGTGAAGGCGGACGTCTATGCGGTGCAGCAGATCTACGCGCTGCGTCGTGGCCGGTTCGAGATCAACCCGTACTGGAGCCAGAGCCTCAACGACCAGTTCGTGAGCCACCCGGGCCCCGGCCTCGCGGTGAACTACTACCTCACGAACGTCCTCGCGGTCGGCGTGAACGGCACGTACTACCAGCCGTTCAACGGTAACTCGGACTTCAACTTCGAGAACCGTCGTGCGACGCGCCTCGCGGTGCCGCTCAACGAGTATCTCGGTGGCTACGCGGTGAACTTCACGTACGTCCCGATGTACGGCAAGTTCTCCGGCTTCAGCCAGTTCATCTTCCACTACGACGGTTACCTCGTCGGCGGCGTCGGAGGCCTCTTCACGCGCCCCATCGCCGTCATCGATCCCGACAACCGCAAGTTCGACTTCGAGCACCGAATCGCCTTCAACGTCGGCTTCGGTCTTCGAATCTTCCTGAACCGCTGGTTCTCGGTCATCGGCGAGATCCGCGACTACATCTACATCGAGCAGCTCGAGAACGTTCAGGTCGCCGCGACGCAGGCGGAGCAGCAGAACCGCAACACCTGGTTCGGCGAGAAGCCCCTCACCAACAACGTCCAGGCCCAGATCGGCATCAGCATGTTCTTGCCGTTCAGCTGGGAATACAGGCTGCCCAAG
The DNA here is from genome assembly GCA_023402175.1 of Pseudomonadota bacterium. Classification (GTDB taxonomy): domain Bacteria; phylum Myxococcota_A; class Polyangia; order Polyangiales; family Polyangiaceae; genus Labilithrix. The sequence continues at coordinate 24,920 of JAEXCN010000238.1, read as the reverse complement.
TGATCTCCTCGAACCGGCACCAGGGACGAACCATGAAGCGGACCGTCAAGGCGGTAGTTGCGGCAGCGGCTCTCGCGACCGGCGTTCTCGCCGCGCCGAAGCCTGCTTCTGCCCAGGAGATCCAGATCACGGGCCCGCTCGCGGGCGCGCCCGCCGTGCGCAAGCTTCGCCTCTATCGCGAAGGTCGCGCGGAGCTCGCGCTCGGAGGCGGCTTCACGCTCCTCGACGAGTACAAGCGGACGATCTTCATCTCGGGCCGCCTCCAGTACAACATCTTCGACTGGCTCGGCGTGGGCGTGTTCGGCGGCTTCTCTCCGGAGTCCCTCAGCCTCAACACCGACCTCACCGACAGGATCGAGTCGACCGCGCCTCGGAACAGCCGCACGGCGGTCAACCTCCCGGGCACGCGTGGGCAGCCGGACTTCGCCCAGCAGACCGGAAAGCTTGGCTGGATGGCGGTCCCGCAGGTCACGTTCAGCCCGTTCCGCGGCAAGCTCGCTCTCTTCCAGAAGCTCTTCGTCGACACCGACCTCTACGTCCACGGCGGCGTTGCCTTCGTCGGCGTGAAGGAGCGCGGTGACTGCGGCGGCGGGGGCACGCAGGTCGCCTGTACGGATCCCAAGAGCTTCCAGCAGGTCGATCGCGTCGCGGTCGCTCCGTCGTTCGGCCTCGGGCTCACGCTCTACCCGTCGAACTTCGTGAGCATCAACGTCGAGTACCGCGCGTTCCCGTTCTCGTACAACCGCGGTGGCTTCGACTCCCGCGGCGCCGGTCCGGACGCGTCGTTCCCCGACAACCGGATCGACTCCGAGGACCGGACGTTCAAGTTCAACCAGATGATCTTCGTCGCCGCAGGCTTCCACCTGCCGACGTCGCCGAAGGTCAGCGAGTGAGTCACCGCGACGAGCCCCGCGCTCGTCACGAGTGAGCGGCAGGCCCCCAACGAAAGTTCGGGGGCCTGTTCTCTTTAAAGGGCGAGCGAAGTCGGCTGTTGAGGCCGCAGTCGCGCGCCTCTAAGGTTTACGTCAGTCGCAGGTCTCCGCTCCGAAGAGACATCTGCGGCCAGCGCGATGTCCCAGACGCTTTCGCAGACCCGCCGCGAAGACCTCTCCTCCACCGAAGGCTCGACGCGCGCAGAGCCAGCGATCTACGTCGTGCTCGAAGGCGAGCGCCCGCTCGGCGGCGGCCTTCGCGCGCCGCTCCACAACGTGAGCGAGCTGCGCTTCGGGCGAGGCGCCGCGCGCTCGTTCCGCCTAGAGAACGACAAGACGGCCGTCCTCGAGATCCCCGATCCTCGGATGTCGAGCAAGCACGCGCGGCTCGTTCGCGAGGACGGTGGCTGGCTGCTCGAGGACGTCGGCTCGACGAACGGGTCGTTCGTCGAGGGAAAGCGCACCACGCAGGCGCTCCTCGACGAGCCGACCATCATCACGCTCGGCGCGACGTGTTTCCTCTTCGATCCCGAAGAGGCCGTCCCGGAGGGGACGAAGACGGCGGTCGTCGACTCGACATCGTTGAAGTCGCGCCCGCGCGGCACGGCCACGCTCGTGCCGGTGGTCGAGCACGCGATGCCGCGCCTCGTTCGCGTCGCGATGTCCAAGCTCTCGGTCCTGCTCCTCGGCGAGAGCGGTGCAGGCAAAGAGGTCCTTGCACGTACGGTCCACCAGCTCTCGGGTCGGCAGGGCTCGTTCGTCGCGATCAACTGTGGGGCGCTCGCGCCGAGCCTCGTCGAGAGCCAACTGTTCGGACACGTGAAGGGCGCGTTCTCGGGGGCGACCCGTGACGAGCCCGGGCTCGTTCGTGCGTCCTCTGGCGGAACGCTGTTCCTCGACGAGATCGGAGAGCTCCCTGCAAGCGCGCAGGCGACGATGCTTCGCGTGCTGCAGGAGAAGGAAGTGCTCCCGGTCGGCGGGACCAAGCCCGTCGCGGTCGACCTTCGCGTCGTCGCTGCGACGCTCAAGCCGATCGACGAGTCCGAGACGTTCCGCGCCGATCTCTACGCGCGCGTATCCGCGTTCGTGCACCGCCTCACGCCGCTGCGCGAGCGGCGCGGCGACATCGGGCTCATCATCGCGGACCTCCTCCCGCGCATCGCCGCCGAGCGTGCACAGCAACTGCGGTTCGCGCCGGACCTCGCAACGGCGCTCGCCTCACATGCGTTCCCGCTCAACGTGCGCGAGCTCGAACACGTCTTGTCCGTCGCGCTCGTCACGTCGACCGAAGATCTCCTCCGACTCGACAGCGTCGGAGAGGCGCTCAAGCCCTCACGCACGTCGCACGTCCCCGACTCTGCGCGCGACTCCTCGCGCGAACGCAAGGAGCCGCGCGAGTCGCTCTCCCCTGCCCGCTCGGTCCCGCGTCCGCTCAACGACGAGGACCTGAAGCTGAAAGAGGAGCTCACCGCCGCGCTCACGAGGACGCGTGGCAACGTCAGCGAGATTTCGCGGACCATGGGCAAGACGCGCATGCAGATCCATCGCTGGATGAAGCGCTTCGGGCTCGACCCCGAAACGTTCAGAAGCTGAGAGCTTCTCCGCGCGCGCCGACGCCCTCAGCGTCACGCACGGTGCCCGGCGTCGCGCCCTCGCAATGCCTAGCGGAAGTGCGAGACGAACGCTGCGCCGGCGAAGGGCACGAGCGCCGGCGGCACGTAGACCACGGTGTCCGGCTCGAAGAAGAGCCTGTCGACGAGGACCGGAACGCGTGCGCCACCTTCGAGCTCGAGCGACATTCGCGGATGGACCCGCCACGACAGTCGCGCAGACGCCCCGGTGGTGACCCACCACCGCGGCTTCGAGCGGAAAGGTAGAGGTGCTTCGACGACGGTGTCGATCCTGCCGACCTCTCCGCTGATGCAAGGGCCGAGGCGGAGCGGCTCAGGGCGGCGGAGCACCGTCACGCACGCGTCGAACCGGACCTCGCTCCACCGCGTGCTCGCGGTTCCTCGTCGCGTCGCGAAGCTCTGGGAAAAGCTCCTTCCAGCGCCGAGCCGCAACGACGGTGCGTATTTCGATCGAAGCCCGACCTCTCCGAAAAGCGTCGGAACGATCACGGTCGCTCGGTTCGCGGAGACCTCGACGCCCGTGCCGAACCGGACCGTCGGATGCGTCCAAAGAGAGGTCTCGGGCAATGGCGCCGGCACCACCGGTGGAACGTCTCGTTCGCGACGCGGCGGGCGAGCTTCGGGCAGTGACGGCGTGGGCAGCGTGCCCTGGTCGAGACCGATCGCGGCCATGACCGCAAGCGCAGCCAGGACCTCCTCGCAAGACGGAGAGGTCGCATCGCGCTCGGCGCGCTCGTCCCCGACGGCGAGCGCCAGCCTTCCGTGGCTGAGGTCGCCTGTACGCTCGACGCGGATCTCGACGCGCACCGCCGGCTCCGTCTCGGACGCCTCGTGGATCCGCGCGAGCCGATCCGTCAGGCGCGCCGCGAACGACGGCCCGGTCGGACAGCCCTCGTGAACGCTCTCGAAGGTGCGCACGGCGATCGGCGGAGGCGACGCCGGCTCGTCCGCGCGCGCGGACCGCGGAGCGAGCATCGACACAAAGACGATCGACATCGCACTCGTGACCAGCGCGACGGCACGGGTCCGCTGTCGCCAGCCGGCACGACGCGCGTCGTCCGCCCGCCTCGACTTCGCGTCGAACTGCGCCCGCACGGCGAGCATCGTGCGCCGCGGCCCCCATGCACGTCCAGCAGCTTTCCTCGGAGGCGCCGTCACGAGAGGCGCCAACCGTCGTCAGCGCTTCGTGACCTGGCCCGAGCCGTTGACGTTGAACTGCGGGGGCAGCACCTTGCGGACGGCATCGCGCTGATCCTCGGGGATCTCCCAGCCGAGGTTCACGAGACCGTCGGCGATCTTCGTCCGGATACGGACGCTCTCCTCGTCGAGCAGCAGCTCGAGGAGCGGCTCGAGAGACGCCTCGTCTTCCTGCGCGAGCGTCGCGATGACGGCGTTGAAGCGGGCCGGGTCGGCCGCGTCCTGGAGGAACGGCTCGACGGCTTCACGGATCTTGGGGTTCACGTGCTCCCCGAGCTCCTCGAGCAGCTGGAGCTTCGGGTCGATGAACTTCGCGTACTCCGTGTCCCACTTGGAAAGCCAGAGGATCAGCTCGTCGACGAGCTCCTCTTCGTCGAGCAGCTCCCTCACGATGCGCAGCGGCGCGCCGAGGCTCTCGGCCTTCGGTCCCGTCGCGAAGGCGCGGACGGGCTCGATCGCTTCGCGCCCGGCCTTGAGGATGCCCTGGAACGTGAGCTCCTTCTCTTCCTGATCCGTGATCGAGGGATCGATCTGGAAGGTGAAGCGCTTGAGCATGGCCTCGACGGCCTCAGGGGTCCCGAGCCTGGTCAGCTCCTGGATTGCCTCCTGGCGATCGTACGGCTGCGCGCGCTTGCTTCCGGCAGCTTCGGCCCACTTGGCCGCGGAGCCCGCCTTCCGCTTCTCGCCGCCGTCCTTGCTCTTGCTCTTGAACAGATCGAATAGGCCCATCGTGGAGCGCTTAACCTAAGGCTGGTACTTCGTGTTTCAACCGACTCGCGCGAAGACAACGAATCTTCGAACGGCGGGGATCTTCACAGCGGAACGGCGAGGAGGACGACCTCGCGGCCGTTGACCTGAACTTGATAGCGGACCGGGCGACCGTGCTTGCTCGCCGCCTCCTGCTCCATGCCCTGGATACGGCTCCGGAAGGCGGCGTCGGTGATGTGGTCGACCTGTTCGCCGAGCGAACGCTTCGCGCTGATGTACTCCTGGTAGAGCCGCGCGTAGTACTGCTCTGCCGGCTCCTGCGCGAGCGCCACGGCTCCGCCGCCGCCAGGGCCGCTACGGTCGACGGAATACGAGGTGTCGATCGCGGCCGCCGAAGGCGCCTTCGACACGCGGCCCTGCTCGTCCGTGTTGTCTTCCTCGACGCCCATGAGCTGGTTGAGGAGCTGATCGATGCGGAACGCGAGGCCACCGAGCTCGGCGTGATCGAGCTCGAAGCGCTTGTCGGTCTGACCGTTGAGGATCGCGAGCAGGCCTTCCTCGAGGATCGCGATCGGGCGCGAGATGTAATTGCCGAGGAACCAGCCACCGGCGACGACCAGGATCAGTCCGAGCGCCATCGCGCCGAGGATCGACCACGGAACCCCATTTGCGCCGTCGAGCAGCGACGTCGGCGCGACGGCGACGACCGCCGTCTTCTTCTCGCCGAAGCCGTCGAGCGGAGCCGCGGCGAAATGCACATCGTCCTTGCCGCCGGCGACGACGGTGCCCGTCGAGACGGCGTTCTTCACGTCGCCCGCAGATTCGCGGACGGCCTTCTTCACGTCTTCGCTCGTCTGCGTGTTCGCGAGAACGTCACCCTTCTCGTTCACGAGAAGGACGCCACGACCACCGGCAGCCTCCGTCACACGCGCGAGCGCATCGTTCAGCGCGACGCCGATGACGAGCATCATGTTGCGGTTGTTGTCGTCGCGGACCGGAACGTACGACGCGATGTATTGATCCGCGCGCTTCGTGTCCGTCCACACGTCCGAGCCCGGTGCGGTCTTCGCGAGGGCGTCCTTGAACGCGGGATAGGTCGCAGCGACGTCGTCACCGCGTCCGAGATCGGAGCCATTCCGCCCGAGGATCTTCCCGCTCGAGTCGACGACGGCAACGATCGACGGCTTGGCCCCGAGCGCTCCGGGCGCCGCATTGGCGATCTGGTCCGAGAGCTGGCGCGCAGCATCACTGCGCGCGTCGGGCGTTGCCTTCGTGAGGATCGCGCGCGTCGCCGGCTCGGCCGCCTTCGCGGACAGCCAGCGCTCCGCGCGGAGGCCGTCGAGCTGGAGCTTCGCCGCGACACCGACGGCATCGCGCTGTGCGCTCCGCTTCAGCTGGTCCGTGCTGCTCGTCGCGAGGGAGAGCTGCGTCTTGACGATCGCGAAGGCGAGCAGCCCCACGATGAGGACGATCACGGCGTTGACTGCGATGATCTTGTTTCGCATTCCGCCTCGGAGCGTGTTGTTGAAAGAAGCCCTTGTCCGTTCACGGAAGAAGAAGGGCCCCATGACACCATGGGGAGCGGGCCCACTGCCCCTCTTCTCGCCGCCGAAGGCTGTCCTTGGCCGGTCGAGACTCCTCGTTCCTTCGCGAGACGCTATCATCCGTCACTCGACTGCGGCAACCCATGACTGACGCGTTACTCCTCTCAGACCCGCGGTTTTTCCAGCACCGCTCGAGCGCCTACCACCCCGAGCGGCCCGAGAGGCTCGACGCAGCGCATGCAGCCATCGAACGGGCCAGGAGCTCTGCCGGCCTCGTCTTCTCCGCGGTCGAGCCGCGCCCGGCGACGGAAGAGGAGCTGTCACTCGTCCACGATCGCGATTTCCTGAAGTGGATGTCGAAGCTCCGCGGAAAAGACGGCTACATCGACGCGGACACGTTCGTCGGCCCCGACAGCATCGCCGTCGCCGAGCTCGCCGCCGGCGGCACCGTTGCGCTCACGGATGCGATCCTCGACGGCCCCGTCAAGCGAGGCATCGCCCTCGTCCGACCGCCCGGGCACCACGCGCGGCCCGGTCAAGCGATGGGGTTCTGCCTGTTCAACAACGTCGCCATCGCCGCAGCGCATGCCCGCAGGCGCGGGCTCGAGCGCATCGCGATCGTCGACTGGGACGTCCACCACGGGAACGGGACGCAAGAAGCCTTCTACGGCGACCCGCACGTCCTCTACGTCTCGACGCATCAATTCCCGTTCTATCCAGGCACGGGCGCGGTGCGCGAGACCGGCGAGCGCGCCGGCAAGGGCTACACGATCAACGTGCCCCTCACCGCGGGAGGCGGCGACGGCGTGTATCGCGGCGCATTCGAGCGCGTCATCCTCCCTGCCCTCGAGGAGTACCGGCCCGAGCTCGTGATCATCAGCGCCGGCTTCGACGCATCCGCACGCGATCCGCTCGCGGAGATGTCCCTGTCCGCAGACGCATTCGGGTGGATGGGGCGCGCGCTGCGGAAGGTGGCGGATGCGTCCGGGCAGGGCCGCGTGCTCCTCGCGCTCGAGGGCGGCTACGACCTCGTCGCGCTCGAAGCCGGCCTCCTCGCCGCGACGCGAGGGATCGTCGAGGGGACCGCGGTGGAGATCGCGCGCGACGTCGACAGCGAGGACATCGAGCGCGCGAGCCAGGTCGCCAAGGAGACGTGGCGCACCGTCGACGGCGAGTGATGAGGCGCGCGTCGCCGAAGGCCGATCGATGCGGGGCGCGACGCCCGAGCTACCGCTGACCCTTCTCCAGGGTCAGCGAAGCCTTTCAGATGGGGTGACTGACGGGGTTCGAACCCGCGACAACCGGAACCACAATCCAGCGCTCTACCAGCTGAGCTACAGCCACCGTTAGCCCTGCACTCAGGGCGGCGGAACCATACCGCTGCCCATTGGACTTGCAAGGGATTTCCGGCAGCCCCCCTTCACGACGCGTGATTTCCGCGTGGAACGGCCCCTGTCCAGCGTGCGGGGATCTTTACGTGCCGACGAGCTTTGGTGACGATTGAAGTAAGGGGTGCTGTCACATGCGCTTCGATCTTCGCTTCCGCTGCATCACGCTGCTCACCGTCCTCCTGTCGTTCACCGCCTGCGTCGAGGCCTTTCCCGAAGTGGTCGCGCTCGCCCCGGGCGCCGACCACGTCGAGGTCATCAGCGATCCACCGAATCCCGACGTCTACGAGCCGGTCGGCGGAGTGAATGCTCGCGTCGCGGGCATCGAGGTCAGCACCGCGGTCCGCGAGGCGAAGAACGAGCTACGCAACCAAGCCGCGCAGAAGGGGGCAACGTTCGTCTCGATCGACGAGATCAGCTCGCGCGCGTCGTGGGACCTTCGCGGACGCACGATCGTCTCGATGACCGGTACCGCCTACCGCGTGAAGTGAGCGGCTCCGTCGTCGGAAGCGCCGATCAGAGCGCCTGCGCGTTTTCGAAGTCGGTCGCGATGACCTGACGGACCTTCACCGCTTCGGACTTCGCGTCCGTGAGCACGCCGATCTCGCGATTCTGCTCGAGGGCGGTCGGCGTCATGTTCTGCGAGCCGACGAACGTGCGCTCCTCGTCGACGACAATCGCCTTCGCGTGCATGTCCGGGTTCTTGAGGCCCCGAACGGGCACGCCGTATTGCTTCAACTTCGCGAGCGCGGAGGTCTGACCGGGCGTGTTGAGCGTCTGCGCGTCGAGGACGACGCGCACCTTCACGTTCGCCTGGTGCGCAAGCACGATCGCGTCGACGACGGTTTCGTCGCTGAGCGACTGCGCCTCGACGTCGAGCGATGTCTTCGCGGAGTCGATGAGCTGCTTCAGGTGCGAGCGCGCCGAGTGCAGCGTGTTCCCGCCGTTCGGAGAGATCACGAGCTTGCTCGGGACGCTCACCGCCTTGTTCGTGAAGTCGGCCGCGAAGATCGTCTCGAGGTCGGCGACGTCCTGCGGATCGGTGTCGGTCGCGATGTATTCGCGGTTCGTCTTCGGGCTCGAGTAGGTCAGGTTCATCGTCATGATGAGCGCCTTCTCGGAGTCGATGAGGATCGTCTTCGCGTGCGTGAACGAATAGCTCGGCGGCGCCCACTGCACCTGCACGCCACGGTTCTTGAGCGCCGTGTAGGCCGATTGGTTCTCGTTCGTGTTCGTCGGGAAGTTCTTGTTGAGGACGACTTTGACGTCCTTGCCGGCCTGCTTCAGGTCGCCGAGCGCGCCGATCACGTCGTCGCTCGTGAGCAGGTAGATCGTCATGTGCACGCTCTTCTTCGCGCCGCGAATGGCGGAGAGGAGCGCCGCGCCGGAGTCGGTCGGCTGGACCTGGATGGTGACCCCGCTGCTCATCGCGAGTGGTGCGACGCCGTCCTCTTCGTCACGCCCGCCGTCGATCGGCGGCAGTGCGCCGGCGTCGTCGCCGTCCTCGACGCCTACGCCGGGTCCGCCGGACGTCGACGGAACGACGGACGCGGGCGTGAGATCCGCACTGCTGCACGCCGCCGCGAGCGCGGCGAGCGCGAATGGAAACCACCAACTCCTCGACACGGCGCGTACCATGGCCCACAGAGCGCGATCAGGCCACCTCGTTTCTACGTCTCTTTTCAGGATTCTCCGCCGTCATGCCCGTCGAGCACGCCGAGGACCACGTCGAAAAGAGGCTCTCCTCGCGCGAAGCTTCCGAGCCCGAGGCCATCGCGCGCCTCCGGTCCGAGGCGGCCTTGCTGGCCAGGCTCGCCGGGCTCGGCGTCGTCCCGCGTCTCCTCGCGAGCGGTGAGGACGTACGTGGACCGTGGCACCGGATCGAGCGGGTGCGGATCCCTACGCTTGCCGAGCGCCTCGCGAACGCTCCGCTCGAAACGGCCTGGGTCGAGCGCGCCGTCCTGGTGACGTTCGCCGCGCTCGCCGCGCTGCACGAGGCGGCCGACGCGAGCGGTCCGCTCCACGTCGTGCATGCGGACCTCAGCCCCGCGAACATCGCCATCGACGATGCCGCGACTCGCGCGGTCTTGCTCGACTTCGACCTCGCGTGGTGGCGAGAGAGCCCCGCGCGGGACGGGGCCTTCCGAGGAACGCTCGTCTACGCGTCCCCCGAGCTCGCGCGAGGCGAACGTCCGACGGCGCGAAGCGATCTGTTCGCGCTCGCCGCGTCGCTCCTCCACGCGGTGACGGGCGCGCCGCCGCGCTCGGGCTCATCCTTCGCGGCAATGCTCGCGACGGCGGCCGAAGCTCCGCTGCTCGGAGAAGCGCCGTCGCTCGCGGCGCGCGGCCCTGGGCACGCTGCGCTCGTCGCCTGCCTCGCGCACGATCCGGCGCTCCGCCCCGCGTCTGCACGTGCGGTGCTCGCGATGCTGAAGCGCTGAGCACGCCAGGCGCGCCGTCTGTGCTAGATCGGCCGCCATGTCCGCTGCCGGAACCCGCCTCGATACGCTCGCCATCCACGCTGGTCAGGAGCCTGATCCCATCTCCGGGGCCGTGATGACCCCGATCGTCCTCGCGAGCACGTTCGCGCAGGACGGTCCCGGCGTCATGAAGGGTCCCTACGACTACTCGCGCGCGGGCAACCCGACACGGACGGCGCTCGAGCAGTGCCTTGCCGCGCTCGAAGGTGCGAAGCATGGCATCGCCTTCGGAAGCGGCTGCGCCGCGACCACGGCGTACCTCCTCACGCTGAAGAGCGGCGATCACGTCCTCGTCGGCGACGACGTCTACGGCGGCACGTTCCGCATCTTCGACAAGGTGATGAAGCAGTTCGGCCTCGAGGCGTCGTTCATCGACATGAGCGACCCGGCGAAGGTCCGCGAGGCGATCCGCCCGAACACGCGGATGATCTGGCTCGAGACGCCGTCGAACCCGATGCTCAAGATCTTCGACATCGCGGCCATCGCGGACGTCGCGAAGAAGGCGAACGTCACGTTCGTCGTCGACAACACCTTCGCGACGCCGATGTTGCAGCGCCCGATCGACCTCGGCGCCACGGCGGTCGTCCACTCGACGACCAAGTACCTGAACGGCCATTCCGACGTCGTCGGCGGCGCCGCGCTCACGAGCGACGACGCGCTCGCAGAGAAGCTCCACTTCATCCAGAAGTCCGTCGGCGGCGTGCCGAGCCCGTTCGATTGCTACATGGTGCTCCGCGGGCTGAAGACGCTCGGCGTCCGGATGCGCCAGCACGTGCAGAGTGCAAAGGTCCTCGTCGACTATCTCACCAGCCACAAGCAGGTCTCGCGCGTCTTCTACCCCGGCCTCGACACCCATCCGGGCCACGCTGTCGCGGCCCGTCAGATGAAGGGCTTCGGCGGCATGATCACCGTCGACCTGAAGACGGGGAACAAGGGGACGGCTCCCTCGGCCGCCTTCCTCAAGGCTCTCCGCGTGTTCACGTGCGCCGAGAGCCTCGGCGGAGTCGAGTCGCTCGCGGAGCTGCCCGCGATCATGACCCACGCAAGCCTCACTCCGGAATCGCGGAAGGCGCTCGGTATCGGGGACGGCTTGATCCGCCTGAGCGTCGGCCTCGAGGACGTCGAGGACCTCAAGGAAGACCTCGATCGGGGCTTCCGCGCCATGGAAGCCGCCCTCTGAGACGCCCACACGGGCTTTAGGGACACCGCCGGGGAAATGTTAGGCTTGTTCCTGTAGGATCTTCTTGTCTCATCCGCGGGCCGCGCAGCGCGGCCACGCTGTTTCGTCCGCGGGCCGCGCAGCGCGGCCACGCTTCCTTCGAACGGAGAACCCCGATGTCCCGACGCCAGCATGCGATCGTCGTCTCGCTCTGCCTCCCTGTTGTCGGCTTGCTCGGCGCAGGCTGCGGCGAAGATGAGAAGGCCACTCCGCAGGTCATCTTCACCGGGCGCCTCCAGCGGGGTGCCGGCGACTGCAAGGACGTCGGCCCGCTGATGGAGGTGGGCGACTTCGGGAACCAGGCCGCGGAGCCGAAGGTTCCCTCGAAGCCGGTCAAGGACGGCGAGGCCTGGGAACAGGGGACCACCAGCGTGAGCTGCGCGGTGACGTCGGCGGGCGGCGACGAGTTCAACGTCGCCGCCTCCGTCGCGCTCTCCGGCGCGACCGGCGGCCTGTTCCGCATCGACGGAAAGTTCAAGGCGACCGGCGACCAGAGCGGCATCCACGCCATCTTCTCGACCCGCAGGAGCGGCAACACCTACGAGCAGCGCGATAGCCAGTGCACCGTCCGGTACACGACGTCGTACCAGGGCGTCGCGTCGGGACGCGTGTGGGGCGAGATCACCTGCCCGACCGCCGAGAACCCGGGCGCGCAGACGTCGTGCGAGGCGATCGCGCAGTTCCGTTTCGAGAACTGCGGGCAGTAACGAGACGAGTCTTCAGCTCGGGGCTTCAGGGTCGAGGCTCCGAGCTTCAGGCTGGCTTCAGACTCCGGACGTCAGTCTCCGGGAGTCGCGGCCAGCCTCGCTCAGTTCTCGTCCTTGATCGGGCCGGGGCCTTCCATCGACTGGAGAAGGCCTTCGACCTCGATGCGCGTCTCGAGCTCCGGCTTCGCCCGGAGAAACGCCTCGAGGTGCCGCCGCGCCGCGACGTTGTCGCCGCGTGCGAGGTACGCGAGGCCGAGCGCGTAGAGGACGTCACCGTCGGTGGGTGCCTGCTCCAGCGCGACGGCCCCTTCGGACACGGCGTCGCGCGTCTCGCCCAGCTTGCGGAGGACGTGCGTCAGGGCCACGCGCGCGCCGAGGTGCTGCGGCGCGAGGCGGAGCGCAGCGCGGTAGGCGTCGCGTGAAGGCTGGAGCTCGCCGACCTCGTAGAGGGCCTGACCCAGGAAGAAGAACGCGTACGCGTTCTGCGGATCGTTGCGGATGACGTCGCGAAGCACCTCCAGCGCCTCGCGGAAACGCTCCTCGTGAAGGAGCTCCGTTGCCTCTTCGACAGCTGCCCAGTGCGCGGCGTCGCGGTCGTCCATGCTTCGCGAGCTAGCACGCCGTGCGGACGCCGCCTAGACGACATCCGTGCCGCGTAGGATCGCCGGTGGCGTCTGGGCCGTGTGATACACCTCCCGCGGCCCATGCCTCGGCTTCTGGCATCGATCACGGAGACGGGACGAGACGGAACGGGCGCACGACACGGACGAGGTGGCTTTCTCGTCGCGACCGCGCTCGCAAGCGCCGCCGCCGCCATGTTCTGGATCCCGGCCGCAGAGGTCGGCCGCGGTTGGTTCCCGGCTCCGCTCGACGACGTCTACATCCACTTCGACTTCGCGCGGTCTCTCGGACAGGGGCATCCGTTCGAGTGGATCGCCGGCCAGGGCTATTCGTCGGGCGAGACCTCGCCGCTTTATGCCGTGATCCTCGCGCTCGGGTGGGTCTTCGGCTTCCGCGGGCGGATGCTCGGCGTGTGGGCCGCGATCGTCGCCGTGCTCGGCGTGGCTTCGCTCCTCCGGACGATCCGGCGGCTCGTGCGCCCGTGCCCAGCGTGGCTCGCGTGGTCGATCGCGCTCGTGCCGCTCTCGATCGGCGTCCTCGACTGGGCGCTCTTCAGCGGCATGGAGGTCGCCGTTTTTGCGGCAGCGCTCGGTCGCGCGCTCGAGGCGCTCGCTCGAACGCGCGCGAACCGCTTTGGGTCGAGCACGCGCGAGTCGCTCCAGTGGCGGCTCGGAGGCTGGGGCGCTGCGCTCGTCCTGCTCCGGCCCGAAGCGGCCGTTCTCGTCGGCGTCTTCGCGATCGCCGCTGCGCGCGGCGCGGGCCGACGCTCGGGCCTTGCTGTCCTGCTTCGCGCATCGCTCCCTGGTGCTCTCGCGACGGTCGCCGTGCTCGGTTCGAACCTCGCGGCGACGGGTGATGCACGCTCGGCGGGTGCGCAGCTCAAGCTGCTGTCGTCGAACCCGTACCTCTCCGAGGTCGATCGCGCGCGCGTCTTCGCCGAGAACCTCGTGACGTTCTGGGTGAAGGTCGTCCGCGGAGAGCTCGCCGTCGTGCCCGCGCTCGTCGTGCTCTTGCCCATCCTCGCCGTCATCGGCCTCGTGCGGCGCGAGTATCGTGCCGTCGCGGGCGCATGCATCGTGTCGGCGCTCGGCTGGATCCTGCTCGTCTCCTGGAACGGGAACGCGCCGCACCACAACTTCCGCTACTACGCGCCGGCGCTCATCCTCGTCTCGACGGCGGCGGCGCTCGGGGCGGCGACGCTCGCGCGTGCTCGTCGAGGACGCTTCATCGGCGCGCTCGTCGCTTTCGGCGCGATCGCGACGGCGGCGCCGAAGATCCCGGCCCAGGTGCGCCACTTCCGCGCAGCGAGCGCGAACATCCGCGATCAACACATCGAGGTCGGCGAGCGAATCGCGCGTCTGCCTGCGGATTCCAAGATCCTGCTCGGCGACGCCGGCGCGATCCCGTACGTCTCGAGCCGCACCGCCGTCGATGCGCTCGGCCTCGGTGGTTATCGTCGCGTCCCGTTCGCGCGTGCTGCCGTGCACGGCGAGGCGGCGACGATCGAGCTCATCGAACGGCTCGATCCGCAGGATCGACCGACGCACTTCGCGCTCTACCCGAACTGGTTCGCCACGCTGACGTCGAGGTTCGGCGTCGAGATCGACCGTGTCACCATCGAAGGCAACGTCATCTGCGGCAGCCCGACGAAGGTGATCTACCGCGCCGACTGGAGCGCACTCGGCACTGCGCGGAGCGCCGAGCGCCGAGCGACGCTCGTCGTCGACGAGATCGACATCGGGGACGTGATCGACGAGGCCGAGCACGCGTACGCGCCTCCCCTGCCCCATGGCGGATGGACGACGCTCGACGTGCTCGTCGACGCGAGCGGCGCGCGGCGCTTCGACGGCGGGCGCACGATCCCGGACGGCAAGAGCGAGTCGTTCGTCGTGAAGAGCGGCGCGAGCGGCCCGCTGACGGTGCGAGCACGCATCGATGCCGGCGCGCAAGGCATCAGGCTCCGGAGCTCACGCGCGATCAAGGAGATGACGCTCGAGCCCGTCCGCGAGGGCGCGTGGCGAACGGCCACGGCATCACTCGACGGCATCGAGGCCGGCGAGCGCATCACGCTCGAAGCGCACGGCGGCGAGTACCGCAACTACCACGTGTGGATCGAACGCGGAGCAGCCGTCGCCCGCTGATGCTCGCGGCTTCGCACGAAAGGACATGTGCATATCCGTGCGTTCGGTTACAACCTTCGTATGAGGGTGGGTTCGGCTCGTGGGGTGTCTCGGGTCTTCGTCGTCTTCGCTCTCGGAGCCGTGGCGTGCACGGGCGGAGCGTCGAACGGCGGTGACGGAAGCAGCTCGTCGAACGGCGGTGCGAGCAGCTCGGGTGGCTCGAGCGGCAATGAGCCGACTGCACGAGCACAGGCAATCTTCGAAGGGACACTCGAGCCCGGCACCGACAAGGAATGCCCCGACGTCGGCGCGCTCTTCACACTCGGCGATTTCGGCGACCCCGCGGGGCAGCCGAACGTCCCGGCCAAGCCTGTGAAGGACGGCGAGTCGTGGGAGCAGGGCACCGCCAACGTGAGCTGCACGGTATCGTCGGCCGGCGGCGACGGCTTCAACGTCGCCGCGTCCGTCGCGCTCTCCGGTGCGACCGGCGGTCTGTTCCGCCTCGACGGCAAGCTCACGGCGACCGGCGAGCAGACCGGCATCCACGCGATCTTCTCGACGCGGAAGAGCGGCAACACCTACGAGCAGCGCGATAGCCAGTGCATCGTCCGCTACACGTCGCCCTTCCACAGCGTCGCAGCGGGACGCGTCTGGGCTGAAGTCACCTGCCCGAACGCAGAGAACGCCGGCGCGAAGACGACGTGCGAGGCCCGCGCGCAGTTCCGTCTCGAGAATTGTGGCCAGTAGCAGCGACGAGCCCGTCGCCGCACGTCGAGCCGCTGCCTCTCAGGTCGAGCTGTTGCTCGGTGGAGGACGAAGGCCGAACGCGCTCCGAACCACTTCGGGGATCCGGACGGGCCGTCCGGTGGCCATCTCGACGTAGCCCCACGTCGTCATCGCGCGCGCAACGACGGTCCCTTTCTCGTCGACGATCTCCGTTGCGCGCTTGCACTTCGCGGCCATGGCGCTGTCGATCCACGTACGCACCTGGAGGCGGTCACCGCGTAAGACCGGACGCAGGTAGTCGATCTCGTGGCGGCGGACGAAGAACACACCGCCGAGCTTCCGGTACGCCTCGAAGTCGAGGCCGACGGCGGCCGAATGAGCGACGGCGACGTCCTGAATCCATCGCACATACGCGATGTTGCTCGCATGGCCGAGCTCGTCGATGTCCGACTCGGCCACGACGATCGCCATCGAGTGGGTGGAGTAGGCGCTCGGATTCGCGGCCTCGGCCTGCATGGACGAGAGAGCTTTACCAGAATCTTGGCCGAGCTCGCATGGATCGTGCTTCTTGGAAGCCCAACAAGGACGCAACCATGCCGCCGCTCGACGACATGCCGCCCTTCCTCGCGTGCCCCTCACCGGCCGATGCAGGCTCGCTCCGGGCATCGCTCAAGGCCCAGGTGACGGACACGCTCTCCACGCTCCGCGAGGTCGTGCTGATGCCTCGCGACCTGATTCCGGTCGTTCCGATACAGCTCCAGCACGAAGACGACGTGGTCGTGCTCGTGCACGGCTTCTTCGCGACGGCGGGCGTCTGGCGTCCGATGAAGCGGAGGCTCGTCGAGAGGACCGCCGCGAAGGTCGCGAGCTTCACCCACGCTCCCGGCGTCGGCATCGATCGCATCGCGCGGAGCCTCGCCAAGATCGTTGCGCGCGTTCCGAGTGGTTGCAGAGTACACCTCGTCGGTCACAGCCTCGGCGGGCTCGTGGCGCGCTGGTACGTCCAGGAGCTCGGTGGCCATGCGCGCGTCACGCAGACGATCTCGCTCGGTTCGCCGTTCGGCGGCACCGTACGCGCGCATCCGTTCCCGTTCCTCGTCGGACGCGAGCTCGGCCGATCGAGCCCGATCCTCGCGCGCCTCCGCGCACGCGCGCACGAGCACGATGTCCCGCACACGTCCGTGGTCGGCGAAGGCGATCGGATGATCGTGCCGGCCGAGAGCGCTGTCTTCCCGCGCGGCGACGTCCTCGTGCTCCCGCGCTGCGGCCACAACACGCTCCTCTTCCACAATGACGCGATTGCTCACGTGGTCGAGAAGGTGCGCGTCATCCAGGAAACCGCCCGCCGGGCGCGCGCCCAGCAAGACGCGCTCGAGCTGCAGGTCGGCTGAGCGGCCCGCTCAGTTCGTCGCGACTTCCGGCAGGTCCATCATCCTCGCGTAAGACGCGTCGCGACGTTCCTGCGTCCGATCCGGGATCCGCTTCTCGCGCCACGTGATGCCCGGCGGCGAAGCATCGAGCCAGTGATAGCTGTGGTCGCGCACGTCGAGATGGACGAACTGCGTCTTCGGATGCGTGTAGATGCCGACGCCCGCGCGCGGGAACGTGCGGAGATAGGCTGCAAGCGTCGCTGCGCGGACGCCCTCGAGCTGGAAATCGAGCGCCTCGCCCCTGCGGTGCTTGCCGTGCGCGCGCTTGCGCGTCGCGCTCACGATGACGATCGGCTTGGCGCCGAAGTGATAGGCCGCGCGAAACGCGAGCTGGACGAGCCGTCGATCGAGCGGCTCGGCGACCTCGCCGTCCGCACGATCCGGGACATCGGCCACGCTGTTCGCGACGCGCATGAAGTCGCGCAGCGCGGATCGATCGAGCGCGCCGTCGTTGCCGTAGAGCCGGATCGTCCCTCGTGCGTTCGTGTTGTGGTTCTCGACCTCGATCGCCGGCAGCGATATCGCCCAGGAGGGCTTCTCCGGCTCGAGCGACGCCGACGCCGTCGGAAGATCGAGCGTGCGCGGAGACGAGCGCTCGGCGACTCGCGCGTTACGGAGCGGTGTGCTCGAAGGCGCCGCGTCGCCGGTCGTTGCGGCGAGGAGCACGACGAACGCTGTCGGCCATGGTGTCCCGCGTCGTATTGGAGCAGGAACCGAGTGACGGGAGAGACGCTGCGATCCCGGACGCATGGCCCCACGCTAGCACCTTGCGGAAAGACGCCCAGCGCGGTACGTCGAGCCGACATGCCCGCGCTCTCGCCTACCTTGGTGCGTTTCCGAAGCCGCAGCGGCAAGACGCGAAAATGCCTCGCGATCGCGCTCGGCGCCCTGTGCATGATGCATGCAAGCGGGGCACGTGCCGACGTGTCGTCCTGGCTCTCAGCAGGTGGGGGCTACGGGCTCAAACGTAATGACGACACCGGCAGCTACTCCAATCGGGGCAGCGCGAGCTTCGCGATCGGCGTCGGCACCGATCCGATGCGGAGCTTCGTCGTCGGCGGCGTGTTCCGCAGCACGACATACTTCGCGCTCGGCACCGATCTCGGCATCTCGGCGCGCTTCGCGACGGGCGGCTTCGCTCGTGGCCAGTGGGGGCTCGCGCTCGACGCCGGGCCGATGTGGCGATCGTTCGGCCACGGCGAGTACGGACGCTGGCCGATCTCGGCGATGTTGATCGGCGGCGCACCGTGGGGCGTGCAGCTCGCCGTCGGCGGAGAGCTGTTCCGCATCGCAGGCAACGACGCGCAGGCCCAAGGCGTCGTCGCGCTCCTCGAGATCGATCTGCTCCGCCTCACCGTCATGCGCCGCGGCGCGACCGATCGTTACTGGGAGAACCCCTCGCCCGCCGGCGGACGACGCGCGAGCTCGCGGCCGCTCGCGGGGCTGCTCTGGTGACGAAGACGTGAGGACGCCTGCGGGCGTGCGGTGATCGTGGGGGACCAGCTCTCTCTCTTCGGAGGCGGAGGCGGAGCCGACGACGGCGCGAGCTACCGACGCGGTCTCGTCCAGCCGCACGTGACGGACGACGACCGCGAGCTCGCTGCGCGCCTTCCGCGTTTCGTTCGCTTCGGCACGAGCAGCTGGTCGTTCCCCGGATGGAGGAACATCGTCTGGAGCGGACGCCCGAGCGAGGCCGATCTCGCCAGGAGCGGCCTCGAGGCGTACGCGCAACATCCGCTCCTCCGTGCTGTCAGCCTCGATCGAAGCTACTACGGCCCCGTCCGCGACGAGGATCTCCAGGGATATCGGGCGCAGCTCACGGTCGCACGCGAGAACACTCCCGCGCTTCCGCCGTTTCGTGTGCTGTCGAAAGTCTGGGACGAGATCACGACCGCGGTGTACCCGCGTCACCCGCGCTACGGCGCGCGCGCGGGGATGAAGAACCCGCACTTCCTCGATCTCGAGCGGTTCACTTCCGACGTGCTCGCGCCGTACGGGCGGTCGTTCGCAGCCGACGCGGGCCCGTTCGTCTTCGAGCTCACGCCGATGCCTCGCGGGGCCATCGACGAACGCACCCTCGTCGCGCGCGTCGACGACTTCGTCTCGCGTCTCCCGTCCGGGCCCAGATGGGCGTTCGAGCTACGGAACGCGGAGCTCTTCGGAGCGAGATGGCTCGACATGCTGAGAGCGAACGGCGCAGCACACGTCCTCACGTACTGGACGGCGATGCCGCCACTTCGCGATCAGCTCCGTGCGAAGGCGATCACGGCTCCGTTCACGGTCGTTCGCCTCATGCTGCCCCCGTACACGCGGTACGCATCGCGCAAGGTCGACCTCGCGCCGTTCGACAAGCTCGCCGAGCCGCAGCCGGAGATGCGCGAAGACGTCGTCGCGATCCTGCGAGCCGCCGCAGAGGCCGGCTGTGACGAAGGGTTCGTCCTCGTGAACAACAAGGCCGAAGGCTCGGCGCCGCTCACCGTGCGCGAGATCGCGAAGATGACGGCAGCCGCCTTCAGGCGTTGAGCGTCCGTTCTCCTGCGGCCTACTTCTGGGCGGCGGGAGTCACGGCGGGCTGCGGCACGTCCGTCTTCACCTCGGCGTGCGGCTTGTCCTCGTTCTGCTTGATCGAGTAGCGGACGAGGGCGCGGAGGACCTGGTTACGCTCGACGTTGCCGACGAGGCTCTTGATGTCCTCGTAGACCGTCGGATCGACGAGCAGCGCGCCGACGGTGCCGCGTCCGGCCTTCATGTTCGCGACGATCTCGCGGAGGTCGTCGCTCATCGCGTTCACGTTGCCCATCAGGTGCTGCGTCTGATCGTCGCCGTAGACGATCGAATGCGCGAGGCCGTTGCCCGTGCGCACGGCCTGGAGGCTCTTGTGGAGCTCGACCATCGTGCCGGTCATCCCCGCACCGAGCTGGTCGTCGTAGACGATCGTGTGCGCGAGCCCGGGGCCGCTCTTCACGCGGGCGCTCACGTCGCGCGCGTCGGCGCTCACGTGCGCGAGGTTCGCGGTCGTCGCCTCGAGGTTGACGAGGATCCGATCGACGCGCTTCGCCTCTTCGGGATCGAAGATCATCCGATGCGCGACGCCGTCCTTCTCCGAGATGCCTTCGAGGATCACGCGGAGCGCGTGCGCCGTGCCCTGCAGGTCCTCCTTGAACTTGTCGTCGGCGATGCTCTGCGTCGCTTTCTCGAGGTTCTCGAGCACGAGCTGCGCCTTCTTCGTCGCGACGCCGACGGCCGCCATGGGATCGGCACCGGGGCCCGTATGGAGCCAGCCTCCGGGAGCGACGGGGGCGTTCGGATCTTGTCCCTGCGTCCTCAGCTCCTTGGCGACGTCATCGCTCCACGCGAGCTGCACCATCTTGTCGCCGAGCAGACCCTTGCCCTCGATCGTGGCCACCGTGGCGTTGCGAATGCGCCCGGCCTCCTCGCGCGCGATCGAGAGCGTCACGTAAACCTTGTGATCGTCGGACTTGTCGCTGTGCTCGACCTTGTCGATGGTGCCGACGTCGATGCCGCCGAGGCGAACGACCGACCCCGGACGCAAGCCGACGACGTCGTCGTAGGCAGCGCTGTATTTCACCTTCCGGTCCCACATCCGCCAGTTCTCGCCGATCGTGAAAACGGCGATCGTCGACAGGACGAGCCCGACGAAGACGAACACCCCCACCTTGAGCGTTCGGCCCTTGTTGCTCACGACGTCGAGAGTAGCACGGAGACGTCCTCCACCTCCGGCGCCTTGCCGTCGATGAAGTCACGTACGTAGGGGTTCTGAGTACGACGGAAGTCTTCCGGCGTACCCTCCATGATGAGCCGTCCTTTGCCCACCATCACGATGCGATCGGAGACCGAGAATGCCGTACCCATGTCGTGTGTCACGACCACGCTCGTCAGTCCGAGCGCTCGTTTGATGCCGCGAATGAGGTTGTTGATGCGCGCAGTGTTGATCGGATCGAGTCCGGTGGTGGGCTCGTCGTAGAGGAGCACCTCGGGCTGGAGCGCGAGCGTCCGCGCGAGGCCGACGCGCTTCTTCATGCCGCCCGACAGATCGCTCGGGCGCATCTCCTGGATGCCCGGCAGGCCGACGCTCTCGAGCGACTGCGCGACACGACGCCGGATCTCCTCGTCGGACATCGTGTTCCAGTTCTGCTCGCGCAGCCCGTACGCGACGTTCTCACCGACCGTCAGCGAGTCGAACAGCGCTGCGCCCTGGAAGAGATACGCGACGCGACGCCGAACCTCGTAGAGCTCGAGCTCCGTCATCGTCGTGACGTCGCGCCCGTCGAAGAGGATCTGACCGCTGTCGGCCTCGAGGAGACCGATCAGCATCTTCAGCATGACGCTCTTTCCGCTGCCGGACGGTCCGAGGATCGTGACGGTCTCCCCGCGGCGGATCGCGAAGTCGAGACCGTTGTAGATGACCTTGGCTCCGAAGGCCTTCTTGATCTCGCGGAAGTGGATGAGCGGCTGCTCGGACATGGCGAACGGGCGAGCCCGCGGGGCCCAATCTACCGCAGATCCGTCGTGGCGATCGCAAGACCCTCCCAGGACGACCATCGATCGTCACCGTCGTCCGGGCCCCATCGAGCGCAAAACGGCCGAGCTCTACGCGAGAGCCCGGCCGTCATTGTTCGCGAACCTGAAGCCTGAAGCCCGAAGCCTGAAGCCTCGGGCGAAGCCCGAAGCCTGAAGCCTCAGGCGAAGCCCGACTACGCCGGCTTCGCGCGGAGCCGCTTCTTCACGTTCGACGAGCGGCCGCCCTTGGCGATGCGCTTGTCGATCCACTCCGTCAGCGGAGCGGCAACGTAGATGCTCGAGTAGGTGCCGGCGACGATGCCGACGACCATGCCGAACGCGAAGTCCTTGATGACGCCGGTTCCCCAGACGAAGAACGCGAGGACGGACAGCATCGTCGCGCCCGACGTGAGGATCGTGCGGGAGAGCGTCTCCGAGACGCTCATGTTGATGATCTCGCCGAACGACTTGCCGCGGTGCTTGCCGAGGTTCTCACGGATGCGGTCGTAGACGACGACGGTGTCGTTCATCGAGTAACCGACGATCGTGAGCACGACGGCGATCGTCGACAGCGTGACCTCGCGGTGCGTGACGACGAACGCTCCGAGGACGACGAGCGCGTCGTGGAGACACGCGAGGACGACGCCGGGCGCGAACCGCAGGTCGAAGCGGAACGCGAGGTAGATCATGATGAACACGATCGAGAGCGCGACGGCGTTGCGCGCGCTGTCGCGGAGCTGCTTACCGGCCTTCGGACCGACCCACTCGACGCGGAGGGCGTGATCGGGGACGACGTCGGCGCCGAGCTCCTTCTTGAGGACGTCCATCAGCTGGTCGCCCTTGCTCTGGAGCTGGATCTCGACGCGGTGATCGCGCTTGTTCACGATCTGCGGGTTCTTGTCCGAGACGCGCAGCTTCACGTTCGGGACCGCCGTGACCTGCTCCTTGATCTTCTCGAGATCAGGATCGTTGTCGTAGCGGACGCTGAGCTTGTCGCCGCCCGCGCTGAACTTCACCTCGGTCGCGCGCACGCTCTTCGGGCAGGTGGTCTCGTCGTCACCCTCGACGCCGAGGCAGAGCGCATGCTTCAGCGCTTCCTTGGTGTGCTCGTCGACGGTGCTGATCTCCTGGACGCGAACGAGGAACTGGGACGAGTTGTCCTTCGTCTGGACCTGGACGACATCCGGCTCGGAGAACTGCCCCGATGCGGTGACCGCGTGGCGGATCTCGCCGCCGTCGACCGGCTTCTTGAACGCAACCTCGATCTCGGTTCCGCCGCGGAAGTCCGTGCCGTAGTTCGGGCCCGGGAAGTAGAGCGAGATCAGAGACGCGATCGTCAGCGAGATGGAGAGGAAGATCCAATACTTCCTCATCCGCATGAAGTCGTAGACTTTGTGAGACTTGAAGAACTCCATGACGGGCTTCCCTCAGAACTCCGCGCCGACGCTGAGTCGCTTCACCTTCGCGCCACGCACCCAGTAGTCGAAGACGAGGCGGGTGCAGAAGACGCCGGTGAAGAGGCTGGCGATGATGCCGATGATGAGCGTGACGGCGAAGCCCTTCACGGGACCGGTGCCGTACTGGGCCAGGATGAGGCCGGAGATGAACATCGTGACGTGGCCGTCGATGATCGCCGTGAAGGCCTTGTCGTAACCGGCTTCGACCGCCGCTCGGACGCTACGTCCAGCGCGTAGCTCCTCGCGGATGCGTTCGTTGATGAGCACGTTCGCGTCAACGGCGACGCCGATCGTGAGCGCGAGGCCCGCGATGCCGGGCAGCGTGAGCGTGCCGCTGAACGACGCGAGGATCGCGAGCTGGATGAGGAGGTTGAAGAGCACCGCTGCGTCTGCGACGAAGCCCGAGCCTCGGTAGTAGACGAGCATGAAGAGGAGCACGAGGCCGGAGCCGACCGCCGCGCCGATGCCGCCCTTCGCGATGGCGTCCTCGCCGAGCGTCGGGCCGATGATCGACTCGTTCGACAGCTGGATCGGCGCCGGGAGAGCGCCGGAGCGAAGGACCATCTCGAGCTTGCGCGCCGAGTTGAGCTGCTGGTCCTGATCGCCCGCGCCCATCGTGATGCTCGCGCGGCCGCCGCCAATCTTCGACCGGATGACGGGCGCCGAGTTGATGACGTCGTCGAGGATGATCGCGAAGCGGCGATTGATGTTGTCGCCCGTGATCTGCTCGAAGCGGTCCGCGCCTGCGGGGCTGAACGTGATCGCGACGTAGACCTCGGGGACGCCGCTGCGCTGGTCGACGGCGACCTGCGCATCGGTGATGTACTCACCGGTCACGTCCGCGCGGCCACGCAGGTAGAACGTACGCCAGCCGTCCTCCGTCGCCTTGCCGGTGTCCGGGTCGTAGTCCTCGGTCTTCTCGTAGCCGACCGCGTGATCGTCGGGCACGTCGAGCGTCTTCACGAACGCCTTGAGCTTGTCGAGCGAAGCCTGCATCGCATGGCTGCGCACGACCTCGTCGTCCTTCGTGCTCTTGCCGTCCCACTCCGACGGGATCTTGATCGAGAAGAACTGGCGACGGGCGCTCTGCTTCTGGCCGCCGACCTCGCCGAGCGGCGCGTTCTCGATGCGGATCTCGATGCCTTCGGGGACGCTCTTCTCGTCGATCTTGTTGAAGAAGTCCGCCTCGTCGTCCACCATCTTGAACTCGAGGCGGGCGGTCTTGCGGATGATCTCCTTGATCTCCTCGAACTGCGAGCGGTTCGAGCCGGGGACCTCGACGATGATGTCCTCGTCGCGCGTCGTGACGCTCGCCTCGCGGAGGCCGAGCTCGTCGACGCGACGGTTGACGGTGTCCTTCGCCTGCGTGACGGCGCGGTCGCGCGTCTGCGTCTCGACCTCGGCGCGGAGCTTGAAGGCGACTTCGCCCTCGCCGCTCTTCATCTGAGCGAGCTCCTGGGCGAACTTCTTCTGGAAGCGCTCGTCGATCATCTTCACGTCGGCGGGGTCCTTGAACTTGATGCGCAGGACCGCGCTCTCGGGCGTGAAGATGTGGACCTTCTCGTCGAGCTGCTTCAGCTCGGGCTGCTTCAGCAGGCCCTCGCCCGTGTGGATCTGGTACGCCGTCGCGAGCTCCTGGCGCATCTCGTCGGCGAACTTGTCGCGCTTGTCGCGCAGCGCCTCCTCGACCTCGACGGTGTAGACGAGACGAAGGCCTCCCTGGAGGTCGAGGCCTTTGACGACGCCGAAGGTGATGTTGTCCTTGACGTACTGAGGCGCGTGGAAGCGTGCATGCCCGTCCTTCGCCCGGCTGAGGTCCTCGAACGTCGGCAGGAGGACGACGATCGAGCCGAAGAACACGGCCGTGGTGAAGCCGACCTTGAAGCGCCACCCACTGTCCATCACCGGAAGCGCCGTGACGGCCGCCCAGATGACGGTGAGGCCCATGAGGACCACACCCCAGAAGTTGTCTGCGCGATAGAAGGCGTAACCGGCAACGCCCGCGGCGGCGATGACGATGAGAGAGTTTCGCTGAGAGCTGGTCATCGATGGAGCTCGGTAGTCGTCACGCGTGGACCAAGAACCGCCTCGAGAGACGGTTCATTTCTTGTCGGCGGTCGCTTTCGCTTCCTTGAGGTCGGCGAGCTCCTTGTCGGTCTTGCTCGCAGCTGCCTGAGCCTCGAAGGAGGAGACGGCGTTCGCGAGGACCTGCACCGTGGTGCCCGGCGCGATCTTCACC